>JAUVKW010000116.1 GCA_030596025.1 Bacteroidota bacterium | reverse complement strand
TTTGCTACTTCATCACTGTAAGAGCTAGCATAGTTCTGGGGGGTTAATTTATTTGAGTTTACAGCAATTACTGGTGCACCTAATTCAGCGCAAGCAACTCCGCTAATATGCGTTTGACCAAATCCTTCAATATACGGTTCGTCATGGTAATAGCCAGCAGGTGCATTGGTTTTCCCAAGTATATATCCAAGTGGTGTAGTGTAAGTTGTATGCGGACCGGCTGAAACCATCCCCCATGGGGATGTCGCACCCGGAAAAGTAGAGCCCTCGCCGGCAGTACCGATGATAGGATTTACGTATCGTGTAGCATCAGTATATTGATATAATTGAGAATAATTTACCATTTGAGCGCAAAGTGACAATTTCAACAGGAAACAAAAAGTACAAATGATGTTTTTTCTATTTTTCATCTCAAATACCATTGATATAAAGATATAAATCTTTTATGTATGTCCATTAATCCTAAAGTACTCTGGCTAGATTAAACCCTGAGAGTTGTTGACTGTGAGCTATACTGGTATATAATTAACCATATACTTCTCCAATTGTGGATCATCATTATAAGGCTGCAGATGATTTAGTTAGCTTATTTTGAAAAAATAAAATCCTTAATGATGTGAAGCACTGTGTTAAATGCAATGAGATCGTGGCTTAGGGCTTCTGTTTTGTGCACAACGTGAACGACCTCAAGGTTGATGATAATATTGGGGGATATTATGGAGGTTAATGCAATCTACAAAACAGGAGAAATCTTATAGTAAGCTAAAAATAAAGTTCCATACCATTACGCTTATTTGCCCTGAAAGGGGCAGTATTTGAATAACCCTCCTGCTTCCGGTACTCCGGAATTAGGAGGGTTACAGCTGCACGCTAAACTTCATCCCCGAATGGGGGTGAATTATGGTTTATAGAAAATATCTGTCATAAAATAGTTAAGAATTTGACGATATCTGGCATCTTATTAGTTTTTATTGACCTCCTTCAGAGATCTTTTATATGGTTTGTCATTAACCGCCCCGTTCCGGGACGGTTATTCAAATTTAGCCACTTTGTGGCAAAAAGCTGTGATTAATAACAATTTGGGTCATGCATTGCACAAAACAGGTAGGAGGGGAACAATCTTAAACTTTCTTGAACATCTTGAACACTCATAAACCTTGGAATAATGGACTTCAAGCCTGAAGATAAGAAAAAATAGCACCAGGCTTTCCGCCTGCAGGCACTCACAGAATAGAAATAGGTCTTAAAAAAAATTCAGAGTAATGACCACAATTTCTGGTCGGTTCCCGATTCTTACCGATAACCCCCAGGTGCCGAAACCAGATGAAACGTAATAGTGTGTATTCCCTATTTTCTTATAGCCCCAGCTGGTTGAATTTTTTCTTTCCTTTCAGGTAATAACTAACAATCATACTACCCTTAAATACCTGGGTGGGATAAGTTTTGTTATACTCCTGGTTTACTTTTCGAAATTCCCTATACTTTCGGATTGCCTTGTAAAAGCTAAAATGTGCTTTCAAGACAACATAAAAGTGAATCGGCTTAAGGCTGAGGAGGTATTTTATAGCTGCAATACCATCCAGTATCATTCTGGAAAAGAGTATTGGCACCAGATTTTTACCGGGAAGATTCTTATATAAAAGGATGAGGTTGTTTCTGAAGTTTAAGAATAATTTATAAGGGTGTTCATTTGGAAGGCTTCCTCCTCCAACATGAAATACGCTGGATTCCGGGGTAAACATAATTTTGTATCCCTTATTCTTCAACCTCCAGCATAGGTCAATCTCTTCCATATGTGCAAAGAAAAAGCTATCGAATCCATGTAAGTCATGAAAAAGTTCAGCTCGAATTGCCAGACAAGCTCCGGTAGCCCAGAAAACCTCGGTCAATTGATCATACTGCCCCTCATCTTTTTCAATTTTATCTAATATTCTTCCCCTGCAGAAAGGGTAGCCATATTGATCAATGAATCCTCCCGCAGCACCTGCATATTCAAAATTCTCTTTCTCATGAAAGGACCTTATTTTTGGCATCACTGCAGCAACAGTGGGATTTTTCTCAAGAACATCTATGAGTGCCTGTTCCCAGTTTTCGTCTACCTCAACATCTGAATTCAGAAGTATGTAAAACTCTGCCTCTACCTGCTGGAGGGCTTTGTTATAACCTTCGGCAAAGCCATAATTCTTTTTCAGTTCAATTAGCTTTATATCTGGGAATTCTGATTTAAGGAAGTCAAGGGAATCATCTGTTGACCCGTTGTCAGCTACCACAATTTCAGTATCCCTTTTATCAGTATATTTTATAACTGAAGGAAGAAACTGCTTAAGATACTGTTTCCCATTCCAGTTCAATATTACTATTGAGGTTTTGATCATATTTTTTTCGGGCCGATCGTTCTGATTCTTGATATTGAGAATTGTTAAAATTAAGTGTTTTCTCTGAATTACAAATATTTTGAAAGTCTTTAGGGTGAAAAAGTGCTGTTAATTAATTAACAGCAGGATCTCCCCTTTAAGTCACACTCGTCAGACCACTCCCAGTGGTCAGACGAGTAAAAAATTTCACCGACACATAGTCTTATTAACCATATTGAGGAATTCCGGAAATAGATTTGAGTTAGCTGCCACAATTTCTCCTCCAAATATGTACTTCCCCCCACCTGAAAAATCGCCAATTAGTCCTCCTGCCTGCTTAACTATCAAAGCCCCGGCTGCTACATCCCATGCCTGGAGATCATATTCATAAAAGCCATCAAACTGACCACGTGCCAGGTAGGCCAGGTCTGTTGCGGCTGATCCTAAACGCCTTAGTCCATGAGTGTTTTGCATGAAAAAATCCATGCTGTTCAGAAATGGCTTCAGTCGTGAGAAATTTGAATATGGGAATCCGGTAGAGATCAGGGCATCCTGTAGTTTCTCTGTTTTAGAGACGGAAATTATTTTATGATTGCAGTAAGCAGGTGCATTCTTCCAGGAAAAGAAAATTTCATCTGCCCCAATTTCATAGATTACTCCCAGAACAATTTCTTGTTTATGCATCAATGCAATACTGACAGAATATGGAAAAAGACCATGAATAAAATTGGTGGTTCCATCCAAAGGATCCACTATCCACTGGTAAGATTTTCCTTCCACTGTATGAGTGTTTTCTTCCCCAAGGAACCCGGCTTCCGGAATAAGAGGTTCCAGCTTGCTGAAAATTAGTTCTTCAGATCCTTTGTCTACATAACTGACAAAATCATGTAATCCTTTTTTTTCTATGGATTCAGATTTAAATCCTTCCCGTTCTTTGCGAATAAACTCTCCGGCAGAGCAGGCAATATCCAGAACATTATAGCATATATTTTTTAGATTGAGCATAGAGAAATTTAGGTATAAAGAAAGATGTACTGAACTTACGGAAATATAATTAAGGTTTATTGCTGCTTAAATACCGGTAATGCTCTATTTGAGAGTTTATTTTCTTTCCTCCGGTTTTTATGTATTGATTATTCTGGCTATCATTGATTATTCTGGCCTTCACATTGTCTGATAAATGAAGCTCAGTAATATGCCTGAGTTCTTTTTGCAGGTCAGGGTCAAGGATAGGAGATACAACTTCAACACGGTGATCAAGGTTCCTGGTCATCCAATCGGCTGAAGAAATATAGTATAATTCATTACCATCATTTTCAAATATAAATATCCTGGAGTGCTCAAGAAACCTGCCCACAATGCATGTGGCCTTAATATTTTCACTCAGTCCGGGTACTCCTGGTATAAGGGAACAAATACCTCTGACAAGAAGTGTGATTTGAACACCTGCCTGGCTTGCAAGATATAGCTTGCTGATCATTTTACGGTCAACAAGATTATTGAGTTTAAGAATTATAGAGGCTTTTTTGTCATTTTTTACATTTTCTATTTCATTATCAATGAGTTCCACCAATCCGTTTCTCATAAATACCGGAGACACAAGCAGGTAATTGAGTTGTATTGGTTTGTATGGGAATTCAATAAAATTAAAGATTGTTCTTACTTCCCTTGTTATTTTTTTATGAGCTGTAAATAAGCTGACGTCTGAGTAAACCCGGGCAGTCCCTTCATGAAAATTGCCTGTACTTATACAGGAAGTATATTGTGTTTTTTCATGTTTATGAATCTTTCGGCCAATAAGTAATAGTTTTGCGTGAACTTTAAGTCCCGGAATTCCAAAAATTACTTTAGCACCTGCTTCTTCCAGCTTCTTCGACCAGTATATATTTGATTCTTCATCAAATCTGGCCTGGAGTTCTATAACAACTGTAACTTCTTTGCCATTGAGACTGGCATTAATAAGTGTATTTATTACTTTAGATACTCTGGCAACCCTGTACAGGGTAATTCTAATAGAAGTAACTGTTGGATCTATTGCGGCCTCACGCAAAAGATTTACAAAATGTAAAAAATTATGATAGGGGAAATATACAAGAATATCTTTTTTGTCGATCAGGTCAAGTATGCTCTCTTCAGGACAAAAAGATGGATGAGTCAGGGGCTTGAGCTTTTGATATTCAAGATTTTTCGGGCCAATATTCGGAAATTCCATAAAGTCTTTAAAATTATGGTATCTGCCTCCGGGAATCAGATTGTCATCGGTATCAATGCGGAGTTGGGTTTTTAGGAATTTCATTAGGTCAGGGACCATTTTTTTATCATAAACAAAACGCACCGGCTGTCCTTTTTTTCTGCCTTTTACTCCCTTTGAAATTTTCTCAAGAAAGCCTTTTGTAAGATCATTGTCAATGTCCAGCTCGGCATCCCTGGTAATTTTTATAGTATAGGAATCAAAATTTGTATAAGGAAACTTTCTGAAAATATACTTCATCTGGGATCTTATAACATCATCGAGGAGAATAATAAATCTTTTGTCTCCTTCACTGGGCAGCTGAATGAAACGCGGCAGGGTTTTTCGGGGTAATTCCATCAGGGTATATTCAAATTTCCCACCATGTTTATCATTCGAAAGTTTTGTGGCAAGATAAATGGATTTATCTTTTAAGGGGGGAAACTTTTTTACATTATTAAGCATGATGGGGCTGATCACCGGAAGTAAATGTTCGATGAAATAATCTTTAACGAACTCATGTTGCTTATTACTCAGTTGTTTTTCATTAATAATAAATATTCCTTTTTTTTCAAGTTCCTTAAGAAGTGTATGAAAAATATCATCGAAGAAATTTTGGAGCTCTAAGACTTTCTTCTGGATCTGGTTTAATAGTATTTTAGGTTTTTCATAAGTGAGTTTACTTGTGTCTACTTTCAGTTCACTAAGCCGCTTTACCGAGGCAACCCTGACTTTAAAAAATTCATCCAGGTTGTTAGAGAATATCCCAAGGAATCGGAATCTTTCAACCAGGGGGACGTTTTTATCAGCAGCTTCCTGGAGGACAGCATGATTGAATGTAAGCCAGCTCAGCTCCCGGTTAATAAAATCTCTTCTCATTTCCATTATGAAAATCTTTAAGCGTGATTTTTTTTAGGATAATTAAACTCATGATCAGTTAATAAATCCGGATCAATTTTTTCCCAGGTATCTGTGTTAAATTCAAGCCATACATATGCTGACGTTGGCACATTGTCAAGATATTCAGGAAGATAATAATTTGCAAGTTCGGTAAATCCCGGGTTATGTCCAAAGATTGCCAGGTGATTAAAACTATTATCCTGCTTTTTCAATAATCTGATAATTGAATTTGGATTACTCATGTATAGCTCATCCAGAATTTTTATTTTTTCAAAACTATGATCCATGGTTCTGGCATAGATTACTGCCGTATATAAAGCCCGGTTTGCAGGACTGCTCAGAAAAATATCCGGGGAGTGTGGTTTTATTTTCAGTGCCTCAGCCATTTTATAGGCATCTGAATATGCTCTCAACTTCAATGGTCTGTCATAATCAGATAGATCCATAAAATCCCAATCAGATTTTCCGTGGCGTACAATAGTGAGGATCTTACTCATTTGCTCTAAATTAATGAATATTAAAATACTACAGAAGCTGGCTGGCCAATTCCGCCAGGTAACTTCTTTCCCCTTTAACCAGATTTACATGTGCAAAGATATCCTGACCTTTCATTTTATCTGTAAGATAGGTAAGTCCGTTTGAACCGGCATCCAGGTAAGGCGAGTCAATCTGTTCTATATCTCCTGTAAATATCATTTTTGTTCCTTCTCCGGCACGGGTAATGATAGTTTTTATTTCATGTGGGGTAAGGTTTTGAGCCTCATCAACAATAAAGAAAATATGAGAGAGACTTCTTCCCCTGATGTAGGCCAGTGGAGTGATCACCAGTTTTTCTTCTTTTAACATGTCTTCAATTTTCTGGTAATCTTTACTCTGTGGACTAAATTTGTTTTTTATTACCGTGAGATTGTCAAAAAGAGGTTGCATATAAGGGCCAATTTTTTCACTTACATCACCTGGCAGAAATCCGAGATCGCGGTTGGCCAGGGGAACAATGGGCCGGGCCAGGAAGATTTGCTTGAAATTTCTTCGGTGATGCAGCGCAGCAGCAAGAGCCAGCAGGGTTTTACCTGTACCTGCTTTTCCTGTTAAGGCCACCAGCTGAATTTCGGGACGGGTAAGGGCATCAATAGAAAAAGTCTGCTCCGCATTACGGGGTTCAATTCCATAGGCAATTGTTTTTTCAATGCGGTTCATCACCTTTTCTATAGGATCATAATGAGTGAGAACACTGGATTTCTCACTTTTCATAATATAATATTCGTGGGCAAAAGGCTTTATTTCTAACTTGAAGTCCTTAACGGGAACACCTTCCTTTTCATCATAGAGGCGGGAAATTAGCGCTGAATCCTGATTCTCAAGGGTAGTGAGTGTACGATACAAATCATCGAGATTAGAAACCTTATCTGTCTCATAATCCTGAGCCTGTATCCCTAGCGACTTGGCTTTCATGCGCAGGTTCATGTCTTTGGTAACAAGGATAACCTGGCTGTCAGGATTCTTTTCGGTAACATAATCAGCAATAACCAGTATCCTGTGATCGGGGGTCTTTTCAGGGAAGGATTCGCTTACCTTCTCACCAAAGGGCTTGCCTGTTTCAATAAACAACTTGCCTTTATCTTTTCCCAATGAAACTCCCTGTGTAAATAATTTATCGCCTGAAAGCTTGTCGAGTTCACGGGTGAGCTCCCTGGCATGGAAATTTATCTGGTTATTACCTTTTTTAAACTTGTCAAGTTCCTCGAGAACAACAATGGGTATAATAATGTCATTTTCTTCAAAATTATAAATACATTCATAGTCATGAAGAAGAACATTGGTGTCTAAAACAAAAAATTTATTGCTCTTTTTTTTCATTTGTTAATATTATATTTAATTATGTTCGGTTCATACTGCGCTATTTTACATATTTAGTTCTTTAAAAATACTAAATTTATTGCTTTATAAGGGTTTGTATACCCTGAAATTTCAAAAGATATGGAAGTACTGGAAGCTCTTTTTACACGTAGGAGCATACGTAGGTATAGCTCTGAACAGATTGCTAAGGATCAGATGGATACATTACTGAAAGCAGGAATGTATGCTCCATCTGCTGTAAATTGCCAGCCATGGCATTTCCTGGTGGTGGAATCCAGGGAGCTATTGCTGGAAATCACGAAAATTCACCCTTATGCTCAGATGCTCAAACAGGCTGCTGCAGCTATCCTGATACTTGGCGATGAACGCCTGGAGCATGCTCCGGGATATTGGGCAGTGGATTGTGGTGCTGCAACCGAAAATATTTTACTTGCTGCACATGGTTTGGGACTGGGTGGAGTATGGATTGGTATTCATCCCAGGGAAGAGAGAAGGAAAGCCTTTAGTGAATTGTTTCAACTGCCTTCTCACATTCTTCCTTTTGCTCTGATTTCCCTTGGTTATCCTGCAGAAACAAGGGAGGTGGAAAACCGCTTTGTCCGCGATAAGGTTCATTACAACCAATGGTAGAGAAGAAAATGTCAAAAAAGGGATGGACCTATGAAGAAACGCTGGAGTTTCTATTTAGCCAGCTGCCAATGTTTCAGCGAATAGGCAAAGCTGCATATAAGGCAAACCTGAATAATACTCTCAAGCTGGATAAATATTTTTCTTTCCCTCATAAGTCTTTTAAAACCTTACATATTGCGGGGACCAATGGAAAGGGTTCGGCAGCTCATATGTTAGCTTCGGTTTTGCAGGAGGCCGGAATTAAAACAGGCTTATATACTTCTCCCCATTTGAAGGATTTTACCGAGCGTATTCGTGTAAATGGAGAAACTGTCAGAAAGGAATATGTGGTGTCATTCGTAGAAGATCACAAGGAGATCATTCAAAAGTTGAAACCTTCCTTTTTTGAGCTGACTGTAGCCATGGCATTCGATTTTTTCAGGGAGCAGGAAGTGGAAGTTGCTGTGATTGAAACCGGACTGGGAGGCAGGTTGGATTCTACTAATATTATTCAGCCTGAAATCTCAGTAATTACAAATATTGGTCATGATCATAGTGAGTTTTTGGGTTCAGACTTATCTGAAGTTGCCGTTGAAAAAGCAGGAATTATCAAACCTGGAGTTCCCGTGATAGTGGGGGAGACACAGAAGGAGGTAATGGGGATTTTCCTGAAGACGGCTCTGAAAAGGGGATCGGATATTTATTTTGCAGATCAGCATTTCCGGGTGGATTACTCTCTGGGAACTATGGCAGGGAAGCAAAAGATGAGAATACTGAAGGAAGGAAAGTCGCTTTATGAAGGTATGGAATGTGATTTACTGGGGACATACCAGTTGAAAAATATTGTAACTGTTTTGCAGAGTCTAGAAATATTGTCGGGAAGGGGTATTTTAACCGGTAAGGATGAGATTTATGCAGGGCTGGCTAAGGTGCAGGAGAATACAGGATTGCTCGGGAGGTGGCAGGTATTGAATAATAGTCCGTTTACGGTGTGTGATACGGCTCATAATCTTGAAGGTATAAATGAGGTTTTGGAGCAAATAAAAAATACGGCATACAGGAAATTGCATATTGTGCTGGGAATGGTAGATGGGAAGGATGAGGCAAGGATATTGAAATTGTTCCCGGTGGAGGCGGAGTATTATTTTACCCAGGCCAAAATCCCCAGGGCCCTTCCTGTTGAGAAATTGGCAGCTGCCGCCAGGCAGGCTGGTTTAGCAGGGGAAGTGATTAAAGATGTTTGGGATGCATATATGCAGGCCCGGGCAAATGCAGGCTCTGATGATATGATATTTATTGGAGGAAGCACTTTTGTTGTTGCGGAAGTGCTTTAACTACGAGATATGATATTTCAATGTTATAAGTTATTGGATTAGTTGTAGGTAATAAAACATAAATAAATAAAACCAGGAACATTTATACTTATGTTAAACTCCTACGGAGTATGAATATCTTTCATGACTGGCATAGCTACAATACTTGATGCCCTACGGGCAATAATATAAGAAGGCTCAACCTACGCCAAAGCTGCTGCGGACAAGTCCCACCTACGCCAAGGCTTCGGCGGACACGGAGGCTAAGGTTAAAGCCAGGATGTAGTTGAAATATCTTTTAAGTTCGTAAACAGCAATACCACGTAGCTGTTATAGTAGTGTATTATATATTTATCGAACTGCATAATTCCCCGTAGGCCTTGCCTGCTGGAAGGTTAAAGCCCGGATATAGTTGAAATATCTTTTAAGTTCGTAAACAGCAATACCACGTAGCGGTTATAGTATTGTAGTGTGCACATTTACCAAATTGCTTAATTCCCCGTAGGGGATAAACATATAATGCAACAATATGCAAATATCTTATGATTCCTTTTGCAGATAATAAGAAGACTATTATATTTGCACTCCTTTTCGGGCGATTAGCTCAGCTGGTTCAGAGCACCTGCCTTACAAGCAGGGGGTCACTGGTTCGAATCCAGTATCGCCCACAAAAAAAACAAACTCAGACATAGTCTGGGTTTTTTTATTTTTGGAGAATTCCCCAAGCTTGCTTGAAGGAATTCGGAGAAAATAAAAAATTTAAGTCGGCGTAGCCGGGTTGGTTTTTTGTTGTGAAGGCCCCAACCCCTGGATCACGACCCGAAGGGGAGTAATCCAGTATCCCTCACCACAGATAATTAGAGAGTTATGACAATTTCACAATTCTTTTTTATTTAGGTGGTTTACTGTCTGGTTTACCCTAATTCACAAAAATGACTAGAATCGGACTATTTCCTTTGAAATCATGCATCAATCAGATATACTTATAGCCAATTTATCGACTATCTATGGTTCAGTAATGGTT
>JAUVKW010000013.1 GCA_030596025.1 Bacteroidota bacterium | reverse complement strand
AGGATGGAGGCAGACATGGGAAGATCTATACTGGTTAATAATAAATTTGCTGAGGCCTTTGGCTGGGCTGATCCGGTTGGACATACAATCACTATTTATGATACAACACGGCTTACAGTGATTGGGGTTGTGGATGATTATTTTGTTGGCGGGCTGTGGCGGGCTGTGGAACCAGCACTGATACGTCTTGCAAAAAAAGGTCAGTACTACTCGCTGGCAGTCAGGACTGAAGCTGAAGATTTACCTGAGGTTCTGGAATTTTGCCGGGAAACATGGACAGAAATGTTTCCAAACTATCCTTTTAATGGAATTGCGCAGGAAGAAACCCTTCAGGAAGAGAAAACAATAAATAAGAGTATAAAACAATTGTTCGTTTTTCTTGCAATTGTAGCCATTATTTTATCTCTTATTGGCTTGTATACACTGGTTTCACTTAGTATTGTAGGTCGAACTAAAGAGATTGGTATAAGGAAGGTGCTTGGTGCTCCAATTGCCCTTATTATTGGTCTTCTGAGTCGCAGGTTTATGCTATTACTTTTAATAGCTTCTCCACTTGGTGCAGTAGGGGCATATTTCCTCTCAGATATGCTGCTGGATAGTATTTGGGATTATTACCTGGATATGACTCCGGGATTGTTTATTTGGTCCATTTTGATTATGTTTTTGGTTGCAGCAGGTACCATAAGTGGTCTGGTATATAAAGCAGCAAATCAGAATCCAGTGGATTCGTTGAGGTATGAATAAGAACCACCTCCCCCTCGTAAACTCGGGTACTCCTCCTTGAAAAAAAGGAGGAGAATTAAGAGTAAGAACCACCTTTAAAAAGCCACTTCCCGAATCAAGTTCGGGACAGGCCGTGAGCTTTTACTCGTTCCCACAGGCTTTCCCACAGGCAACTCGTGAGGGATTCACTCACAAGTTCGCTTACCGTTCGCCCTATCGGGCTCAAAGGTTCCACTCTCCTAAATTCATCATGCTTTCAATATACTCAATGGAATAGCTTTCCTGGTCAGGGAAAAAGTTGTAATCTAAAATTACTTCAAGGGAGTCAATGCTAATGGCATAACCAAAAAAATCCCTGCTTGAAACTTTATTTTCTATTAAGAAGGCAATCCCTTTGTAATCAGGAGCAGAGATGTCAAGGATAAGCTTGAAATAGGTATGGGGCACTCCAACATCGTTTTTCCCGATAAACTGGTCAATATCTTGCAGTACAGGGCCTGTGATAATATAAAGGCTGTCATTTTCAACTGCCCATTTCCTGACTTTCGTCTCCAGTTTTCTCCATAGATTCCTGTTAAACCCAGGTACCTGGGGACTTATGTTACTCATAAGGAAAGATTCACTCATTGCCTGTTCGTTCCATTTCATATCACCAGCCGGAACCAGGTGGCCCCTGTCGAAACCACTTTTCCTATAGTCAGCCAGGGATGCAGAAGATGATAAGATATTGGTGTCTGCCCTGAAATTATTTTTTCTTTCAAACTGACCTTCTTCTACCATTTTACGTGTAAGAATGTAGGCAGTCCAGTTTGCCTGTTCGAACTCCTCATTGTAGGATAAGTGAAAACCAAGGTATTTTAGCACAGAGCTACTATCATATGGGAGGCTGGGGTAACCTGATTCTATAGTACTTAAACTAATGATAATAGGGGGTAGTCTTTTTGAGCGGCCAAGTTTAGTACTTAAGTTTAATGGGTCATCGATGAGGAAATAGAGAATTATTGCAAGGGCTGTTACCAGAATGACAGATATAGATTTTTTCTTCATAGATTAAAAATAGCAAAATTTCATTTTTATATCTTTGTTCTTTCTTATTAATCTCTAGATATATGTTTCAAGAATCCAACAGACCATCTATTATAAAAATTATTTCCTGGTGTTTTTTGGCAAGTCTTACTACTGCTGCTCTTGTTTTTGCCTTTACCAGAGAAATTAAAATTGCCCTTGCTATAGCTGGTATTGATATAGTATTGAAACTGCTTCTCTACTTCGTTCATGAGAAGACCTGGAGTACAATTCCTTTTTGGAGAAAAGATATTCAGCCAGGTGTGATTTGGTTAACAGGTCTTTCAGGAGCAGGGAAGAGTACCATTGGAGAAGGAGTTTGTAAAAAACTCAAAGCTAAAGGCTTTAAAGCAGAGCATCTGGACGGGGATAAGGTTAGGGATATCTTTCCAAAGACTGGTTTTTCGAAGGAGGAAAGAAACCGGCATATTAAACGCGTTGGATTTCTTGCAAGTATGCTGGAGAAAAACAATGTGTTTGTAGTAGCCAGCTTTATCTCACCCTATAAGGAATCGAGAGAATTTGTGAGAAGGCTGTGCAATAATTATAAGGAAGTACATATTGCCACACCCCTGGAGATTTGTGAACAGCGTGATGCTAAAGGCCTGTATGCTAAAGCCCGGGCGGGAAAGATTACCCAGTTTACCGGAATTGATGATCCGTATGAAGAGCCGGAGATGGCAGAGATAACTGTTGACACTACAAATCAGAGTATTGAAGAAAGTGTTGGTAAGGTAATGAAAGGCCTGGGGTTTTAAAGAATAAGAGGTCGAAAAATCTGAAAGTCACAAAGTCTAAAAGAAAAACCCAGGGATCATAAAATATATGCTATTTACTCGTCTGACCACTTATGGATATGACCAACAAATAGACTTATCCTTTTACTCAATGAACTACCCAATAGTGGTCTGACGAGTAGGTAATTGTTGACAGTGATCCTGATAGAATGATGGAGGTATAATAGACTGCAGCTTACTGTTAATTATTTCACAGCAGAATTCAGGTTGACTATAACCAATAATGTCAAATCAAGACTGCTATTTCCTCGCAAACAATGTTATGCTGAGGACTTCAACAAGTCCTTCTTTAAAATCTGCAAGGGCTTTTTCGGTACTGTGTTTCAGGATCAGTCTGTCGGAAATGGGAAGATGCTTTTCTTTTTTGGTTTCCGGATTTTCAAAACCAGCTTCCTTAAATGCCTGGATGTATTCATCTATTTTCAGGGCTCCTGAGATACAGCCGGCATACAAGGCAACGGCATCTCTTAATTCCTGTGGTAAATCTCCCCTTATCACAATGTCAGAAACACTAAGCCTTCCACCTGGCTTCATTACCCTTCTGATTTCAGAGAAGGCTTTAGTTTTATCCGGAACAAGGTTCAGAACACAATTACTAATTACAACATCAACAGAGTTGTCAGGTAAGGGAATAGATTCAATATCGCCTTTTACAAAGCTTACATTTTTGTATCCCATTTTTTCATTGTTCAAACGGGCCTTTTCAAGCATTTTATCTGAGAAATCCAATCCGGTCACTTTTCCGTTTTCTCCAACTATGGATCTTGCTACAAAGCAATCATTTCCTGCTCCACTCCCCAGGTCCAATACATGTTCTCCTTGTTTGATATTTACATAGTCTGTTGGAATTCCACATCCCAGGCTGAGGTCGGCATCAGGCACATAGCCCTTTTTTGCAGCATATGAATCACTGAACATTGTGTAATTCGTGTTATCACCACAGCAGCCACATGAAGATTCTGCGACTTCATTATACCTGTCCATAACAAACTGCTTTACTTCATTGTTTTTTTCCATTATCAATAGTTATTTGATGCTTATAAAAATTTACAAAATCGTTGTTTATTTCATCCCGCACTCTCCTGAATTCTGATAGTATCTCTGTATTTGTGCCTCTTGCCTCAGCAGGGTCATCAAATCCAATATGCAGTCTTTTATGAATATTTCCCCTAAAAACCGGACAGCTTTCTTTAGCATTGTTACAAACTGTTATTACATATCTGAAACTTTGATGAATGAATTCATCAACATCTTTGGGTTGATTGTTATGTATGTAGATTCCTATTTCCTTCATCACCTGAACTGCCTTGGGATGCACCATTTTAGCAGGGTTTGTGCCGGCAGAAAACACCTTCAGTTTATTACTAAAAGATTTTAAAAAACCTTCGGCCATTTGGCTGCGACAGGAATTTCCGGTACAGAGTATGAGTATATTCATGATTAACAGGAATGACCGGTTTTGGGTTTTATTTCATCAAAGAGATCAGAAAACTGATCAATCATACTATCAATAGTATCTTTTCTGAGGCAATAATTGATTCTGGTTCCTTCCACACTACCCTGGATAAGTCCGGCCAGCTTAAGTTCTTTGAGGTGTTGAGAAACAGTGGATCTGCTCAAAGGGATTTTTTCACTTATATCTCCGGAGATACATTGTTTTGAACTTGCAAGGAATTTAAGGATGGAAAGTCTTGCCGGGTGGGAAAGCACCCTTGCAAATGCTGCAAGTTCCTGCATGCTGATTTCAAAATTCTCTGTTTTGTACATGATTTAATTATTAATGTCGTAAACATACGACATAATGTATTCTTTTGCAAGAATTCATAATAAATTATATTGTTGTCCGGCTAATATGTAAAATAACTACTAAACTTTCATATTGTTAAACCTCTACGAGGTATTTGTAAAGTTTGGGGTTACTTTTTCTACAATACTAAATCTCCTACGGAGAATTTCCGCGTAGCGGATTAAGTGTTGTAGGAAAGGGAGTTATTAAAGGCTATGAATTCTGCGTAGCGGATAAACAAATTTTCTCCGGACACTACTGAATAAACTATATAAATTTTTCGGGTTAATTTTGTATTTTTGCATTTCTGGATTTTAGATAAATCCTATCAAATATTAATTTGTTTCAATGAACATTTATTAAAAACAACAGAATATGAAAATCAGTAAAGTAGTTGCTCAGGAAATACTTGATTCCAGAGGAAATCCAACGATAGAAGTTGAGGTAAGTCTTGAAAATGGTGTGCGTTCCAGTGCCATGGTGCCATCCGGTGCTTCCACAGGAGAGAAGGAAGCAGTTGAACTCAGGGATGGAGACAAAAGCAGGTATGGAGGAAAGGGAGTGTTAAAAGCCGTAGAAAATGTGAACAAAATAATCGCTCCAGGGATTATTGGTATGAGGGTTGATGAACAACGTGCCCTGGACTATAAGATGATTGAGATGGATGGGACTCCGAATAAGGCAAATTTTGGTGCCAATGCAATTCTGGGAGTTTCCCTGGCTGCTGCACGGACTGCTTCTATTGCTTTGAATTTGCCCTTGTTTCGCTATCTTGGAGGAGTGAATGCAAGTCTGATGCCTGTGCCTTCCATGAATGTCATAAATGGTGGTTCTCATGCAACAAATAATGTAGATTTCCAGGAATTTATGATTGCTCCTCACAATGCCCCTGATTTTGCAAGCTCTATTCGTATGGGAGCTGAAACTTTTCATGCCCTTCAAACTGTTTTAAAGAAAAGGGGATACAGTACAGGTGTTGGGGATGAAGGTGGTTTTGCCCCTGATTTAAAATCAAATGAGGAAGCTATTGAGGTTATTCTGGAAGGCATTGAAAAAGCCGGATACAAACCTGGGGAGGATATTTCTATTTGTCTGGATCCGGCAACAAGTGAGATGTGGGAAAATGGTAAATACAAATTTTTCAAGTCAGACCAATCCTTGAAAACTTCAGATGAAATGGTTGCAATATGGAAAGATTGGGTAGCAAAATACCCAATTATATTAATTGAAGATGGAATGGCTGAAAATGATTGGGATGGCTGGAAAGTGATGACTGATGAGATGGGAAGTAAGATCGAGATTGTAGGAGATGATCTATTATGCACTAACAAAAAGATATTACAGGAAAGTATAGATAAGGGTGTTGCCAACTCTATACTGATCAAACTAAATCAAATTGGAACTTTAACAGAGACTCTTGAAACCATTGAGCTTGCTAAAGCAAATAACTATTTTTGTTTTGTTTCCCATCGCTCCGGTGAAACTGAAGATCCTTTTATTGCCGACCTTACAGTAGCCACAGGAGC
Source organism: Bacteroidota bacterium (assembly GCA_030596025.1). GTDB lineage: Bacteria > Bacteroidota > Bacteroidia > Bacteroidales > VadinHA17 > JAYEGO01. The sequence continues at coordinate 27,463 of JAUVKW010000013.1, read as the reverse complement.
CGGACATTTGAAGACCGGATCGGGATGCAGAAGTGAAAGGATTGCCAAGTTTAACCAGTTACTCAGAATTGAAAGGATGCTTGGCAAGGATGCTAAATTTGCAGGCCTGGGTGCTTTTAAAAATGCAAAATAAGGTTTATTGTTTTTGTTCCGGTAAGCTAATTGGCGAAAACAGGAGGAAGAGTTTTAAACATTGAGTGTTGGAAGTTGAATGAGTTTTCGTCATATATTTCGGTTTTGTCACAAATTTTGCTGCCTTCAACAAATCTTCCATCTGGGCATATCTAAAGATTCAGCACCAGGCAAAATTTGCGCCAAAACCTGACTTAGATTCTGCTCTTAACACCAGGCTAAAGCCCGGTGCTATTTTTTTTGTCCTCAAGCTGTCAGCCTGAAGGGTCGAAGATCCTGACATTTATCATCAGAGGCTGAAATACTTCATATAGAGTTCAGATAATAAGAAACCAGGTAATTGGTTTAGTAACTGGTTTCACAAACTTCTTTCTAACACTCGAAGGCGTAGACCCGGGATCCAGCTATTTGTTGATACCAGGAATACTATATTATTATTTTAGTTCATTGTACTTTTTTGCACTATTCCTTGAGTGTTTAACAGGATACTTTTTGTGATTTTTCCTGATTTTTTCCAGGATAATGTTTTTTACATCAAAATTGTATTTTTCAGATAATAAGAAGGCATAGGCAAAAACATCAGCCAGTTCCTCCCGTATTCTTTCTTCCGATACATCAGCAAGCTGTTCTTCATTTTTCCATAAAAACAACTCATTCAGCTCCCCTGCCTCAATTGACAGGGCAAGAGCCAGATCCTTAACATTATGAAACTGAGACCAGTTTCGTTGATCCCTGAAATCTACAAGATTTTTAATTATATCCTGGATGTCATTCATTTTATTTAGTATAGAGATGAAAACTCAAAAGCACCAAAACTTTATTTTAACTTGAGGATTGAAAAGAGGGTGTTGATCCTTCGACAAGCTCAGGACAAGGTTTAGATGCTTGCCTGTCGGCAGACAGGGTTTAGGAGTTTATCCTCCTTCCACTTCGATCATTTTGAAAGGCATATTTAACATTGCGCTATAGTCCTGGCCACATTCTTTCATGTCCAGGTCATCTTCCTCAAAATACCAAACTATTTCAATGGATTTTCCTTTCATCGAGATATCTTCCAGTGTTTTAAATATCTTTAAAAGCACTTTGGAAGAGCTGGTATTAAAATACTCAAGATAGACATTGACCCTGGTATTGTCAGGTGCACTGGCGGCAAAATCTTCAAGCCATTCAAATACCGGAGAATAGAATGTGTGATGGTTCTCAGGAATAGATTTCCCCTTGATCTCGATCAAACCATTCTCTTCAGAGTAATTGATCTGCGGTGTTTTGGCCGTTCCCTTTATGTCCAAAGGTCTTATATTCATGCTTCCTTAATCTTGAAAAGTTGCAGATCATCAGCTTAATGGATTGTAAGATAATCTATTAAATTGTATTCTGACCTAACTTTCAGATGTCTAATTTATGAAATTGTATTAAACCATGAAAACGAAATTCAAAGAATCTTTTATTTTTTTCATTTTATTAATAAAAAAAGCAGCCACTTTTAAGGAATGACTGCTTTCTATATTCGTATTACAAGTGTTTATTCATCACTTGTTGCGTTTTCAAGTGTTTTAATTATACTGAACACAAATGCAGAGGACAGGAATAACATTATAACCAGTAACAGGAAGAATTGCCACATCTCCCACTTCATCCAGAAAGGCCCAATAAGTCCGGCAAGCAGGTTTCCAATTGCCGTTGATCCCAGCCAGGCTCCCTGCATAAACCCGGAAAGGCTTGGAGGAGCAACTCTCGAAACAAAAGAAAGCCCGATTGGACTATAAAATAATTCTGATATCGTAAGACTGAAATATGTTGCAATCAGCCAGTAGGGGGTTACCCTCATGGCATCTGCAGCAGAGCCTGCTTCAAAAAGTCTTGGTGCAACAAGGCCTACAACAGCAACAATCATAATTACAAAACTTAAGCCTGCAAGTGAAAGTCCAATGCCAATCTTTCTTGGAGAACTTGGCTCCAGGCGTCTTTTGTTGAGTGCGGCAAATATTCCTATGACCAGTGGCGTTAAGAAAACAATGAAAATAGGATTGAATTGCTGGAATATGATGGGACTAATTGGCATTTTGGAATCATAGCTACCTATCACTATGTAGGCTATTGCACTAGCAATGACCACCATACTCAGGCCTATCAGTTTCATGAGTTTACTGTTATTTTTCCCAATCAATAAGACAATTCCGATAATAACTGCAATAATGGGAAGGAATGCCCTGAGATCAAAAAATGCATAAGTAAATTTGGTGACCTCGGTAAATGTGTAATCCCGGGCAAAGATGGTTAATGTAAAACCATTTTGATGAAAAGCCATCCAGAAGAAGATATTTACCGTAAAGATCAGCCCAAGGGCAACCAGTCGTCTTTTGTATTGTTCAGGTGTAAGCTTTATTACGCTTGAGGTTTCATCCTTAACCGCTTCTTTATGCATTACATCGACATGCTTATATGTTTTACGGAAGCCTATAAAGATTAGCAGGGAAATGAATATACTCACTGCGGCAATTCCAAAACCCAGGCTGTAAGATTTACTGAGGGTATCAATATAATGTTGACTAAAGTCTGCCAGGGTGGTAAATTCATATGCAGTATCAGGCAGGATAGAAGATTTCGCAAGTTCCATATATTCAGAGGCCCTTTCGTAAACACCACCTTCTTGTAAAGTATTCAGGTAGTCATGAGCCATGCTGGGAATATTGGCATTATAGAGTAGGTCTCCTTTTTTCATGATCCACTTACTCATGGCCTGTGCAGCAGATGGGGCGAAAAAAGCCCCTATATTAATTCCCATGTAAAAGATCCAGAAAGCAGCATCTCTAAATTTATCGAGTTTTGAATCATCATAAAGCTTTCCTACAAGAGCTTGCAGATTACCTTTAAAAAAGCCGGTTCCGAAAGATATAATGGTAAGGGATATGTATATCATAGTTTTCTCCGAACCGGGTTGTGACAGAAGTAAATAACCTGCTATCATAAGGATAATCCCCAGGGTAATGGTTCTCCCAAAGCCCAGGAGTTTGTCGGCAATGATCCCACCCAGAAGGGGAATAAAATATATACCGAATAGAAATGTTCCATAAACCCGGCCTGCTTCTTCAGCATTCATGCCAAATTTAGCCTGCAGGAAAAGAATAAATATAGCGAGCATGGTATAGTACCCAAAACGCTCACCCATATTTGCGAATAAAAAGACATAGAGTCCTTTTGGATGTCCTTTGAACATAGTAAGTTTTTTTAGTTTTTAATTAATTTGGTATTGAACTGACAAATATAGAAATCTTTTTTCACTAGCTATTTTTTTTTAGCTGGTAAAGACATTAAATTTGTAGTAGGCATCGTTTCAGAAAGAAGTAATGTGTTTCTTAATCTGGAAGAAAGTTTGTTACATTATTGTTCGGTAAATATAGTTTTATTGAAAAATTAGATTTTTTTAGTTTAGGTCCAGTTTAATAATAAACATTTAGCCCACATATTTTTTTGCCAGACACTACGGAATTTGTTATTAAAAAAATGCCAGAAATGTATGAGAATTTCCTATTAAAAATATTCAGCTCAGGGCAGGTACGGGAAATAGATTCATTTACCATTGATAATGAGCCAGTTGCCTCCATTGATTTAATGGAAAGAGCAGCCGGATCATTATTTGGCTTTTTGCAGAATCATTTAGATTCATCAGGCTTAATAAAGATTTTCGCCGGACCCGGCAACAATGGGGGAGATGGTTTAGCCCTTGCCAGGATGCTTGCGGAGGCAAATTTTCAGGTGGAAGTTTTTATTACACGATTTTCGGATAGAAACTCAAAAGATTTCCAGGTAAACCTTGATCGTCTTAAGTTGCAAAATAAAGTTCAGGTTTTTGAACTGTTTCAGGCGGATGATTTTCCAGCCCTTGATAAGTCAGATATTATTATTGATGCGATTTTTGGTTCCGGACTATCAAAGCAGTTATCAGGCATATATGCAGCCCTGGTATTACATTTAAATAATTCAAATGCTGAAATTTTAGCCATTGATATTCCTTCCGGACTTTTCGGGGAGGATAATTCTAATAATGGTGGATCCCATATAATTCAGGCTAAAACCACCTTAAGCATTCAATTTCCAAAGCTTTCTTTTTTATTTGCCGAAAACCAGGATTCTGTTGGAGACTGGCATATAATCCCAATAGGATTGCACAAGGAGAAGATAGAGCAAACCAAAACCAGAAATTACCTGCTTACTTTAGATTATCTTAAGAATATTAAAAGAAAGAGGACAAAATTCAGTCACAAGGGTACTTATGGCCACTCCCTGCTTATATCGGGGTGTTATGGACGGATGGGTGCTGCAGTGCTCGCTTCAAAAGCGGCTTTACGTTCCGGAACAGGATTACTTACGAGCCATATTCCTTCGAAAGGAAGTGATATCCTTCAAATTGCAGTTCCAGAGGCAATGATCAGTTTAGATCAGTCAGAAATATTGTTTTCACAAGCTCCTGATCTTTCTGAATATGATGCTATTGGCGTGGGACCTGCCCTGGGGTGTAGGAGTAACTCCCAGAAAGGCTTATTAGAACTTTTAACTAAGGCTGAAAAGCCTATGGTTATTGATGCAGATGGGATCAATATACTTGCTGAAAACCAGGATATGCTCAAGAAAGTACCTGAATACACAATACTGACACCCCATCCTAAAGAGTTTGAACGACTGGTTGGTAATTGCAAAAGCGGATATGAGAGAAATCTGAAGCAGGTGGAATTTGCAAAGAAAAATAAACTCATCCTGGTATTAAAGGGAGCCAATACAAGCATTGCCTGTCCCGACGGAACCTGCTATTTTAATTCTACAGGAAACCCGGGGATGGCTACTGCAGGAAGCGGGGATGTGTTAACCGGAATTATTCTTGCCCTCCTTGCTCAGGCCTATGAGCCAAAACATGCTGCACAGTTAGGTGTGTTTGTTCATGGACTCGCCGGAGATCTTGCTGCACAGGAAGTGGGGCAGGAAGCCCTTATTGCTTCGGATATTATTGACTTTCTTGGAAAAGCCTTTAGTATGATATAGTTTTACAATTCATTTGCTTCTGTTTTTTTTTAGATATGAATTTAAATAAGATGAATATGAGATCCCTGGTTTTATATTTAAGTAGTTTGTTTTTTGTTGTGTTTATTGCGTGCAATCCGATTCAGGAATTGAGAAGATCAGTGAATCCTGTTTCTGAATTGAATTCAATCCCAAGGGATGCTTTTGTATATGCTTTGCCCCGAACAGTCATCAGTGTGGAGATTGAATATGAGAAAATTGTTGGGAAGCAAGGTCCCTTTTATGATCTTCGCTTCAAATATCTGGGCCTGGAAGAAGGCCTGAAAGAGGATTTTACTTCCTGGTCTATGAACAATATTAAGTTTAGTTCTTACCAGGAAATTGACCCGGAAGAATATTATGTTGTTTCCGGGATTGTTTCATCAAATTTTCTTTCTCTGAGCAAGAGTGGACTGGTTCTTTCTGTAGAATCAGGAGCGTTTGGGGAAGGGATTAATAAGTTCGATCCTTTTGTTGAGGATGAAGTTTTTTTTACAGATCTTTCAGTTGAGAGGAATGTTGAGGTTCTTACTGATACAGCTTCAAAAATGGTATTTGTAGATACTGCCTTTATTAGGGTTCCCTATGTTGAAATGAAATCCAGATTTAAGACACTGGATGAAAAGGCTGAGGAAGCTGCTAATTTCATTATTAAGATACGAAAAAGACGTTTTAAACTATTGTCAGGGCAATATGATGTTTTCCCCGAAGGAGTTGCTTTAGAGTACGCAGTGAAAGAACTCACCAAACTTGAAAATGAATATCTTGCCCTATTTGTGGGAAAAACAGTAAGATATAAATATACAAAATCATTCGAACTGGTTCCAAAACCAGGTTCTGCTGAGCAATCCTTTCCTCTTTTTTATTTCTCTGAAACTGCAGGTCTACAGTCCCTCTCAAATCCAGTTGGACGCCAGCTTAAACTTAATGTAAAATCACTTGGAGCAACACTTGCTCTTGAGCCATACCAATTAAGTGGTGATAGTTTGTCATCTGGAGAATTGATATACAGGGTTCCGGAAGTAACAGAAATCACAATTTCTGAAGAAGATAAATTACTCTTTAAGCAAAAGTTACTTGTTTATCAACTAGGCTTATTGATGCGTTTACCTGAGAATTTTTATCTTAATGATGATAATTAAATAAAGGATATTTTTACCAAAATCAGATTTTTTAACGGGCAACTATGATATAATAATCACTATTTAACTTTTCCCTTAAAAGATTCTTTGTATTTCTGGAATTCTGTAGTTTGGAAACTGTCACTGGAAATAAAATTCAACAGAGGCTCCATGTCTTTGGCTGAAAAATAACCGGGAACGGCAAAAAGGAGTTCCAGCTTCTCATTCATATAGGCGGCAGAAGGGTAGGACATTTTTCCTTGCAGAAGTGCTGCTGCCAGTTGATGAGTTCCCCGCGTTCCTGTACCTTCATTTGTAAAGGTATGCCCAACAAATTTAATGGGTTCTTTAGATTCGGCATCGAACTTTACAGCGTAATATTCGGTATTTAGAATATGGGCAATCACGGGGTCAGTAAAGGTTTCCTTGTCTAATTTCTTACACCATCCACACCAGTCTGTATAAACATCTATAAATAGTTTCCTGGGTTCTGTTTTTGTTAATTCTTCAGCCTCTTCAATAGTGTACCACTTTACTTTCTCACTATCCTGCCCAAAAGAATATCCAAAAAAACTCAAGAGTAGTACGCTAACAATCAATATCTTTTTCATCTGCATTTTTTATGTTTTACAACATCTTTCAAAATCTATGCCAGGACGCAAAGATAAAAAAATGAAGCACAAATGGTTCTCAGAGCTTCATATTCTGTCATGGAGCTGACATATTCACAGGCGAGGGTGAACAGTCAACAACAATACAGAAGAACATTTACCAATTCAATTTCCTCTCGTTTTCATTCACCAGGCTTTTGTATATTGCAGACTCTGCTGTCCATATTTTTTCTTACTTTTAGAGCTTAATTTTAATTTAATACACAAAAAATGGAAAATATTCAGAAAACCTTACGCGACAAGCCTGCCATGCGCTGGGCCATGCTGGTACTTGTAAGTATGTTGATGTTTGCGACTTACTGGTTCCAGGACTTTTTCTCAGGACTTAAAGGCTTGATGGAATCTGAGATGGGTTTTACCAGTTCAGAATTTGGACGGATGATCGGACTTACGACCATTGCCAATGTATTTGGGATGATAATTGTAGGTGGGATCATGCTTGACAAGTGGGGAATACGGATAGCAGGGATTGTATTTGGGGGTCTGGCCACTGTGGGGGCGTCTATCACCGCTCTTGCGGCCTATGGCTTTTTCGGAGAAAGTCATTCTACCCAGCTTACAATGATGATCATAGGTAGGGTAATGTTTGGTTCCGGACTTGAAGTAGTTTGTGTGGTCGCTACACGTACCATTGTGAAGTGGTTTAAGGGACATGAATTTGCTTTAGCGATGGCCATTAATATGGGATTTGGCCGACTGGGATCTGCTATGGGTATTGCCCTTTCTATTGATATAGGTGGCGGAAGTGTGCCTCCGGCTGTGGCTTTTGCCGCAACACTGATCGGACTTTCCCTGATTATTTTCCTTGTGTATACAGTATTTGATCGTAAGCTTGATCGTCAAACCGGTGAAACTGCAGGAGATGCTGAAGAGGATTTTAAACTGACAGATCTGGTCAAGCTGATTACCAATAGATCATTTCTTTTCATAGCCCTGCTTTGTGTTTCATTTTATGCGGCAGTTTTCCCCTTTATTCAGTACGCACCAGACCTGATGGTAAATAAATTTGGCTTCTCTTATAATCTTCCTGAAACTGCTAATTTCTTTACTGTCTTCGGAAGTGTTCCCTTGGGGAATGCAGTCATTTTTATAGGGCTTTTTATATTCGGAATTGCCTTTTCCATGGTCCCGGCCCAGATGAAAAGCATGGGGAAGAAAATTGCATCAGTTCTAATAATTTTTGTTTTATTCGCTTTATTTATTGGTGCTTTGTGGGATACTACTTTATCCCTGTGGTTAAAAAATGGACCAAAAACAGCCAGTCTGATACCTATGGGTACAATTCTATTTACGCCAATATTTGGTAGTTATATCGACAGGAAAGGAAAGGCTGCTTCAGTAATGATCCTGGGAGCCTTGTTGTTGATATTTGCTCACATTTCACTTTCTGTTTTTAATAGTGTGGTATTAGGTTACCTTGGATTACTCAGTCTTGGAATTGCCTTTTCACTGGTGCCTGCCGCAATGTGGCCTTCAGTGGCAAAAATTGTTGCTGAGAACAGGCTGGGAACTGCTTATGCCACGATGTTTACTATACAGAATATTGGATTACTTGGCTTCTTCTGGGGCATAGGCAAGGTACTGGATATGGTTAATCCAAAAGTGATTGAAGCAATGGATAGTGCCAGAACATTGCTTGAAAGTCAGGGACTATCATCTTCCGAGATCAGCGCACAGATAGATAGTATGAAAGCTATTGGAGAGATTCCTCCTTACAATTATTTCTGGCCCATCTTTATGCTTGTAATTCTGGGTGTTATATCTATTTTCCTTGCCTTGCAATTAAGAATCGCCGATTCAAAGCAAAAATATGGACTGGAATTACCTTTCGGAAATCTGGAAGAGTAATAATATTAATTATTCTATGTGAAAGAATACTGATTCACGATACATTTTTTAAAAAATAAATATTCAAATTTAACCATGAGTAAACAAATTACAGATTTAAAACCAGGGGAACTATGGAAGCATTTTCATAGTTTAACCCAAATTCCCCGGCCTTCAAAAGAGGAAGGACAGGTTATAGAGTTTATGAAACAATTTGGTGAGGGCCTTGGCCTGGAAACCATTGTTGATGAAGTAGGAAATGTTATTATCAAGAAGCCTGCAACTCCCGGTTTTGAAAACCGGAAAGGAGTGGTGTTACAGGGGCATATCGACATGGTTCCACAGAAGAATAGTGATAAGGATCATGATTTTTCTAAGGATCCAATTGAAGCCTATGTAGATGGAGAATGGGTAACTGCAAATGGAACCACACTGGGGGCTGATAACGGAATAGGAGTGGCTGCAGCTATGGCAGTTCTCGCGTCTAAAGAACTCAAGCATGGACTGGTAGAGGGATTATTTACCATAGATGAAGAAACCGGTATGACCGGTGCCTTTGGATTGAAACCTGGAGTTCTGAATGGAGATATTCTTATCAATATGGATTCAGAGGATGAAGGAGAGCTGTATGTGGGTTGTGCCGGTGGAACAAATGCCAATATTCAATTCAAATACAAAGAAGAACAGACCCCCGGTGGTCATGTGGCACTGAAACTGGTAATTTCAGGATTGAAGGGTGGGCACTCAGGGATCGATATCCCATTATACAGAGCAAATTCTAATAAACTATTGAATCGGTTCCTATGGTATGGTATTAAGAATCATGGAATGCGTATTGCTATGATTGATGGTGGCTCCCTGAGAAATGCCATTCCAAGAGAATCCTTTGCTGTTATTACTATTCCCGGGAATGAGAAAGCCGGTGTTATGGATTGGGTAAAGAAAATGGAAACAATTTTCAAATCTGAGTATGCCAGCATTGAACCTGAATTGAAGTTTTATGCAGAGCTTACTGATCTTCCTTCTGCTGTATTTGACAAGGAAAGTGCTACAGCTGTTGTCAATGGGGTATATGCTACACCTAACAATGTGATTCGTATGAGCAATGATATGGAAGGTCTGGTGGAAACTTCCACCAACCTTGCTGTGGTAAAATCACACGAGGGTGTTGTAGATGTTTTGTGTTTGCTGCGTAGTTCGGTGGATTCAGCAATGGTGGATTTAAAAAATGCATTTACTGCAACACTTGAACCACTTGGAGCTGAAGTGATATTTGATGGTGAATACCCTGGATGGAAACCTAATCTGGATTCTCCAATTCTGAAAACCATGCAGGAAGTGTACAATAATAAATATGGAAAGATCCCGGAGATAAAAGCTATACATGCAGGATTGGAATGTGGCTTACTTGGAGATGTGTACCCGAATTGGGATATGATCTCCTTTGGACCTACCATTCGTTTTCCTCACTCTCCCGATGAGAAAGTAAATATTGAAACTGTTGGGAAATTCTGGGATTACCTGGTGGAAACCCTGGAAAATATTCCTAAAAAGTAATAATATACTGTTAATTTTGAAAGGCTGCTTCGAAAGGAGTAGCCTTATTGCTTTAAACCTTTACCCGCAAATTTTCGCCTTCGGTTTTTGCAATTACTACAGCTCCGGTGGTGTCGCTCCATACATTGGTGGCAGTACGAAACATATCCAGCATCCGGTCCACCGCTACGATCATGCCAATACCTTCCAGGGGTAAACCAAGAGCTGAGAGAATAATTGTGATCATAAATAAACCTGCCATTGGAATAGCTGCAGCCCCGATAGAGGCTAGCAGGGCAGTTACCACCGCAATGACCTGTTGTCCGAGTGTCAGGTCAAGACCATAGGCCTGGGCAATGAATATGGCAACTACGAGTTCGTATAAGGCGGTTCCATCCATGTTGACAGTGGCTCCTAAGGGAAGTGTAAAACTGGAGACTTTATTTGATACCCCATCATTTTTTTCCACGGCTTCCATGGTTAAGGGTAGTGTGGCCATAGCCGATGCGGTAGAAAATGCGGTAAGCAAAGGAGTAGATACTGCCTTAAAATGCTTATAGGGATTGATTCCACCAATGAAACGCTGGATAAGGGGCAGGGTAACAAAGGCATGAAAACAGAGGGATACAAATACCGTGAGCATATACAAGCCCAGCTTTTCGCCCAAACCTAATAAAATCTGTACATTTCCATCATGTTCAAGTAAAATATCCGATATATTTCCTGCAATAATGCCAAATACACCCAGAGGTGTGATTCGGATGATCAGCATGGTGATCTTCATTATTACACTGAATAGAGCTTCAAAAAAAATATTCAGGGTCTTTTGATAAGAATCCCCTATCTGTGTCATGAAGAAGCCAAAAAGCAAAGCAAAAAATATCACCGATAATATTTCAGATTGGGAAAATGCATGAAAAATATTTTCGGGAATGATCTCTATCAGAGTCCTCCCAAAAGATTTGGTTTCCAGATCCAATCCTTCTACATGTTGATTAAAACCAATATCTGCTCCTACTCCAGGCTTGATCAAATTGACAAAAAACAAACCCGTGAGTATGGCTATGGTGCTTGTGACAATATAGTAGGTAATGGTTTTTAACCCGAGCCTGCCAAGATTTCCTGCCGATCCTACCTGGCTTACCCCGGTAATAATTGAGACTAATACCAGAGGAACAATGATCATTCTTAATGCCCGTAGAAAGATTTCTCCCAGCCATCGAACATAATTTACATAATCTGGAAGATATATACCAAACAATAAACCTGCTACCAGGGCGATCAGAATCTGCCAATGAAGTTTTAGCTTTAGAATTTTCATACTATATCTTTTGGTCTTACAATCCTAAGATATGAATTTATTTGAACAATGAAAATCCCGTGAAAATATATCTAAGATCATATATATTAAAAACAGAAGAAATTACGCAGTAGTATAAATCATCATTTTTCGTATATTTGTATAGTATGTACTCCCCTGATATACATATCAAAAAATACGGCAAGTTCTTTTGTCGTCGCCTCTACGAGTGCTGGATCTATTAAGGAAACCCACGCCTAACCCCTCCCGGGAGGGGAATAATGAGTTAATTGTCACTTTACACGTATAATTTTGAAACGTAGGAAGATGAGATGAAGGCAGTAATATTTGACCTAAACCGTTTTGCCATACATGAGGGTCCCGGAATCAGGGTAACGGTCTTTTTTAAAGGCTGCCCCCTGGGATGTTGGTGGTGCCATAACCCTGAGAGTCGCTCCCAAAAACCTCAGATTGTGATGAGGGAGCAAAAATTGAATGGCCGCACTTTCAGAGTGCAGGAGCTTGTTGGCAGAGAGATTTCTGCAAATCATTTAATGCAGGAAATTCTTAAGGAAAAAGCATTTATGGATGAGTCCGGAGGGGGAGTTACTTTTTCGGGTGGTGAACCACTGTTGCAAACTGAATTTCTGATTGAAATGATGAAGCATTGCAGAGAGCAGGGAATACATACTGCTCTTGATACCACCGGCTATGCATCAAAGGATATTATGAGGAAAGTAATGAGTTGGCCAGATCTTTTTCTGTATGATTTGAAACATCTGGATGATGATATACATAAAAAATATACCGGAGTCTCAAATAAGCTAATTCTGGATAATCTGAAACTCATTCATGATTCAGGTAAAGATGTTGTGATACGTTTCCCGGTAATACCGGGTATAAATGATGACAAGGCACATGTCGAGGCTCTGAAGTTTTTTTTTAAAAAGGAATTACCACAGATCAGGAGGCTTGATCTGTTGCCATACCACAACATTGCCAGGCATAAGTATGAGGCTTTTTCAATACCTGATAAGATGCGCTCGGTAGATGAACAGAAGAAGGAGGATCTGGAGAAACTGAAAGCTGCTTTTAAAGAAGGTGGTTTAGACGTGAGTATTGGAGGGTAGAAGGAATGAATAATGATTAATGATTAATGAAGACAGAAGACTATAGGCTGTAGATTGTAGGCTGAAGAGGTTTTTCTACAAAGCTCTACCAGGAAATGAACTGAATACAAAAGAAATATAAATGAATAAAAGAATAAAAAAATTACGAAAACAAAGTCTCGATGCGGTAACCCGTATTTCAGCGGAGCGGGCTTTGCTCGTCACAGAGTTTCATAAAAGCACTGAAACACAATCAGCTTCTATTCCCGTAACCCGGGCCTTGAATCTGGAATATATCCTGAGGAATAAACATATCTGTATCAACGAGGATGAGCTTATAGTTGGGGAGAGAGGTCCTGCACCCAAGGCAACTCCAACTTATCCTGAAATAAATCTTCATTCCATAGAGGATCTGGAGATACTTGATGGGCGTAAAAAGGTGTTTTTTAAAGTGGATGAAAAAACAAGAAAGGTTTATGAGGATATGATCATTCCCTTTTGGAAAGGGAAGACGAACCGGGACAGGATCATGAATTCGGTTTCCAAAAGCTGGCTGGATGCCTACCAGGCCGGGTTGTTTACTGAATTCCAGGAGCAGAGGGCCCCCGGGCATACGGTATTGGGAGATAAGATATACAAAAAGGGCATGAACGACCTGATTGTTGAGATTGAGCAGAGCCTGAGAAATCTTGATGCAGGGAGCCCAGCCCTGGCCCCTCCCGGGAGGGGAATGAAGATGGGGACGGGGTGGAATGAGAAAAAAGAAGAACTGGAAGCTATGAAAATAGCCGCCAGAGCTCTGATCTTATATGCCGGAAGGCATGCTGACAAACTTGAAGATCTTGCACAAAAAGAAAATGAACCAGTCAGGAAAAAGGAGATGGAAACCATGGCCGGTATATGCAGGAGAGTTCCTGCCAATGCACCCCTTACCTTCCATGAGGCCCTTCAATACTATTGGTTTGTGCACCTGGGAGTCATAACAGAGTTGAATCCCTGGGATTCATTTAATCCAGGTCGCCTCGACCAACATCTTTATCCTTATTACAGGAAAGAAATTGATGAAGGTAGCTTAACAAAAGAGAAAGCTACTGAATTACTTCAGAGTTTCTGGATCAAGTTTAATAATCATCCCGCACCACCAAAAATTGGAGTAACAGCCCTGGAAAGTAATACCTACACTGATTTTTCCCTAATTAATGTGGGTGGAGTAAATACTGATGGTTCAGATGCAAGCAACGAACTCAGTTATTTAATTCTTGATGTAATTGAAGAGATGCGCATTCTGCAGCCATCTTCAATGCTTCAACTAAGTAAGCAAAATCCGGATGAGCTGATTCACAGGGCCTTAAAAATAATAAAAACAGGTTTTGGGCAGCCTTCCATCTTTAATACTGAGGCTATTGTTGAGGAGCTGGTACGTCAGGGTAAAAGTCTGGAAGATGCCAGAAACGGTGGAGCCAGTGGCTGTGTGGAAAGTGGGGCCTTTGGTACGGAAGCCTATTTTCTTACCGGCTACTTTAACCTCACAAAAGTTCTGGAGATTACGCTGAATAATGGAAGAGATCCATTAACAGGGAAGGAAATCGGAATTAAGTCAGGCGATCCTAATGTATTCAAATCCTTTGAGGATGTTATCGAAGCTTTCAGGAAGCAGTTGGGGCATTTCCTTGAAATAAAAATGGAAGGGAACAGTATAATAGAAGAAATATGGGCCAAAAACCTGCCTGCTCCATTTCTCTCCTTGTTAATCGATGATTGTATTCAAGAAGGAGTGGATTATAATGCCGGGGGTGCCCGCTACAATACCAGTTATATACAGGGGGTGGGCCTTGGAAGTATTACCGATAGTCTTAGTGCATTAAAGTATCATGTTTTCGATGAGAAAAACTACAGTATGCAGCAGGTATTAAATGCCGTTCATGCTGATTTTGTTGGCTATGAAGAAATGCAACATAAGCTGGTTTACCAGACACCCAGGTATGGAAATGATGAGGATTATGCAGATGCCCAGGCTGTAACGGTTTTTGAAATGTTTTTCGATTTGGTAGATGGCAATCCAACACCCCGTGGGGGAACTTTCCGGATAAATATGCTTCCAACCACATCACATATTTACTTTGGGAGTAAAATTGGGGCTATGCCTGACGGAAGAAAAGCCTTTCAAGCACTTTCAGAGGGCATTTCTCCGGTACAGGGTTCTGATAAGAAGGGACCTACTTCGGTATTAAAATCGGCTGCCAAAATTGATCATCTCAAAACAGGAGGGACATTGCTTAATCAGAAATTCACTCCTTCCTTTTTCAGAGATGAAAAGAGCATTCTCAGGGTAGGAGATCTGGTAAGGACTTATTTTAAAATGATGGGACATCATATTCAGTTTAATGTAGTAGGGGTAGAAACACTGAGAGATGCACAGAAGTATCCTGAAAAATACAGGGACCTGATTGTCAGGGTTGCAGGTTACAGTGATTATTTTAATGATCTTGGGGAGGATCTGCAGAATGAGATCATCAGAAGGACTGAGCATGAAGCTTCATGATGGCTTGTATCAGATCTTCATGCCAAATACCAGGATGTCATCTACCTGTGCTTCATCTCTCATCCATGCCTGGAGTTCAGATTCGAGGATTTTCCCTTGTTCGTTCATGGGTTTGTCATATATACGAAGAAGCAATTGTTGGAAAGGGATAATTTTAAACTTCTTAGCCCTGGGTCCTCCAAACTGGTCAACATAACCATCTGTAAACATATACAATGAATCCTCTTTTTCTAGTTTCAAATGAGTGTTTGTAAAGGAAGTTTCGTCATTCAGGTGAACTCCAATGGGCATTTTATCTGCTTTTATTTCTTGCAGTTCGCCACGTCTGATGATGTATAGAGGGTTATAGGCACCGGCAAACTGAAGTTTCTTTTGCTCCAGGTCCAGAATACAAAGGCCCATATCTATTCCGTCGCTGTCTTCATCCGCTTTCCCGGTTTGATGAAGTGCTATCTTTAGTTTTGTACGCAAGCGTTCAAGGAAAATACTGGCAGTTGTGATTTTATACTTATTAGCAATTTCCTCCAGGAAAGAATGCCCCAGGAAACTCAGGAATGCCCCGGGGACACCATGACCGGTACAATCAGCTACTACGATTACAAGTTGATCTGCTTTTTGAATAACCCAATAGAAATCTCCACTCACAAGATCTCGTGGCTTGAAAAAAATGAAATATTCAGGTAATAAATCGTTCAGAACTATTCTTGGGGGCATTAGCGCTTTTTGAATGCGTTTACCATAGGCAATACTATCAGTGATTTCCTGTTTTTGAAAGGCAATTTCATTTTTTTGTTTTTCAATTTCATTTTTTTGTTTTTCAATCTCACTGGTTCTGACCTTAACTTTATGTTCCAGTATCCTCTTGTCACGCTGTAGTTTTCGTTCTCTAAGCTGGATAACGAGAAAGAGAATGACCAGGAGACCCATCCCCGATAAGATATAAAATGGAACTGAACTGGTAAAGGGTGGTTCAATAATAATATTTCCACTAATAACTTCAGTTACCTTGTTCAGTGCATTCCTGGAGCTGATTTGAAGTGAGTAATTTCCCGGAGGCAGAAAAGGAATGTATATACTTCTGTCTCTTGACCATTCCGACCATTCCTGTTCCAGTCCCTGAATATAATACTTGAATTCACTAAGATCAGATCGGATAAAGCAGGGAGCACTTACCCTGAATTCCAGGGGGAGATCTTTGCTTTTCAGACTGAGAGATCCGATGCTGATTTTTTCCTCTTTTGAATTCAAAATAGTCTTAAAATAGAGATTAAAAGTCCCCGGTCTTTCCAGGGTTCCGGTTGTTAATATTTTGCTAATATGATTGTCTTCATCTACAACCCAGAGATTGTTTTCTTCATCACTATAGAGATATCTAATACCATCGAAAAGCTTAAGGAAACTAGACTGGTGTGCGACAGTGGAGTTCATTTCAGGTAGCCTGTTCCATGAATTCCCGGGATTAACCCAAACCTGGTTTTCGCCAGAAAAGATATATCTCATAGATTCTATTTCGGAAGGGAAAATGGAATCAATTTCCTGAAGATCATTGGTTTTAATATCAAAGGTGTAAATTCCTGAGCTTGTACAGAAGACAGATTCCGAACCCATGCTACGGATAATTACCTGATCCTGGTTCGGTGTATTATAGCTTTGCCTTTCCATCTTTATGGAGTCGCCTGGATTTTTCAACCTGATAATTTTTGAGCCGGATGAGATCCATAAAAGCCCGTCATGCTGAAGGATAGAATTAACTGGTATCTGAATGGTCTTAAAGGGACTTCTAACCCTTGCTTCACTGAAAATAAAATCAACAGTTCTAATTCCCGATTCTGTGCCAACATATAACCTGTTGGCTTTTTTTGGGGATGGATAAATTGTATAGATATAAGAGTTTGCAATAATGTATTGACTCTTTTCTTTCAAGATCTGGTACAATCCGGTATTGGAAGCGACAAATAATTTATCCTGGAAGATTAGGAATTGTTTGCATTTTGCATCCAGGCCCTCCACCTTCTTAAACTCATGACCTATGGATTCAAGAACCAGGTTTGTTTTTCGTATATATTCAGTTTGAAAGGTTTTTCTTACAGGGGCAGGCTGGTTTTGTTTTTTCGGCACAGTTTTTTTTGGAACTGATTGAATTGTTTCTGCTTCCTGTTCTGCCTTTGGCTTCCCTTTCTGAAAAAGTCGGGAAAAAAGTTTTCCCTTTTTCTGAACCTCTTTTGGAGACTCATCTTTGGACTCACGTATTTCATTACTGACCACCTGATTAGCCTGACTCTCATCTTTAAGCCCTGTGTTTTTTGGATAAGATGGAACCAGGACTTCCATAAATACCTCTGTTTCTCTGTAGTTTTTTACCTCAGTCAGGTAAAACACACCCTCACTGGTGGAAATATATAGCGTTTTATTGAAAATGATTAGCTGAGAAACATTGCCTTCAAGTCCCTTATATGAATCAAATTTTAATATTGGCAAAGAAAAATCTACCCGGCTGGCACCAAATTCGTGGGTTAGCCAGATGCCTCCTTCTCTGTCAAGACCAATGCTGTATATTTCATCGTCAGGCAGACCGGATTGGTAATTTAGAATTTGATCGGTAGTTCCTGTTTTTTTGTTGAAGATAATACATCCCCCTGTAAGAGTGGCTAATGCCCCCCTGTTGTTCGTCAAATTAATTCCATCTGTTACCACTGCGTTTAATAGGTAGTCCTCATCTTTCAGAATAAAATCTGAAAATTCGGATCCATTGAAGAGGTAGAGAAAGCTATTGTCTGTTCCAAGCAGTACATAGTCATTGTCATAATCCATATAGAAAATTATGGATACATTGTCAAAGGAGCTTCCATCCTCAACCGGGGTTAGGTTTTTATTTGTAAGCACATGAAGACCTTTGCCACGAATGTTCACAAATAAACTTTCCTGGAAGAAAAATATTCCTGCATATGGACTGGATGGTTTTGCCCAGATTGTTTCCAGTGTCCTCATTTGGTCCCTGTTGATTTTTGTAAGGCTGAATGAGGAATAAAAGTAAATGCCGGATTCTTTGAAAACAATCTTTTCGATTACTCCATAATCCAGATCAGGATCGGATATTGGAATATATTTATAAGAGCCCAGTTCATTTCTAAACAGGTATCCAAAACTATTTTCCAGTCCCACAAAGATACTGTTGGATACAGGATCTTTTCCAATGGAGTGGGGCCTTATTTTAGGTTCCATAAACTCCCATTCGTACCCATCATAGCTAAGTATGCCCTGCCGGTTTGCAAAGAGTATAACTCCCTGGTCATCCTGAGCCATAGCAATATTCTGGTTGTTGAGTCCTGGTGGGAGCTGGAAATTCGAAATGTAAGGAACTCCTTCCTGTGCCCACATAGCAGGAGCCAGAAAAAAAAATCCGATAAGGATAGTAATTATAAAAATGAATAATTCTCTAAGTTTGTTTTTCTTACCTTTTGTCATAAAAAAATGAGATCATTAAATCAGTGCTTTTACGTATTCAATGGAGAATCATAGTCTTAAATTCAGTCGAGGCCCAGTTTGTCCAGTGCAGTAAAATTAAGGTGGTTGTTTATGTCTTTGGCTTCAGGAGCATAAAGAAAATCAATGGTTTCCTGGTAGTGCTCAACGATTTTCCCACGTACCATTTTCCTCAATGAATTGAGAAATTCATTTTCCATAGTGAATTCCTGGTCAAGTACGGCAATTGTTGAAGGCATCCATCTCTGAGGGAATAAGTCCTCGTATTTTCCACCTTTCCGGTATTCGAATATTTCGGCCTGTATAAGGTCTAATATGGCTTTTTTGCCTTCTTTAGTTTTAACAGATAAGCCTTTTTTCTTAAGGAATCTTTGCAATGCCTCTTTGTCAGGTACAACAAGTATGCTTGTATATGGATTCTGGTCGTTATGAACAATACACTGAAGAATATATTTTGACTTATCGCTTATGGATTCTTCGATTCCTTCAGGACTATATTTTTCACCATCTCCAGAGATTAAAAGGCTTTTAAACCTTCCCAGCACGTATAAAAAACCATCATCATCCAGGTAGCCCATATCTCCGGTGTACAGCCATCCATCTTTAATTGTTTCAAGGGTGGCATTTTCATTTTTCCAGTATTTTACCATCACATTGTCTCCTTTGACAATGATTTCTCCTTTTACTCCTGTTTCCAATGATTTACCATCATCATCACAA
The DNA here is from genome assembly GCA_030596025.1 of Bacteroidota bacterium. Lineage (GTDB taxonomy): Bacteria > Bacteroidota > Bacteroidia > Bacteroidales > VadinHA17 > JAYEGO01. The sequence goes on along the minus strand of JAUVKW010000013.1, from coordinate 7,967 downwards.
ATTTTAATTTCCATATTTTTGACAGGAACACCTGAAGATCCCAATTTATGCTTTTGCGGAGCATTAGCTGAAATAACAGGTGAGGCTTCAGACAGTCCGTAACCCTGGTAAATTGGAACACCAATTGCATAGAAGAACTTTTGCAGTTCAAGGTCGAGTAGAGCTCCTCCACCAACAAAATATTCCATTTCTCCACCCAGTTGGTCCCGTATTTTTTTAAATATTATTAAGTCATAAAGCTTCATAAGGGGCAGTTTCAAAAACAATAAACCACCTCCTTTTCTATATCCATCCTTATTATAGTCATAATTTAAGCTAAGAGCATGCTTAAATAATTTCTCAATCAGAGCCCCCTTACTGCGAATTCCATTTTCAATATTCTTCCTGATGTTTTTGGCAAATGAAGGAACGCTGAACATGATTTGGGGTTTTACCTCCTTCATATTGATGGATATATTTTTAATAGTTTCAATGGGAGTGGCTCCTATCTGAAGTGCAGCAACACTGGCACCTTTTCCCATGAAAGAATATAGTCCTGCTGTATGAGCAAATGAATGATCCCAGGGCAGGAACAAGAAGATTCTCCAATTAGGGGATACGTCCAGAAGAGAATAAGCTTGTTGAACATTTGCAAAATAGTTCAGATGGGATAATACTATACCCTTTGCTTCTGCAGTTGTTCCTGAAGTATAGCTTATATTCGCATAGTCACTTTCCAGTATGGATGTAAAAACTTTTTCAAATTCGCCCCTGTTCTTTTTCAGGTATTCTGCACCACTTTTCACAAGCTCTGAGAATAACAATTCTTTCTTACCGGCATCAATCTTATCATCCAAAAGGATCACTCTTTCGAGATCGGGGAGATCATTAATGACCGATTTTACTTTTTCATATTGTTTTTTCGATGCTATTATCATCCTGGTACCACTGTGTTGAAGTCTGAATTTCAGTTCTGATTTGTTGAGGAGAATTGATAGTGGAACATTGACGGCTCCAGTGTATAAAATGCCAAGCTCGCTAACCATCCAGTCATTGCGGCCTTCCGAGAGCAAAGCAATTCGATCTCCTTTTTTAATGCCATAGCTTAACAGACCGCTTGCAAATAGATGAACCTGCTCCCTGATTTCTTTATAGCTGGCAGCTTCAAACTTATCCACCTTTTTTTCCCACAAATAGGGATTGTTTTCAAATAATCTTACACTATCTTCAAAAAACTGAATTATTGTTTTCATAGATTTATTATTTAGCCCGAAGATATAAAAATTTGAATTAGTCTTGAATTTTGTGAGAGGGCAAGAAATTCTTACTTTTGTATAAACTTACATTAAAAAAATGTGCCATGAGAAGTCTCCTAGTTTCATTATTAGTTGTATTGTTATTACTTCCTTCCTGTAATTTTATCAAAAAGAAAGGTTGGTTTGGGACGGGCAGGGCTGCAGAGGCTGCTATGCAAATAAGGATGGATAGCATACGTGTAGCTGATTCCCTGGGGAGAGTGAGGGCATTAGAAATTGAGCTGGCAAGGGAACAGGCGATTCAGGATTCATTGCTGAGCCTTGAGGAGGACATGAATTACTATGACTATGAATTCAGGTACCATATCATTGTAGGTAGTTTTATTACACCTGAATATGCACTTGACCACTTTGATTTTTACTCATCCATGGGATATCAGACCCGAATTATTGAGGGAGTAAATGGTTTTGATCTTGTATCTGCAATGGGTTTGGATGATTTTTCACAATCGCTATATCAGCTTGAAAACTTCAAAGATACAGTCGATATAGATTCATGGATATATATTTTCCCCGAATGATTTTTGCCTAAAGTAATTTCTTTTTCTTGAGGATCGCAAAGATGGATTGCGCAATTTCCGTTTTTTTCATAGAGGCACAATTGTATGTAATATCAAATAATGAATTATGCTCTACTTTTTTTGCAAATTGCATCATGAAGTGAGTTCTTTTCCCATCGTAATCAGTCATAAAATTTAATGCCTGCTTTTTTTCCATGTTATGGGTTTCCATTACTTTTCTTAATCTCCAGTCTGCCGGGGCGGTAAGTCTTATATGAAAGGTGTTTTCCATGTTCCTGCAAATGGCGGCACCTCCTCTTCCAACAATTACCACCTTACCTTTTTGACCAATTGATCTGATTGCAATTTCTATGGCTTTGCATATTCTCATATCACTTACGTAGAATTTTGAGATAGTTGTTAATATCCCATCAAGAATTCCTTGTTCGTTATATTTAAAGAAATGACGCAGTTCTGAAGTGGGGATTCCTAGTTTTGAGGCAGATTCTTGCAATATTTCCTTACTTACGCAGGTCCACTTTTCCTTTGTTTTTTCATTGATCAATTCAACCAGCTCCCTTGCAATTGGTTTTGCAGGACAACCGAGTTGTCTGGAAATGGTTAGAACAGGACCATAGGCTTGCTTTATTTTTTCTTTTTCAGACATACGGTCCCGGGCATATTTACTTATTATGAGACTCATGATTTATAATAGCTTTAGTAGTGTCAATTTTCTCATATAAGTTAATCAAATTTGAGAAGAAAGTCAAACCAAAATTGTTAAATTTAGCTCTGTCAGGAAATCTATGGGACAAAAGCTTTAGAATAATAGGGTTTTAGCCCACCACATTGTTCATTCAGGCTAAAAATGGAGCAAATCCACTTATCTGAACTTACCTATTTTATTATTTTTACTCTACTCCTGAAATTCCTGGGAATTTTTATATATCGGAGGATATTATCAAATTAAGGCGTCTTTCTGTCTGAATAACAGCGGATTGTGGGTGTTCTATGGTTTATTTCAAAATTGTCTCGGACCTGTCAGGGCCTACTGAAATAATTTCAATAGGTACTTTAAGTTCATCTTCTATGAACCTGGCATAGTGTTTTATTTGTTCGGGCAAATCAATAAAATTTACAATTTTGCTTAAATCATTTGACCATCCGGGGAAATCAGAATATTCCGGTTTGAGGTTTTTGCTTATTTCAAATGGGAATTGGGATCCTGGAGACCCTGAATCTTTGTAGTTTGTACAAATTTTGATCTTATCAAAACCTGTCAAAACATCTGCTTTTGTCATTATTAAACGAGTAACACCATTCAGCATAATCGAATATTTCAAGGCTACCATGTCTAACCAGCCACATCTTCTTGGTCTTCCTGTAGTTGCACCAAACTCATTTCCATTTTTCCTCAACTGTTCTCCAACATCATTGATTTGTTCAGTTGGAAAGGGGCCACTTCCCACCCGGGTGGCATAGGCTTTAAAGATTCCATAAACTTCCCCAATTCTTCCCGGAGCTACTCCAAGTCCGTTACAGGCACCGGCACAAACCGTATTAGAAGAGGTTACAAAAGGATATGATCCAAAATCAATATCAAGGAGGGATCCCTGTGCTCCTTCAGCAAGAACAGCGCGATTTTCATTCAGGTATGAATTGATAAGATATTCACTATCCACAATCTTAAATCGTTTGATAGTTTCAATAGAATCGAGCCATAAGTGTTCGTAGTTATTTAACTCCTCTTCAAAGTCATAGTCAAATTGCCTGAGAAGGGAAATATGCTTTTTCTTCAGGATATTATATTTCTCTTCAAAGTCGGAGCTTACTATATCACCTACTCTCAGGCCATTTCGTCCGGTTTTATCCATATAAGTGGGACCAATTCCCTTCAGGGTTGAGCCAATTTTTGTTTTTCCCTTTGCGGCCTCTGAAGCAGCATCCAGAGCTCTGTGTGTAGGTAATATTAGATGGGCCTTTCTGGAAATAAATAAGTTTTTTGTCAATTTTAGCCCAATTCCTTCCAGCTCTTTGATTTCTTTATAAAAAATCAGTGGGTCAATAACTACACCATTTCCAATGAGGTTGATTTTTTCTGAATGATGAATCCCTGATGGAATAGTATGAAGCACATATTTATTACCATCAAATTCAAGCGTATGTCCCGCATTTGGCCCCCCCTGAAATCTGGCTATCACATCATACTTTGGTGTAAGTACATCCACAATTTTACCTTTGCCTTCATCTCCCCATTGAAGACCTAAGAGAACATCCATTTTCATCTTATTGGATTTTTTTGAGCTTTAAAAATAGCATTGCAAGGTACAAATTCTTTGATGAATATATTTGCATTATCCAGGTCTAATTCAAATAAAAAAAACCTCCTGACAGGAGGTTCAATAGACTGAATAAACTTATTATATACTCTTATTTCTTTGCTACTTCCCCTTCCTTAACACCATAAATATAAAGGGAGTGGTATAAGGGTTTGAAATTATTCAACTCACATGCAGTTTTGATAATTTCATGAATTCTTGGATCGCAAAATTCAATAACATCCCCAGATTCAGTGTCAATCAGATGATCATGTTGACTGCAATGGTAGGCTTTTTCAAACTGTGCAATATTTTTTCCAAACTGATGTTTGATAACGAGGTTGCAATCAAGCAGAAGTTCAATGGTATTATACAGAGTTGCCCGGCTAACCCTGTAATTTTTATTCTTCATGAATATATAGAGTGATTCTATATCGAAATGTCCGTTCCTGGAATAAATTTCATCGAGTATGGCATATCTTTCAGGAGTTTTACGATGCCCTTTTTTTTCAAGATACTCAGTAAATATTTGCTTTACGGTTTGTTTTGTATCTTCTCTTATCATACATCAGTAGATTAAAATTAAGGGCTTAAATTTAATCAATTTATTTAAAAATAAGGCATTATTTAGAATAATTTTAAAAAACTATGTGCCCACAATCTCCTCACGTTTAACAGAATCGACGCCTTTTAGCTTACTCAGGTTTAGAATAAGGTTGTTTAAGTCAGCAGTATTATGAACATATAAATCGACAAGGCCTTCGAAAACTCCATCATGAACTTCAACATTCAGGGAACGAATATTTACACTCAATTGTTGAGAAATAATTTCAGTAATATTCCTTATCATTCCAATTTTGTCTATTCCAACCAGGTTGATCCTGGCAAGGTAAGAAAGTACCTTATGAGTGGTCCATTTTGCTGAGACTATTCTATTGCCATGTTGTGACATAAGCTTTACTGCCTCATTGCAATTTGATTTATGAATGTTTATGCTTCCGTTTTCATCCTGGTAGCCGACCACATCATCACCGGGTATAGGGTTACAGCAACTTGATATTGTGTATTCTGCTTCTGATTTATCAGGGACTTCACGAATCAGGAAGGGTTGTTTGAAATTAAATTTCTTACTCTCTTTTTTCTCTTGCTCTATGGGTTTTTGTTTTCCAAATTGTGGTCGCCAATACCATATCCATTTACTGCTTGATTTTTTTCTCAATACCTTTTTCAGGTTTTCCAGCTTAATAATCCCACTGCCTATATTGCTGTACAATTGATCTTTACTGGTTACTTCATAGGCAGGAAGAAGCTTTTTAAATACTCTGCCGGATGGTTGAACGTTATATTTCTTCAACTCTTTCTCCAGTATTTCTTTTCCAAGGTCAATGCGGTTGGTTGTTTCAGCCTTGAGCGATTTTGTAATACTGGATTTAGCTTTTGCTGTTGTTACATATTTCAACCATTCTTGTTGTGGTTTGTTTTTATCAGAGCTAATGATCTCAACCTGATCACTTGATTTGAGAACATGACTGAAGGGAACCAGTTTATGATTAACCTTTGCCCCAATGGCTTTATCTCCAATTTCGGTATGTATATCATATGCAAAGTCAAGAACTGTTGCATTTTTTGGAAGTGATTTGATATGTCCTTTTGGAGTAAATACCAATATTTCAGCTGAAAAGAGGTTTAACTTAAATTCATCAAGGAATTCAAGAGCATCGGAAGCAGAATCATCAATAAGCTCCCTTATCTTCTTAATCCACTTATCGAGTTCGGTATCTTCCCCGGTACCATTTTTTTTATATTTCCAATGTGCAGCAAGTCCTTTTTCTGCAATTTCATCCATGCGTTTTGAGCGAATCTGAATCTCTGCCCATTTGCCGTGGGGCCCCATGACTGTGCAATGTAAGGCTTCATACCCATTTGCCTTGGGTTTACTTACCCAATCTCTGAGGCGGTCAGGTTTAGGCAGGTAAATATCGGTGATTATTGAATAGATATTCCAACATTGGGTTTTTTCCGGAATTCCTTCCATAGGATCAAAAACTATACGAATTGCAAGCAGGTCGTAAACCTCCTCAAAGGAAATTTTCTGAGTTTGTATCTTATTCCATATGGAATAGATTGATTTAGGCCTGCCATTAATTTCGTAGTTTAATTTTGTGCTGTCAAGCCTTGAGATTATTGGCAGAGAGAATTTTGTGATTTCATTGATCCTCTTTTTCTCATTTACTTTTATTTGTTTTCCAATTTGCCTGTATACCTTATTATGCCGGTATTTTAGGCTTAGGTCCTCTAACTCGGTTTTTATAGCATATAAGCCCAGACGATGTGCAAGCGGGGCATAAAGGTAAATTGTTTCACCGGCAATCTTCAACCTTTTGTTTGGTGGCATAGATCCCAGAGTACGCATATTGTGTAATCGATCTGCAAGTTTTATCAGTATTACCCTAACATCGTCTGAAAGGGTAAGAAGCATTTTCCTGAAATTTTCAGCCTGGAGGGAGGATTTTTTGTCAAATACATTAGATATTTTTGTCAGACCATCGATAATAGTTGAAATTTTTTCTCCAAAATTATTTTCAATGTTTTCCAGGGTGTAGTCAGTGTCCTCCACAACATCATGAAGCAAAGAAGCACATATGGAAATTGTTCCCAGTCCCATTTCCTCTGAAACAATTCTGGCAACAGCAATTGGATGCAGAACATAGGGCTCACCTGACCTTCTTTTCATATGCTTATGTGCCTCATTGGCAACTTTAAAAGCTTTACGGATCTGGTCTTTGTTTTTTCTTGTAGTAACCCTCTGCAAGTTATTCAGGAGCTCATCAAATTGCTCCTTTATTAATTGATTATCATGTTGCGAAATAATGGACATTGAAATTTTTCTGTTAAATGCCTGTTAATATTTTCAGAGTAGTTCCAGGTGAAATTTCCATAAATACAAAGTTAGTGTTTTTATGATGTCAAGAAAGAATGGAATGATGGAATATTGGAAAAATGGAATAATGCAGGTGAGTAAAGAGGCAAGTGTAAAGAAAAACAGCACCGGGCTTTAGCCTGGTGTAAAAAGGGAACACCCCAAAAGAGGTCCGGATCTTCGTTCGGTTGAAATTTGTGTTTTGTAATTTAGAATTTTAGTTCTGGAATATGTCCACACTTTTGTGGCTTGATTTTTTTTGTTAAACATGTAGACATATATCAGGACATGACAGTAGGGGAAAGATAAATGGTAATCAATTATATAGAACAGCGACCTGTCCTGTTCTTTCAATTAGTTTTCCTTCAGGCGAAACAGCACGAACATAATATACATAAACTCCTTCAAGTACCGGGTCTCCTGAGAATGTGCCATCCCATGCTGCATACGGATCATGGGTTTCAAACAGAGTGTTTCCCCAACGATTCTTAATAATGAAAATGTATTTGTCAGGAAGGAAAGTGAGAACTGGTTTAAACTCTTCATTCAGCCCGTCTCCATCTGGTGTAAATGCATTTGGCATATAGATCATTGGTTCGGCATATACACAGCTTTTATTCGATTTACTGTAACCAGATCCGTTTTGTTCCCATGCTTCAATATAATAACAATATTTCCCGGAATTTCCTATAAGAGCTTCATCCTCTACATCATCTATATAGCTTGTTTTGTCGGCAAGCAATGATGCAATATTTACAGGAGCCTCTTCATCAATTTGACGATATATTTCGTAGCCTTCAACGCCATTATCCCAATCAATATATTCGTTCCATTGCAGACTATTCAGAAAATTGTTGTTGATAGTTGATAAAGAGATAGTGCTTGCAATATTTGAGGACCTGGCAATTTGCAGGCAATGATTCATTGATACTAG
>JAUVKW010000055.1 GCA_030596025.1 Bacteroidota bacterium | reverse complement strand
GCGGTCACGACGAGACTCGAACTCGCGACCTCCGGCGTGACAGGCCGGCATTCTAACCAACTGAACTACGTGACCGTTCAAATTAGAACTGCAAAAGTAGTTGAATTTTTGTTATTCCAAAAAAAATAATCTTTTATTTTTTAACCCCATGCTTAAGAGGCTGTGTGATTTTTTTTGAATTACTAACTCCGGCATTTATGCCGGAGATCGAACATGCTACATTTTACGGACTTTAGTCCAACTTTCTCATATTTTAGGGCTGAAGCCCATTTCTGATTTGACACCTCCCATGGACTTACTCAAAAGCCTATTCAAAAAAACTAAAATGAACACTTCCGTAATTTCGTTGTCTAATGAAATGTTCGTGGTTCAAGAAATCATAAGCTCCGGAATGTTCAAGAATTAACCATCCATTTGCCTTAAGCAGCTTATGGCTGAAGATCATGTCCGGAATGGTTTCGCCTTCTTTCATATCATAGGGAGGGTCAGCAAATATCAGATCAAACTGTGTTTTGATTTTCGGTATGTTCCTTAAAACATCTTTGTTGAAAGCTTTAACCTGCTCTAATTTCAAATCTTTTATGGTTCTGAGAATATACTTGAAATGTATGCGATTTATTTCATAAAGATGAACTTCCTGGCAGCCCCTGGATGCAAATTCATAGCTTATACTACCGGTCCCGGAAAAAAGGTCCAGCACACATAAATCTTTAATGTTGAAATTGTTTTCAAGAATATTAAATAATCCTTCCCGGGCAAAATCAGTAGTTGGTCGTGCATTGAAATTTTTTGGCGGAGTAATGGCTTTACCCTTATATTTCCCGCTGATTATACGCAAGGATAAAGATTTAACAGATTCAGATTGCTGTGTCGGGGTAAGCTGTCAAATGTATAACTATAGTTAAAGTGTGAATCTGGCTTTCTGAAATCCGGTTTTCTGATATATCTTTTCAGATTCTCATATAAACTCGATTGCCGGGTGATCTTTCCTGATAGAAATAATCTGGTATGATCAGGAGGAAGCTTCATCTGGTTGAAAACATTCAGGATAAAGTATAACAAATCATTTACACTTTTATAAGGAAAACAATTATAAAACTTGAAGTTTTTAGACTCAACCACCGCCATTTCGAACATGGACCCGAATAAATTGATAAATACCTCGGGCTTGTTTTCTCCATTTTTTTGGTTCAGCATCAGCTGATTGATGAAAGGAACAGATTGGTGAAAAAATGAAATGTTTGGAAATTGTTTTTGAAAAACACTTATAAGTTTTGCTGGAATTGGATAAATAGTCCAGGCATCCACTCTTGGTATTTTATTGAAATGGACCTCTTCATTATCAGCAATCTGCATATTTACGTCAGTGAAATCCAGGATGCTTTCTTTTTTGAACAAAGGGTCAGGAACCAGAGTTGATTTCTCTCCAACATATATCAGCCCAACGCTTTTGTATTGCTGCAATAAAAATTCATCCTTCTGAATAATGGATTCAAACCAGTCGAAATCTGCAATATGTTTTTCGGTTAGTCCATAGCTTTTTAAAGCTATATATTTGTTTCTTACGGTATCAAGTATAGAAAAAATAAGTCCATCCAGGCTTGCCTGAACAGACAAATGATAGGATGGCGTAGAATTAATATCTAAGGTTTCATCCAGAAATTCGAATTCAACCATATGTGGAAATTTATTCCCAGTTTCCGGCATTATTTGTTGATGCCTCAAGAGATCCTACCTTAAGACCCATAAACCCAACGATTTTTTCTCTTTGGGCATTGTAATTGATGGTCAATTGCTTGTTTAAGCCATGTAATAAAATATTATTCAAGACACTGGCTTCAAATACCTTTACCTTTACCTTTGAAACGGTAACCAAATCGGAAGCACCCATAAAGAATTGGTTTGTATCGCAGAATGGTACAAAGCGCAATGAATCGATAGGATAGCCAGGCAGAAATAAGGAATCCAGAATTTGAACATAGGTGGTGTCACGTGTAATGATTCCCATTTCCAAGGCCTTTTTCTCAGTAACTCCCAGGTCCCATAAGCTATCAGAAATACTGCCAATAGCTTTTACAAACGGAAATGAATCGTACTTAACAAAATTAATAAGGGTGTCAAAACTTCCTGTGTATTCACCATATTTTGCCCTGTAAGCAACCTGGGAAGTACGAATGTCTTTCAATCTTTTAATTGCAGCAGTTTCTCTTTGCTTGACCTCCCTGTTGAACCGGATAGGGTCATTTATACTTTCAAAAAGTAAATACGCAACAATCAAAATAGCTATAGCCAAAATACTTCGAATTGCAGTTCTCATTTCTATTTATTTGGTTTGTGATGTGTGCAAAAATATAATAAATAATGATACATTCATGTCAGGAGCATGATTTTTTTTTAACTAAGAAGACACAATTACAGATGAATAAAATGCAATTAAATGCAATTTTTATATGTATTTGTTTTTTTCAAAACCCATGAATTCAATAAAATATTAATTCAGATAGCAAATAAATCTTAATTTAGGAAAGATTTATCACTTGCCGCTTCTTTTATTGTTTGAAGATTATCAAGGGATAATTTGAATTACTAATTTGCAAATAACCCGCAAATGCTTAAAGACCATATTAAGGCAAAACTGATTAAGTTTCTTGACCATTATCCTACCCCGGGACAGATCTTGTTCAATTCAAAATTTCCTGATTTCATTCTTCAGGAGAATCAGGATGAAGTATTGGTTTTGAAAGGCTATGCAGGAACAGGAAAGACCACCTCTATTAAAGCTATGGTAAAAACCCTGGAGGATCTTAAAATCAGGTCTGTACTGATGGCTCCCACAGGAAGAGCAGCAAAAGTCATGACAGCAATTACAGGAAGTCCTGCCTACACCATTCATAAGAAAATATACAGGCAGCAATCAAGTAAAGATGGATTTGGGGTGTTTGTACTTGACAGGAACCTTTACAAGAATACATTTTTTATAGTAGATGAAGCTTCAATGATTTCTAATGAAGTGAAGAATATATCAATTTTTGGCTCAGGGCGGCTTTTGGACGATCTCCTGGAGTATGTTTATTCAGGAAAGAACTGCAAGCTCATTCTGGTTGGAGACACGGCCCAATTGCCACCTGTAGGTAAAGACCTGAGTCCGGCCCTGAATATAATGGAGATAAAAGCTCATGGGTTTGTTGTACATGAGTTTTTTTTCAATGAAGTAGTCCGGCAGTCTTCTGAATCAGGAATTTTGTTTAATGCAACCTTGCTAAGGGAAAAGCTAAGAGAAAAGCAATTCGGGAAGCTGGTGTTTAGTATGAAGGGATTTGATGATATTCAATATATTCCCGGATCTATGTTTCTGGATGAATTAAGTAATTGTTACGATTCATCAGGAACTGAGGATACTATGGTAGTAGTGCGATCAAATAAACAGGCAAACCTGTACAATGCAGGTATCCGGAGTCAGATATTATGGAAAGAGGAGAGGATATCAAAGGGGGATTTACTTATGGTTGTAAAGAATAATTACTTCTATACGGATGAAAATGAGCAGTTTGATTTTATTGCCAATGGAGATATTGTTGAGATTTTGAAAATATATGGGTATGAGGAGAGATATGGACATCGGTTTGCAGATGTTAAGATGCGGCTTGTAGATTATCATGAGGTGGAATTAGATGTAAAGTTATTGCTTGATACCCTGGATCTGGAGTCTGCTTCCCTGCCATCTGAATCTCATAAGGATTTATTCTTTTCTGTTGCTGAGGATTATTCAGATGTTAAGTCAAAGAAAAAGCGATATGAGGAGGTAAGAAATGATTCGTTTTATAATGCCCTGCAGGTAAAATTCGCCTATGCTATAACATGCCATAAGGCCCAGGGAGGACAGTGGAAAAATGTTTTTATTGATCATGGTTATTTTGTAGATGATATGTATAACAGGGAATACCTCAGGTGGTTGTATACAGCCTTTACAAGAGCAATAGATAAGTTATACCTGGTGAATTTTAATAAGGCTTTTTTCAGGGAAGAAGATATGGATTAGGAGGGATGGCTCAGGGCTCAGGGCATAGGGCTCAGGGCACAGAGATAAGGAAACAAATAAAACCTATAAGAATGTTTAAGAACGTTCAGAGTTTAAGAATGTTCAAGATTGTTTAATGTTGAGTGTTGGAAGCTCACTTTGACTCTTAGACCCCTTAGACTTGACCTTCCCATTTTCTCACCTCTCACCTCTTCTTCATCTTCGCCTCCCGAACATTATCAAATCTATGATTTGCGAAAATGTTCGAGGATCCTCGAAATAGTAACAAAATCCTAGATTTTGACTATTTCGGGACTGCGCCCTGTGCCTCTCTCTCTTACCTCTTCTTCACTCTCTTTCTGCGTTAATCAGCGCTATCTGCGTGAAATTGTTAATCGTCCTATCTCCCAGTCACCTCTTCTCTTTTTTTTTCTCTTTCGCCTTGTCCTTCCTTCGCCCCCTCTCCATTTCTCTCCTTCATCTTTCTCTTCAATTTCCAATAATTTTCACAAGAACTCTCTTACGCCGTTTACCATCAAATTCCCCATAAAAAATCTGTTCCCAGGGGCCAAAGTCCAGTTTTCCTTCAGTAATAGCAACTACAACCTCTCTGCCCATTATTTGTCTTTTCATATGGGCATCGGCATTATCCTCAAATCCATTGTGACGATATTGGGAATGTGGCTTTTCAGGAGCCAGTTTTTCAAGCCAAACTTCATAATCATGATGAAGGCCTGATTCATCGTCATTGATAAATACACTGCTAGTTATGTGCATCGCATTTACGAGTATTAGGCCTTCACTTATGCCACTTTCCTGCAAACACATATTTACATCCGGTGTAATATTGATAAGTTCACGCCTGCTATGTGTTTCAAACCATAATTCCTTTTTATAAGATTTCATGTTTTTGGAAGATTATAGTAATAAATGTTGAATAGTTGAATAGTTGAATAGTTGAAACGCGAATTTAGAGGCGGATTTGCAAGTAATGCATTAATTCATTTTGGCTTTCTCAGCCTCAACCTTCTTTGTCCACCATAGCCTTGGCGTAGGTGGAAGCCTCAGCCTTTTTCAACTATTCTCTTACAAAAATGTGATAGTTACAATCAATGCAGGTATCATCCAGCTTCAATGTGTCTGTACCAATGAATTTCACCCATTTCGAGCTTGTAGGAATTGCATACAGAGGTATAAAATCAATATTGAGCTGATACGATGTTTGCTCCCTGATCTCTATGATTCCCTTAATAAGCAGGGTATCATTCCTCATTTTCTTATAATTGCCAATCTTATAAATAAGCAGTTTGTCAAAATCTGCTTGGTAACCACCACTAAAGCCTCCACCTGATTCAATTAATCTCCATTCTCCGTAAAGCCCCATATATTCTTTATCAAAGATTTCATTTTTGTAGTAATCATTGTCCCTGAAATCTTTGGTGCAGCCAATACCGAGGAGAATTAAAAAACTGCCAAGGAAAAAACAGGAAATTGGAATGAGCTTTTTATAGGGGAGCTTTGGTTTCATAATTTAAAAACTGATTAGAATACTGCCTTATTGTGTTTGGCAAATTAAAATTACTAATTATTTAATGTCTCACCAAAATTGTATTGAACTAAGCTAATGAGTTTTCTCAAAAGTTTATTATTTATAGGTAAAAGATATAATTCTATTTTGTGCAATTTAGTGGTATTAAATTTTTAGTAAGGGAGAATTATTCAGCTACAAAACTTAATGCCCTACGGGCAAAACATTTTACAAACATGACTTTGAAACAGCCCCTAAATTTATCTCCATTGCTTGTTTTGAATTGACCTCATATTAAGTACCAAAAAATGTAGTCAAGTTATATTAAGGTATTCCAAGGTCTTTTTTTATTGCAAGTATCTTGCCGTCTAATTCTTTTCCCACCTGTAAAAAGTCTTCTTTTTTAAGCAGTGGTTCTTTAACACTCATGTAGAATTTAATTTTAGGTTCAGTCCCTGATGGACGAACAGATATTTTTGATCCGTTTTTTAAGAAAAACTGAAGAACATTTGATATGGGCAGTGAAAGGGAAGTCTTTTTTCCGGTTTGCGGATCAATACTTTCCTGACTGAGATAATCATGAATCCTTGTTATTTCTGAATTCCCCAGGCTTTTCGGAGGATCATTCCTGAAGCCGTTCATCATGTCCTGAATTTCTTCGGCTCCTGACTTCCCTTTTCTGACTACATTTTCCAGTGCTTCTTTATAGTAATCAAATTCCAGGTAAATATCTATCAATAATTCATAAAGGCTTTTTCCTTTAGATTTTGCCCAGGCAGCTGTTTCCGCAATAAGGGCACAGGACATAACTGCATCCTTATCTCTGACAAATTCCCCGGCAAGGTATCCATAGCTCTCTTCACCTCCTCCAATAAATTTTTTATCACCTTCATTTTGTTTAATGATGTCTGCAATGAATTTAAAACCCGTGAGTACATCAAAATATTCCACACCAAACTTATTTGAAATATCTGCAATCAATTCACTGGTGACAATGGTCTTGCATACATACTCTTTTCCTTTCAACAAACCCAGTTCTGCCCATCTGGTAAGAAGGTAATAAACCAGTAAAGATCCTGTCTGGTTACCATTCAGGATAATAAATTCATTCGAAAGATTTCTTACTGCAATACCCACACGATCAGCATCGGGATCTGTGGCCATCACCAACTCAGCATCTATTTGATTGGCTTTTTCCAGTGCCATTTTTAAGGCGGCAGATTCTTCCGGATTGGGAGAAACAACGGTTGGAAAATTACCATCTACCACATCTTGTTCCGGAACATTGATAACATTGGTAAATCCAAATTTCTGTAGAACTTTTGGCACCAGTTCGACCCCGGTTCCATGTATAGGAGTATACACAATTTTTATTTCTGAATTTTCCCTGATCGCTCCAGGAGAAAGAGATAATTCATAGATCTTACTTAAATAAATATCATCAATTTCATTACCAATCAATGTAATATTTTTATCAGGACCATTATATTGTACTTCATCAATAGAGGATATTTTTTTTACCTCTTCAATAATATTATGATCATGGGGTGCAATTATCTGTCCTCCGTCTTCCCAATAGGCTTTCAAACCATTGTATTCCTTTGGATTGTGGGAGGCAGTAATAACTATTCCCCCCTGGCAGCCATAATGGCGGATGGCAAAAGAAAGTTCTGGTGTCGGTCGAAGCGATTCAAATAAGTATACATGAAACCCATTTCCTGAAAATATTTCGGCTGCCGTCCTGGCAAATAGCGGACTGTTATTTCTGCAATCGTAAGCTATAGCAACTTTAATCTGTTCCTTGTCGGCAAAACATTTTTTCAGGTAGTTTGAATAACCCTGGGTGGCCATCCCAACTGTGTAAATGTTCATGCGGTTTGTACCGGCACCCATGACACCCCTCAAACCACCTGTCCCAAATTCAAGGTATTTATAAAAGGCCTCAATCATTGCCTCTTCATTGCCCATTAATTGCCTGACTTCTTCTTTAGTGGTTTCATCATAATTGCCATCAAGCCATGATTGAGCCTGCTTTTTAACTGCTTCTGCCAATTTGGAATTGTCCATTTTCATTTTGTGGTTTTTAAATTTGACCAGAAATAAGTTTGGAAGGTTCTTCCAATTCATCCAAACATTTTTTCAGGCCTTCCTCCCAATGGGGAATATTTAAATTATAATGAGTGATAATTTTTTCTTTTGAGAGAATACTATATGCCGGTCTCTTTGCAGGAAGTATATATTCGGTGCTTTTTACCGGAACAATAGAACAGGGGAGGCTAACTAAACTCTTAATCTTCGTGGCGAATTCAAACCAGGTACAGCTTCCCTTGTTGGTGTAATGAAATATTCCCGGAATGAATGGCCTTTTTTCTTGCTCTACAGAGTCAATGATACTTATTAAGGCCTGAGCCAGGTGCCCGGCAAAAGTTGGTGTGCCAAACTGATCATCAACTACTTTAAGTATATCTTGTTCGCGCCCCTTTTTTATAATGCTTTTGACAAAATTATGTCCATGAGATGAGTACAGCCAGGAAGTGCGAATTACCATTCCCTGTTTGTAGTTAAGGCAGATCTTCTCTCCGGCAAGCTTTGATCGCCCATAGGCAGATTCAGGATGTGTGGGGAAATCTTCCGGGTAAGGAGCTTGTCCTTTTCCATCAAAAACATAATCTGTGGAAATGTGGATAAGCCTGGTTCCGTGGGCCCGGATATTGTCAATAATATGCGAAAGAGCATCCGCATTGATTTCAAAGGCCTTATCTTCCTCCTCTTCGGCTTTATCAACGGCTGTAAAGCCAGCACAATTGATCAGGTAATCAAATTTATTTAAGCTAAAATAGTCTCGTATGGAAGTTGGATCTTTCAGATCCAATTCATCAATATCAATAAAACTAAACTTACACCCAACAAGCTTATGTGAGAGTTTTTTAATTTCCCTTCCAAGTTGCCCATCGGATCCTGTTACCAATATGTTTATCACAAGAATGAAATTATGTATTTTTTGAGTCTAGATATCTAAATATGTCAATAGAATAGCCAAGGATAAGAATCATACTGCTCAAAATATGTTTTAGGACGAGATATTTTTCGACCATTTGACTTTCACTATTCACCTTTTGACTTGTTTTACTATAAATTTAACAATCACCTTAAGATTAAATTATAATTCTTTTTAAAAATTCATTTCAGCTTTTTGAAGTTCAGGAAAAGCTTTATCGCGTTCGGTCAGAACCATTTTTTCAGTAGGGATACCCCAGTCAATTCCAAGCGTGGGATCGTTAAATAAAATACCTCTTTCTGCCTGTGGATTATACAATACACTACATTTATAAAGCACTGTAGCCTCTTCACTGAGCACTGAAAAACCATGGGCAAAACCTTCAGGAATATAGAAAACCAGATTGTTTTTATTGCTGATCTCCAGGCCGTGCCATTGTCCGAATGTCGGACTGTTTTTCCTGATATCAACAGCCACATCGTATATTAAGCCTGAAAGCACACGTACCAGTTTGGCCTGGGCATGGGGACTGACCTGGTAATGCAATCCACGAACTACTCCATACATGGATCTTGATTGGTTATCCTGCACCCAGTTTGCATGAATGCCGGCCTCTTCATATTCGTTTTTATTAAAAGACTCAAAAAAATATCCACGATGGTCTTCATATTTTTTTGGTTCAATGATTTTAAGTCCTTCTATGCCTGTATTTTTAACAATCATTGTTTGAAGATAGGTGAAAATAGTTTTGCAAATTATAAATCAAATGTTTTTATGCTGTTGTCAGTAAGGCTGATTAAATATTCCCCATATTCATTATTATTGTATTCTTTGGCCAGTTCTAAGAGTTGTTCCTTTCCAATAAACCCTCTTTTGTAGGCTATTTCTTCTATGCATGAAGCCTTTAATCCCTGGCGCTTTTCCAGGGTTGCAATGAAATTTGATGCCTGGAGAAGGCTGTCATGGGTCCCTGTATCAAGCCATGCCAGGCCTCTTCCTAAAAGCTTTACATTTAGTTTTCCATTTTCCAGGTAGATACGATTGAGATCGGTTATTTCCAGTTCG
Organism: Bacteroidota bacterium; assembly: GCA_030596025.1. GTDB lineage: Bacteria > Bacteroidota > Bacteroidia > Bacteroidales > VadinHA17 > JAYEGO01. Next base: position 8,541 of record JAUVKW010000055.1, on the reverse strand, counting down.
CCGCGAGCCGATGGTTTTAATGATTTTGCTTTTTCCACTACAGTGTTGTCATAGAAATACAAACCCGTTACTGCATAGTTTGATCTGGGTTTTTCGGGTTTCTCTTCTATGCTGATAGCCCTTCCTTCATTGTCGAAATCAACAACCCCGTATCGCTTAGGATTTTTTACGTAGTAGCCGAAAACCACTGCCCCATCTATATGCTGAGTGCCGACTTCCATCATGGTTTTACCAAATCCATGGCCATAAAAAATATTATCCCCCAGGATAAGGCAGACCGGCTGGTCCTTAATAAAATCTTCACCGATGAGAAAGGCCTGTGCAAGGCCATCAGGAGAGGCTTGAATCTCGTATTGAATGTTCAGGCCGATTTGCTTCCCTGTCCCAAGCAGTTTTTCATACAGGTGTATGTCATCGGGGGTTGAAATAACCAGTACCTCGCGAATTCCGGCCAGCATGAGAACCGAGAGCGGATAATAGATCATGGGTTTATCATAAACCGGGATAATTTGTTTTGAAATGCTTTTTGTTGCCGGAAATAAGCGTGTTCCTGCTCCACCGGCAAGGATAATTCCTTTCATATTTGAATGATTTTTGAGAAATAATCGATTGTATTTTTTAAACCAGTTTCCAGGGGTATTGTTGGTTGCCAGCCCAGTTTTTCTTTTGCCAATTGGATGTCTGGTTTTCGCCTGGTCGGATCATTATCGGGAAGAGGACCATACTTGATACTGGATTTTGAACCGGTAAGTTTTAATATCAGTTGGGCCAGGTCATTTATTGAGATCTCTTCAGGGTTTCCGATGTTTACAGGTCCTGTGAAATCATCCGGGGCCTTCATAAGGAGTATCAGTCCCTCCACCAGGTCATCTACATATTGAAAACTACGGGTATGTGACCCATCACCAAAAATACTGATATCTTTTCCTTTCAGGGCCTGCACGATAAAATTAGAAACCACACGCCCATCATTTTCATGCATTCGGGGTCCATAGGTATTGAAAATTCTGGCAATTTTTATTTTCACTTTGTTTTGAAGCTGATAGTCTGTAAATAATGTCTCGGCACATCTTTTTCCTTCATCATAACAAGCCCTTGCACCAATAGGATTTACATTTCCCCAGTAGGTTTCAGGTTGAGGATGGACATTCGGGTCACCATAAACCTCACTGGTTGAGGCTTGCAGTATCTTTGCTCCAACTCGTTTGGCAAGTCCCAGCATATTTATGGCTCCCATTACCGAAGTTTTAACTGTTTTAATAGGATTGTGCTGGTAATGAACCGGGGAGGCAGGGCAGGCAAGGTTATATATTTCATCCACTTCGGCAAAAAATGGCATAGTTACATCATGTCTTACCAGCTCAAAATAGGGACTTCCCATTAAATGGGTGATATTGGATTTTGCCCCTGTGAAGAAATTGTCGATGCAGATTATTTCATTTCCTTCAGACAGCAGGCGTTCACAAAGGTGTGAACCAATAAAGCCTGCTCCGCCTGTAACTAGTATCTTTTTCACTGATATGAAGATATATTAAACTATGTTTATCTAATTATTAAATATTCTTGCTTCAACTTTTGGACTTTTCGACCTTTAGACCATTAGACCATTTGATTAAATTGATTTCTTCCAATGGCAAAGTAATCGAATCCATGTTCTTCCATCTCTTCAGCGTCGTAAATATTCCTGCCATCAAAGATCACAGCTTTTCTTAAAAGTTTTTTGATGACCTTGAAATTGGGTAATCTGAATTCTGACCATTCAGTGACCAGCATCAGTGCATCCGCATCCAGGAGGGCATCATACTGGTCAGAAGCATATGCAATAGTATTACCCAGGCGTTGTTCGGCTTCTTTCATGGCTACAGGATCGTAAGCCTGGATTTTTGCACCCTCTTGAAGCAGTTTTTCAATTATAACAAGTGAAGGAGCCTCACGCATATCATCTGTTCTTGGTTTAAAAGACAAACCCCATATGGCAATGGTTTTTCCCTTTAGGTCTCCCTGATAATATTTATAAAGCTTGTCAAAAAGAACGGATTTTTGCCTGTTGTTTACATTTTCAACAGCCTTCAGAACTTCCAGTGGATAATCATTTTCATCGGCAGTTCTGATCAGTGCCTGTACATCTTTTGGGAAGCAGGATCCTCCATAACCGGCTCCGGGGTATATAAATTTATTGCCAATTCTGGAATCAGATCCTATACCTCTTCTAACCAGGTTGACATCTGCACCTATGCGTTCGCATAAATTGGCTACATCATTCATGAAGCTGATCTTTGTTGCAAGCATGGCATTGGCAACATACTTTGTCATTTCAGATGAGCGGATGTCCATAAACAAAATGGGGTGATTATTAAGCAAGAAAGGCTTGTATAGCTTTCGCATAAGTTTTTCAGCCCGTTCTGATTCGACTCCGATCACTATCCTTTCAGGATGGAGAAAATCTTTAATTGCATCTCCTTCTTTAAGGAATTCAGGATTTGATGCTACATCAAATTCAATATTCTTTCCTCTTATTTTGAGTTCCTTTTCAATGGCTTCTTTTATTTTTTCTGCTGTTCCGACAGGTACAGTGCTCTTGGTGGCAATTAAGAGATATTCACTTATATGTTTGCCAATTTCAGTAGCTACTTTCAGAACATGCTGGAGGTCTGCACTGCCATCTTCATCAGGCGGAGTTCCAACTGCTATAAACACTACTTCAGAATCTTGTATGCTTTCCTTTATGCTGGTAGTAAAAAACAGGCGTTCTTTTTCAAAGTTACGCAATAGCATAGTCTCTAAGCCGGGTTCATAAATAGGTATTTTCCCCTTGATTAAATTTTTAATCTTCTTTTCATCTATGTCTACGCAGCTGACATAAACACCGGTTTCTGCAAAGCAGGTTCCACTAACCAGGCCAACATACCCCGTTCCAATAATAGATATCTTCATTCTCTTGTTATTTTAATTTATTTTGAACCAAACGAAACTTACATTTTCAACCTCATCACCTCATCACCTCATCAACCACAGTGAAATATGCTCCTTCCCCGATGAAATGATTTCGTGCATCAAATATCACTCTGATATAGTCATTCTTCCCTACGGGGCAGGTACGGCAAGCGTCGCATTTCACGTGGCAGGCCTTCAACCTTTGACCTTTGACTTTTGACTTTTGACTTTTGACTTTTATTATAACCCACAAATATAAATCTTTATTATTGGAGTGAAAGAGTTTTTTGGTAAATCAGCTTTCTGTTCTTTAAAGAGTTTAACCCGCTTTATTCATACAAAAGCAAAGCGCATTGTATGAATGTGCGAAGGATAGTGGGAAGCAAAGCGGGAACCGACCATCGGGAGCTCACGAAGTAAATCCCGATTTAGACATACCCAAATATGGGGTAATGAAATGATCCAAATTTGTTGGTATAGTCTTAATCGTAGAAAATGTGTGCATTTTCCGGATTAATTATTTATGTTTAAAAGTCAGAAATAAATTTGGATTGCTGGCATTATTATGTTTAACTTGCACAATCGATTGTGCAAATGTTTAGTGGAAATTACATGTATGCTCAGTTTTCACAGAACAATGTTGCACATATGAACTTTTATTTATTACTTTAGTAAAATATATGGATACCTAAATAAGATTAGTCAACCTTAATACCTTATGTTCACTATGTTATTCTCTTAATACCTTTATTAATTAACCAACTAAAATTTAATGCTTATGAGAAGAATTAAAATTTTACTTTTTGTCCTTTCGTTCATGTTAGGGGGAACTTTGTTTGCCCAGACAATTGTTCGGGGAACAATTTCAGATGCTCAGGGAGAAACCCTTCCGGGGGTAAATGTCTTTGAGGTAGGTACTACCAATGGTACAGTTACAGATATTAATGGGGACTATTCCCTTCAGGTAGCTGGAACAGAGGCTGTACTTGAGTTTAGTTACATTGGTTTTGAGACACAAACGGTAACGGTTGGCAACCAGTCAACTATTAATATTACCCTGACAATAGGAAGTCAGCGTCTCGACGAAGTGGTTATAACTGCTCTTGGTTTTACAGTTAAAAAAGATGAATCTGCACAGGTGTCTTCCTCCGTGGGAGGTGAAGATATTGTCAGTTCAGGAGAAGCTATGATCTTGAACTCACTCGGATCAAGGGCTTCCAATGTGCAGATATCCAGGTCAAACGGTGACCCGGGAGCTGGTACAACAATCAGGATTCGTGGAGCGAACACAATTTCGGGTTCCAGTAATCCATTGATCATCCTTGATGGGGTGCCTATAAACAACTCAACCAATTATGCCGGGGGAAACAATATTTCAGGTGGTACTGATGCAGGGACTTCCCAGCAATCGCGTTTGAACGACATCAACCCGAATGACATTGAGTCTATTGAAATTTTAAAAGGGGCTGCCGCTGCATCCTTATGGGGTTCACGTGCAGCAAACGGCGTTCTGATAATTACCACTAAAAGCGGTAAGCCAGGGAAACTAACCATCAATTACAAAACCACTTTATCATTTGACCAGGTGAATAAAAGATATCCGATTCAGGATATTTATGGTCAGGGCAGGAATGGTTCTTATAGTCCTACAGGTTCTGAATCCTGGGGTGACTATATCCCTGATCGTGCCGGAGGTGCTGATGTATTTGATGAAACCGGCCGGTATTTTGAGGCGGCAGATGGGACCATACATTATCCACTGATTACAAAAAATTCCAAAGAAACATTTGTGGAAGAAAACTGGGATGCATCATTTCAAACCGGTGGATTCTGGCAGAACGACCTTTCCTTAAGTGGTGGTAGTGATAAGACTCAATACTTTTTTAGCATTGGAAATATCGACCAGCAAGGGATCATCCGGAATTCGGATTACGAACGTACAAATATGCGTGTAAATGTTAAATATTATCCAAATAAGTGGCTGAATGCAAGTACCAAAGCAAGTTATACGCATTCCAGTTCCAACCGAATACAACAGAGTTCAAACACTACTGGTTTGTTACTTGGATTGTTACGTGGACCGGCTGACTTTGATACCAGGGATTATATAGGAACATATTACGCAGCCGATGGTACGGCCAGTCCTTATGCACACAGGGCATACAGGAAATATATGGCTGACGGGGTTCCCTCATATAACAATCCGCTCTGGACTATTTACGAGCAGGCTGCAACATCTGTAGTTGACCGCTTTATTATGTCGCAGGAGATCAATATCACTCCTGTGGAATGGCTCAGGTTAACAGCCAGAGGAGGTGTAGACAGGTCTGATGACAACAGGGTTTGGTTCTTCCCGATGAACTCCGGTGGTAGTGGACGGAGGACAGGAAGGTATGCAGAAGATATGATTCGTAACCAGGAAGTGAATTTTGATGCTTTGGCTACAGGAAACTTCAACTTAACCGACCAGGTTTCGCTATCAGCAACCCTTGGCTGGAATTATAATGACAGGCAATACAATCGCAATACAGAAGATATTGAAGGATTTCTTGCTAATTCCAGAAAACAAACTACCGACCTGAATACAGCTGCTGAAAATTCAGTACATGAAAATTACAAGACTCATATTCAGTCAAACAGGGGTTATTATGCATTTAACTTCAGCTTGTTTGATCAGGTATTTGTAAATGCTTCCGGTGGACTTGAAGCTACTTCCAGTATGTCAGGAAGTTTTTTCTATCCTGCATTTGATGTAGCATGGAAATTTTCAGATAAGCTATCCTCCGATATTTTTTCCTTTGGGAAACTACGGGCTTCCTGGGGAAAAGTGGGGGTACAGCCATCACCACATCGTTTCGAAACAACGGTTGAGGGTGGATTTACCTACTATGGTTATTCCAGTTTTTTAGATATCAATTTATTTGGTGGAGGATTCCGCCTGAATGATGATCTTGGAAACATGGATTTAAAGCCGGAAATGAAAACAGAGTGGGAAATCGGAGCCGACCTGAGATTCTTCCAGGATAAATTTACTTTTTCGGCTACCTATTACCAGAATACTATTGAAGATATCCTGATTTGGGTAAGTCTTACTCCAAGTTTTGGTTATGATTCACAGTATGCAAATGCTGCAAGCATGGAAAACAAAGGTTTTGAAATGGATTTGAGTTATGATATTATCAGGGAAAGGGATTTTAATGTAAATGCCTACGTGATATGGTCTACAAACAAGAATGAAGTTACAGACCTGGCCGGAACAGCATCCATTTCTATAGCTCCGGGTTCTGTAAATTCAAGAGCCGTTGTAGGAGAACCATTGGGAGTTCTTTACGGAACCGGTTCACAGGTCGATGACAATGGCGATTTTATACTGGATGGAAATGGTTTTCCACAAATGACGAGTAGTCCTGTCAAATTGGGTGACCCGAATCCTGACTGGACCGGTAGCTTTGGTGTAAGAGCCAACTGGAAAGGACTTGGTATGAATGTCTTGTTTGCCCATTCACAAGGTGGGGATTTTTCTCCAAGAACTTTATGGGTATTGAGACGATTTGGAACTACGGAGGAAACTGCAGGCAGGGTAACCCTTACCAATGATATTGTAAATTACGATGGTGATATCATTACTGCAGGGACAACAGTTCGCGGAAATATTGAGAATTTTGGCGGCGGAGATGTTCTGCTTGATGAAACCTGGTATCGTCATGGTATTGGAGGTGGTTTTGGAGACAACCAGGTATATAACTTCTCAATTTATGATGCTACATGGACAAGACTTAAGGAGCTTTCTTTAAGCTATACCTTGAATTCAGCTAAATTCAGGGAGAAAACAAAACTTGGATCTGTGGTATTTACAGCTTCCGGAAGGAACTTGTTTATATGGGATGGTATTCCGGGTGTTGATCCGGAGATCAACCAGTCGGGTGTTAACAACGGATTTGGTTTGGATTATTTTACTAATCCAAGTACCCGTTCTTTCTTGTTTTCACTCTCTATAACTTACTAATTGTTTGAACGAACTATTTAAATTTAAAAACATATATAATTATGAGAATATTTATTAAAACATTGTTTGTAATGGTGAGTTTGAGCATCTTATTGACCTCCTGTGAAAAAATGGTGGAAGGCATCAATGAGAACCCAAACAATCTGGTACAGGCAGATATTGAAGCAAGGCTGCTTTTAACAGGAGCCCAGCTTGCTAATACGGTGGCTCAAGCCAGTCATACTAATCGTATTGCAGGTATGTACAGTGGACAACTCATTGGATTTCAATCTTTGTATTCCAATATTTACGGATATGCTCTTTCAACAGCAGAATCTGATCAAACATGGAGCCGCACTTATGTGGGATGTGTTCCTAATGTTAGAGCTATAAGAGTAATGGTCCCGGAGGACAATTTGATGGTGGGGATCTGTAAAGTGATGGAGGCGCATGCCATTGGTAGTGCAGCTTCTGTATTTGGAGATGTTCCTTATTCTGAGATTAACAATCCGGATATTTCGGATCCGGTATTTGACGGTCAGGCTTCGGTTTTCACTGCTGTAATTGCCTTGCTTGACGATGCATTTACCGATCTGAATGGTGCTGATGATAGAAGCATTGATGAAGATATCCATTTTTCAGGCGATAAGGATCAGTGGATTGCAGCAGCCTACACATTAAAGGCACGTTACCTTTTGCAAATGAAGGATTATGCAGCTGCATATACCGCTGCACAGAGTGGAATATCTTCTTATGATGGTAATTACAGTTTCTTTCCTATTGGTAGTGCCGGAACAACAGGGGATAAGAATCTGTATTGGACTATGATTACCGGATCACGTGATGGAGACATTGGAACAGGGAACAGCTACCTGATGCAATTGCTGGATGCAGGAGATCCAAATACAAGGGATAATGCTAAAACTATTGAATATGCCCGCTTTCATTATTCCACATGTATTGATGACCCCGGAGCTAATAATATTGGAATTGCTGCAGAGTTTGAACCGCAGGAGCTGGTAAGTTTTGAGGAGAACACCTTGATACTTGCGGAATGCGCTGCAAGAAACTCCGGTTTAGCTGCAGGCCTTGTTCATTTGAACGACTTAAGGGCATGGCTGAATACAGGGGGACGTCTGAATGCAGCTTTTGCAGATTCAACTTACTTGTATAGCCCTTATGTGGCAGCTGATTTTGCTAATGGGGGAATCGAAAATGCAGATGGGATTGATGATACCAGGGCTTTTCTCAGGGAAGTCATTGAGGAACGTTATGTTTCCGGCTTTGGAACTTTTATGCCTTTTAATGATGTTAGGAGATTAAGAGCTTCAGATTCTGACCTGGTTGTTCCTTTCCCACTGAATCCGGGAGGAACACAACAGCCCGAGAGATTGCCATATGGTGAGATTGAAATCAATGCAAACGGAAATATTGATGCTGATCCCGGACTTTATGTAGTTACCGAGGTTAATCAATAATCGATTTTAGGGACACCGGAAATTCCGGGGTTCGATGATAATATTAGGGGCCTGGTGCTTTCAAAGCGCTAGGCCCCTTTATCATTTTGCAGGTTTTCTATTACCTGCTCTTGGTTTTGTCACAATTTTTTGCAGCCTTCATCA
>JAUVKW010000193.1 GCA_030596025.1 Bacteroidota bacterium | reverse complement strand
AGGCATCTGAAATTTGTATGCAGCTGGGAGTAAAACATGAAATTATTAATTCTGAGATTATCAGTTCGATTAAAAACAATCCGGAAAATCGTTGTTATCTCTGCAAACAACATTTGTTTGCCAGTCTTTTAAAAGAGGCTTCCAAACTCGGATTCTCTTATGTAATGGATGGAACAAACCTGGATGACAAAGGAGATCACCGCCCCGGCATGAGAGCACTTAAAGAACTTAAAATAAAAAGCCCTTTACTTGAAACAGGCATTGGCAAAGACTTGATTAGGAAATTCTCAAAAGAAATGGAGCTGCCAACCTGGGACAAACCAGCTTATGCCTGTCTTCTGACTCGTCTTCTTTTTGATACAAAAATCACAAAGGCTGAGCTCCAAAAAATTGAAAAAGCAGAAACATATTTAATGAAATTGGGATTCAGGGCAATCAGGGTTAGAAGTCATGATAAACTTGCAAGAATAGAGGTTCCCGGGAATCGAATTCAAGAACTCATCGAACCTGGTATTGCATCTGAAATAAGCCGGGAATTGAAAAAAATAGGATACCAATATGTAACGATTGATATGGATGGATATAAAATGGGAAACATGAAGAAATGATTAATGACTATTGAATAATGACTATTGATTATTGATTATTGATTATTGATTATTGATTATTGAAAAATAAAATAATGGATTCAGAAAAACTTAGAAGTTTATTAAAGAAAGTGGAAGATCATGAGATGAGCACTGAAGAAGCCTTGTCTGAATTGAAAGACTTTTCATTCCAGGATCTTGAATATGCCAAAATTGATCACCACAGGGAGTTGCGTACCGGATATCCGGAAATTATCTTCTGCCAGGGAAAAACCATTGAGCAGCTCAGAGGGATTATTGAAGCAATGCTGGCAAAGGGATCAGATGTGGTTGGAACAAGAGCTGATAAAGAAGTTTTTGAATCAATAAAAGATCTGGACCCTGCATTTGTTTACTACGAAAAAGCCAGAATCTTTAGTTTACAAAAAAAGAAACCAAACATTCCTGAAACCAAAATATGTGTTGTCACTGCAGGTACTTCAGATATTCCTGTCGCAGAAGAAGCTGCCGTCATTGCTGAAGTACTCGGAAATAATGTAGAACGCATATTTGATGTGGGTGTAGCAGGAATTCATCGGCTAATGAGTAAGCTGGATATCATCAAGCAATCCAGGGCAGTTATTGTGGTTGCAGGAATGGAAGGTGCCCTTGCCAGTATAGTTGGAGGATTGATCGATAAGCCTATCATTGCTGTCCCTACAAGCGTGGGATATGGAGCAAATTTTGGAGGTATTTCTGCACTTCTTGCCATGCTAAACTCTTGTGCCGGTGGTGTTTCTGTCGTGAATATTGACAATGGATTTGGAGCAGGGTATTATGCCAGTATGATCAATAAGATCTGACCAGAAAAATTCATGGATAAAAAAATAATTCTGTCAACCAGTTACTTCGGACCAATCAGCTATTTCTCCAAATTTTTATTGCCGGAGAACATTTGGATTGAGAAACATGAACATTTTATCAAACAAACATATAGAAACAGGTGTATCATATATGGGGCAAACGGACCCGTTTCCCTTACCATTCCTGTTAAACGAGGCAGTTTTCATAAAATAAAAATAGCTGATCTTGAGATTGATTACGACAAGGACTGGCAAATGAATCAATGGAGAGCCATCGAGTCAGCTTATAATTCAGCTCCATTTTTCCAGTACTATTCTGATGACATAAAGATCTTTTTTGAGAGTGATACCAGATTGTTATTTGAACACAATATGAATATCATTACTTCTCTTTTGAAACTAATACACCTGCCAAAAAACATTTTGTTTACAGAACAATACATTCCCGATTCAGCAACCAGCATAGATTACCGTATGGACTTACGTCCGAAAAATGCTCCCGAAGATCAACTTTTCAGATCAGTTCGATATTTCCAGGTGTTTGATGATCGTCATGGTTTTCTTGCGGATTTGAGCATATTGGATCTATTGTTCAATGCCGGACCTGAAACGCTGGATATACTTAAAAAAAGCTTGAAGCTTGAAGTCTGAAGTTTGAAGGGATTTTAATGTTCAAGTTTCAAACACCAGAACCCACCCCTAACCCCTCCCAGGAGGGGAATGAAGATTCCGTAGTTTGGATATTGGGATTTGTGTATTGGGTATTATTTGATTTTTATTATTTGAGATTTGTAATTTTCACATTGTCTTCTTCTTTCACTCTTGCCCTGAGCCCCATGCCCTGCGCCCTTTACCTCTTCTTTACTCATCTCTCATTCCATTCCTGCCCTGTGCCGTTCTATCCATTCATCATTAATCATTATTTAAGCACCCGCATATGCCTGTAATTGAAGAGCCAGGCTCCAATAAGAAAATATAGAATGCTGATTATTAACAGAGCAATTAGCTCAGGCAGAATATCTTTAAAATCCATACCCATGATCCATATTTTATTTAAAGCAGAAATCGCATGGCTTGGTGACATCAAAGACTGCCATGAAATGGGATAACCTGCAATAGAAAATAGCTCATTTGCTTTTATTGGAAAAGCAGCTCCACTAAAAAACATAAAAATAAACAGAGGGAAATTGCCTACAATTAAAACCTCGTTTACAGATTTTGTTGCACCTGCAAGAATCAGACTGAAAGAAATAATTGAAATCGCTGTGAGTACAGCAATAAAAATAAATAAACCCAGGGATCTTACATATTCGAAACCTAACAGAACCGCGACAAGTAAAGTGAGAATAATTGAGACCAAACCAACTCCAATTTGGACCAATCCAATTCCTGAGAGCAATTCAAAAGTAGTTACCCTGGAAAACCTAAGACGGATGATTGTTTTATTTTCCACCTCTGCTACAATAGCAATGGTTGCAGTAAACATCAGCATAATTACCGATAAGATCAGCAAACCGGGAACCCAGAGATCAAAATCATCGATACTACCCGAAATTCCAAGTGGTATTTCCACAACAGTAACCAGCCTTTTTATCCCGGTTATTTCAGCTAAATATTCATTAAGTATCTCATTGGTCCAAATTGCACTCACCATATATGAAATACTGGTCAGATCACCCGAAAAATCTACCTGTATACTCCCCGACCCAGGATTTAGAATCACATTCCCAATACGTTCAGAAAAATCTTCCGGAAGTACCAGTAGAGCATCTGCTTTTTTATTTTTCAGTTTCTTTTCTGCTTCCTCACGTGATCCTAAAACCCTCACTCTTAAGGGTATTTCAAGACTATCTATTCCAGTCTGGTTGATCAAATCGACTAGAAAATCTCCATGATTAAAAGTATCATCTGGAAATTCAAATCCCTTATCCTTGTTTACAACAACAATATCATAATGAACTTCAGTTACATGGCTCATCATATAATAGATAAAAACAAAGAAAGGAGCCATACATACAGTAAGAAGCAATAGCCAATAGCTACGAATTTGCTCCTTAAAACTTTTTTGTATTACGAATAAGATCTTCACTGCCTTAATTTTCGGCCTGTTAAATGAATAAAAACATCCTCAAGGGTATTTTCCCTAAGGTTTATCTCCTTCATTTCGATGTTCTGCTGTTTAAAAGCATTAATAATTGCAGGCATTATTGCAACCAGGTTTGGGGATTTTACAAGAATATGCATACCGGTAACTTGCACCTGCTTGCATAATTTGTTTAATTGTCCTTTTAGAACAGTCATATCTCCTTTCTGCTGTTCATCCACTGTTATTTCGAGTATATCCCCCTCTCCTATTGATTTTTTCAAATTTATAGGAGAATCTACAAGTAGTAGTTTCCCATGATCAATTATTGCTACCCTGTCAGAGAGGCGATCTGCCTCATCCATATTATGACTTGTAAGGAGAATCGTCTTCTCCCCTGCCAGAGATTTTATGAAAGTTCTTACAAGAATACGACTTTGGGGATCGAGTCCTGCTTCAGGTTCATCCAGAATAAGTATTTGTGGATCATGCACCAGGGCAAGGCAAATATTTAACCTTCTCTTCATTCCTCCTGATAAGTTTGAAGCCAGGGCTTGAGATTTTTGCTTTAGCCCCATATGCTGCAATAAAAACCAGGAGCGTTCAGTTGCTTTTTTGGTACTCATCCCATGCATCCGGGCCATAAATTTCAATTGTTCATAGCAAGTCAGTTTTGGCCATATCACATTTTCCTGCGGACAAATGCCTATACTCTCAAATTCAGGGTTTATGTGACTTCCTGAAGCAGATGTATATTCTATGCTCCCTTTATCTGCTTTCAGCAAGCCACATATCATTTGGATGGCAGTAGTTTTCCCGGCACCATTTGGTCCGAGAAAACCAAATATCTCACCTTTGTAAATTTCCAGGGAAAGACTATCAATCGCTTTGATGTCATCAAAGGACTTAGTAAGATCCTCTAGTCTGATTCTGGTTTGCCGGGCAATCATGGATAAACATTTTCCTGTTAAGGCTTTGTAGTTTTTGCTTGTACCGTTTATAAATATACAAAAAATAGAAGAATGAAATTACACCGGTCAACAAGAAAAGATCATGCAGTCAGATTTTTGTTTAGTCATTATATTGCCTTGAAGATTAAAGTGCGCTAAAGCGCACTAAAGAATGTGCGGTGGTATGAATTGATCACCAGGCTAAAGCCCGGTGCTGATTTTATTCGCAATTACTATAATGCCTACAGCCTGGAAGCCTAAAATTTCATTCCAAGGGTTGCCAGAATAGTATGTCTATTTAAGGAATTTATAGATGGCTCAATATTGCTGTATGGATACATATAGTACAGCTTTTGCCTGTCGGTGTATACATATGCAAGGTCTACAAAGAAATTATTGTCTCTGAAGCCAAATCCTCCTGAATAGGAATATACATAAGCATCTTTATTAGCTTCTGTTTCTTTGTAAGGACTTTCGTAATAGGCAGCTCCAGCCCTCAATGAAAAGGATGAAACTCTGAATTCAACACCTGCTTTATAATTCAAAACACTCTTATAAGCTTCCCTTATGGCCATATTCTCATCGTAAAAATCGTAGCTTCCGCCATGATGCATTTTGATACCTGAGTAGTCGATATATTCTACATCAGCACTTAACAATGCAATTTTAAAAATTTGCACTCCCGCGTTCCCAATTACCTTAAGTGGAGTTGTAAGCCAATAATCAAACCTGTTTGTGGGTGATGAAAAACTATATTCGGTTTCCCCA
>JAUVKW010000148.1 GCA_030596025.1 Bacteroidota bacterium | reverse complement strand
CCGGTCCATTGTCCATTTTCTCTTTTCTCCCATCCATTATTAGTTCTTTTGTGAACATTTCCATCCCTGTCTGTATATACATTGTTGGTTCTCGACACCTCACTTCCCGACCTGCGAACCCGGTTATTGTTGGTAATCGTGGTGGTATTGGTGGTAGTATTCCGGCTGGTGCTGGTATTGGTTCCTGTTCTGGTTACACCAGTTTCACGGTTCCTGTATACATTTGTACTACGATGGGTGGATCTGGTATATGACGAGGAAGAAGATGAAGATTTCGAACCATAGTAATAACCGGCACTTGCCCCTGCAGTATAACCGCGGTTATAACCATAATGATAACTCCTGCCATAACCATACCTGTATCCTGCATGGTAACCAGCCGGACCCCAATAACCATGATAATAACCTGGTCCAACCCTGTAGCTTACATGAAACCATCCATAACTTATTCCATACGAAAAGCCCCAGCCTGAATACGGACTATAATGAACTCCATAACCATAAGTTGTATGCCTGGGATAATAATATGTACGATACCAGGGACGGTAATAGTATCCGGTTCCATAAACTACAACCCCATGATAGGCATACGAGCCAATATAACCAGGTGTGTAGCCCATATATACAACAGTTGGAGTATAATGATATACATGTACATATTTCACGTTATATACTGGGTATTCAGCAGGAATATCCTGGAATTCCCCTGGAACATCGACACATACAGACCATGGACCATCAGGACCATAGGCAATAAACCATACAGCATCATCACAACAATAGTAGCGGTTATCAATCATCAGCACTGATTTATCGGTATTTACTGCATAAGAAATCCCGGTTCCTTTAATAGCCTCAAAAGAAGCCTCACCATCATACTCCACTTCAACTTTAGCCTCTTTCCTGTTTACTTCTGCAGTCTGCGGAATAGTGTTTTCTAAAGTTGCATCCATGGCTTCTTCGGTTCCTGACACACTTGCCAATACACTACCAACATCAGAGTTGGTAGGAATTTGACCAAAATCATCGGGAAGATCTCTTGAATCTATATAAGCCCAATCATTCCCGGTCAAAGAAGAGGAAGTATACCATCGTCCGGAAATAAGAATGTAATAAGTCTGGGTATTGATATCCATTATTATATCATCCTCTGTATTACTCATGTAAAGAAGATCTGTGCCCTCAACAGGGTTGTATTTGGGCTTACCCAGGGACTGTAATAATTCTGCCGGATGATCTCTCAGGAATATTTTTGCACTTTGAGTTTTGCCCTGCACATCATTTTTACCCGAGTCTTTCTTTTTTTGCTTTTCAGATTCCTCCATAATCTGCTGCAATTCTTCCGGTGCCCGTGTGGTTACCTTCCATTCACCTGACAGATCACCGGATGAATACCAGATGCGGTCTCCATAAAGAAAAAACTCTTTTTCATTAGCCGTGGCAATAAAAAAAGGAGTGTTCAGGATGTACTTGTATTTTTCCAGACCTTCAATTTCACGATAAATCGGATCTCCATCAATGGTAATAAGCATGGAGGCCTCTTCTGAAAAAATCACTTCAGGAGGATAATTATTCAAAACATCTCCCCCTTTGGTATTCTCATCCGGATCGATTGATGCAAGAAGTCTGTCGAGTGAAAGAGTTATTTCCCATTTGGGGACTTCTTTTTCCATTAAATTTATAAGCATATCCACTTCCTCTTGCGAGGCTTCGGGAAATTTTATTGATTTCACAACCAGATCCTCAAGTAAAACTTCCCTGGTTTCCTTATCTGTCGATACTCTGGAGTTGAACCATGTTGCTCCAAACACAGGGGCATCTCCTTTTTTGGTAGTAACTGCCATAGCTGATCGTGCTTCGAGCAGATCACCTGAAAAATTTTCTACCTGTGGCTGATATAAAACAATAGTGGCATCCTGGGTTTTTATTTCCCTTGGCCAGCTCGGTTTTTTGGCCTGCAGGTTTAAGGCAGACTGAAAGAACAAAATTGCAGAAAGAAGCAAAATAGAACCGGTTCTACCTGATTTTAATACCTTTTTCATGATCTGTAATTTTTTACTATGATATTATTTTAGCTTAATTTATTGCAAGTTACGAATAATAATACACCAAATTATATCCAGTATAAATTATTCTAAACTTCCCTAATAGCTGAATATGCAATTCTCATGCCATGGAAAAATCTACAGGAATGTTCCCCTCCTACGCTAAAGCTTCGGAGGGCAAAGAGGGTTTAAGATTGTTCCGGGTTTAAGATTGTTTAGAGTTTAAGAAGGTTTACTCGTTCCCACTGGCTTACACACAGGCTACTCATGAGGGATTCGCTCACAAGTTCGCTCACCGTTCGCCCTTCGGGCTCAAAGGTTCGGGTTTCGAGTTTCAGGAAAAATTGAATTCTATTTCTCTTCTTCTCTTTCTGCCTACTGCCTACTGCTTACTGCCCACTGCCTACTGGGAAAAAAGAAAAGGATGAAGGATGAAGCTTGATCGCTGAAAGTTGGAGGTCTTCTCTTTCTGCCGACTGCCGACTGTGGATTGTAGACAATAGACTATAGGCTGTAGGCTTTTAGACCTTTTGACTTTTATCTTTCTTCGTCCTCCGAAGCCTTTTTCAGGCGTAGGAGTATATCTTTCTTCTTTTTACTTTTATCTTTGAAAATACAAATTGACAGAAAAGTTTATATGATAAGAAAAGATCTCATCGTTCTGATTTTAGCATTAAGCTGTTTTTTCCTTTCCTCATCTGAACTTGCAGCACAGTCAAGCAGGTACTGGTCTACCAACCTGAATGAAGAATCATCGATGCTTGCCGGGGCGGTAGTTGGAGGAGGTGCAGGTGTAGGAGCCATCTATTACAACCCTGCATGGATCACAGAAAACCAGATCTCAAAATTTTCATTTAATGCCAGCCTGGTTAGCTTGCAATTCTACAAACTAACAAATGCCCTGGGCGAAGGCATAGATCTGCAAACATCAAGATTCAATATTCAGCCAAGATTCCTCTCCTTCCTGCTTAAGCCAAAAAACATGAAAGACTTGAGCTTCCAGTTGGTTATCCTGAACAAGTCAAGAAATGAAATTGAGCTTACACATGAACAGGACGTAAATATTGACATACTTCAGTTCCTTCCTGGAACTGAACGCTACTATGCCAATTTTAAGTATAGAAAAAGGTATAATGAAGACTGGGTAGGAATAGGAACATCCTATGAAATCACACCAGGCCTTTCAATAGGTATCAGTATGTTCGGAATAGTAAAAACCCTGAAATATAACTATTCATACAGGCTTCATGCTTCCCCCTTATCCGATACCATCTTTTCGGGTACTGATACAATTCCCTTTTTTACAGCATACAACTCAAGTTCAGAATATATCCGGTACAACAATTACAGGCTATTGTGGAAGATAGGCTTAGGATACAAATCGGGAAATATGAGCATAGGACTTAATATAAGTACTCCTTCGTTGAATATTTATTCTGACGGAAAGGTTGTTTCAAAACTGGAACAACAGGAAAATATCATGGATCCTTCAGGTGCAGGCTTCATTCAGAATTACCTGGCTGCAGATGAACAGGAAAAAGATGAAATAAGTATTAACCATAAAGATCCTCTGTCAATTGCTTTTGGACTTAACTACAATGCCCCAAATAAGAAGCAAAGCTACTTTTTCAGTATGGAATATTTTTCTAAACTTGACCCATACACTGTTATTGATACAAAGCTAAATCCTAATATTACTACAGGAAGTATTTTTAATGAGCTTAATAACAAAAAATGGCTAAATTATGATAATAGTGCCAGGCAGGTTATAAATTTTGCCATTGGAATGGAATCAGAAATTTCAGATGATATACTGATTATGGCCGGATTTAAAACCGATTTTAGCGCAAAGCATCAAGATAGTTTTGCGAAGGGTGAATATTTAGAGAACAAAATAAGAACTATCAATGCAGATTATTATCATATTACCGGAGGAGGTTTGCTGAACCTGAAAGGACACCGGATATTTGCCGGACTTCAGTATACAATGTCATTTAACCGGAATAATCTGCAAATAGTTAATGTTTCCCATCCTGTAGAATATAACCTTATAGAAAATGCTGCACTTCAGGGAAATCGGCAAAATAATATGGATTTTTCATACCATGCCCTGAGTTTATTTTTTGGAGCAACCTTCAATATCGGACAGGGAAAATCCGGTTCTTAATCCAAATGAAAATCATTGATCTTTAATTCCCTGGCAATATCCACAAAGCGATCGGGATTGATTTGCCCTGTAAGGCTAATCCCCAGAAACTCACCCTCACCTGAAACAAGCACCATCAGTTCCCGTATCTGCTCCTCCTCATCCAAAGTGAGAATATGCACTTTACTTCCTTCTTCGTTAAAGATGAAAAAACTCTCAAAACCGCTTAAGAACAATTTATCTTCAAAATCTGATGTGAAATCAGGAATATTTCCAGCCTCAACTTTTGCCATATCCACAAGTATCAGCTTAATAGATTCCATTTCACTGAATGCATCTTTTGTATCCTGTGTTTTATCACCGCTCAGGAACAATCCAATCAGGCCAGGTGGAATCTTAAAAGTAATCACACCTGCCTGGCTTTCGTAGCCTCTGATCACTTCTTCCCCCTGGTGCTTGCGACCTGTGCAGGAAGAAAGAAAGATAAACAATACTATCAGTATCCCTGCTAAACTGTCTCTGAATAATTGATTAAAAACAAATTTTCTATTCATCCTTAAAGCATTTATTTCTCATCAATTTTCTCAATATTTTCAAGTCCCTCCACATCCAGGGCTTTTCCAATCTTTCCAATATTTTTCATGTCAATGTTACCACGAATGCTTATAAGTACATTATCCCCATCACCACCACCAACAAGAAGCAACTCAACAATTTTTCCATTTTCCTCACGGATAAGGAATTTTAAATCCTGGTTACCATCTTTAACCACCATAAGTTCTTCATACTTCTCAACAGCCAGATCCTTCATTACCTCTTTATAGAAGTTGATGCCATCCCCACCCGATTCGTCACTATCATCAGAAGCCAGAATCCTTATACTTTTCAGGCCATTCATCATATCCTGCAATTCCTGGTCGTCAGGATCTATTTCTGCAAACAAACTGAACATCTTGCTGGAGATATAAACAGTAGTATAACCTTCCTGTCCGGAATACTTATCAAAGATCCGGTCTACAGGGTCTTTTTGAGACATTGCACTCACAGAAATCATAAATGTGAGCAGTATTACAATAAAAGATTTTGTTTTCATCTTAATTTTATATTAATGGTTAAAATTTATTTTTTTGCATAGTTTGAGATGATTGTACCCGGATTTTGCAGCAAATCGAAATAACCCAGGGCATTCATTCCTCCCGGGAGGGTGCTGGCCTTACTTACCTCGCTAAGCCCCCTGTTAATTTCAGATATTTTATTCAGATGTTCCATACTTTGGTCCAATTTAGAAATCCCTTCCTTAACCGGCTGCGTTCCTTCCTGAAATCTAACAGAAACAAATTCCAGCACTCTTTTGGCTTCCAGGTATGCTAGTTGAGGATCATCAAAAGTATCTTCAGGTCCATTGTTTACTAAAAGAAAGTAAGAAGCAAAAATCAGTATCAGGCTGGCAGCAACTGCTGATAACCAGTATAACTGCCCTTTGTATCCGGTACTTGATGAAAGTTTCCTGGTGGGGGTATTTATAGCATTGAGTATATTCTCCCTGAGTTTTGTATCATGACTGGAACTACTTTTTTCACCAGTTTTTTCAGTCGCATAGTACAAGAATAAATCCTGGTCAGGTTTTAGCTCCAAAGGAATATCTTCCTGAGAAAAGAAAGTTTTCAGACTTTCTTCCTCTGAAAGAGAGCTACTCCCATCATAGTACTTTTCTAATAGAATCTTTATGTCCTGAATTTTCATTAGAATAATATTTTTTCAATAATTCATCTCTTACTTTTTTCCTTGTCCGTGAAAGAATTACACGAATGTTATTCACATCCATGTCCATAATCTTAGCAATTTCCTCATTTTCATATCCTTCAACATCCCGAAGATGTATTACAGATCTTTGATTTTCGGGAAGACCCTGAATAATTTCTTTCACATAATCCACAGCATCTTTTCTTTCCAGTATTTCTCCCGGAGATGGATTGGAATAGAAATTTTTGCTGTTATAGTGCTTTTCTTCCAGGCGAACAGTCCTTCTGGCTTTAATTTTATCAAGACAATGATTCCTTGTCACAGTCATTGCAAAAGCCTCAAGATTTCTATACTCATCCAGCTTTTCCCTCAGGTTCCAGAGTTTTAAAAATACTTCCTGCACAGTATCCCTGGCTTCTTCAGTCTCACCCAGGAGCCTTTTAGAAAACCCCAGAAGCTTGTCCTGCATAGGAAGAACCTTTATTTTATACTCATTTAAATCCATTTGATACCTGAACCAATCATATCTAATCTCTACCGATAAAGCTAAATAAATCCGAAGTAATTTCAAATACCCCTGATTTGGACTCCTGCTTTATCCATGATCAGGAAAATGGACTGTCTTAAAAGTATCTACTTCTATTATTGTAACTTTTGAGCCAGCCCAATGAGTAAATGTATTTATTTTTCTAATCCTTCCAGTAGCTCAAGTGCTTCCAGTCCATCCATCGAGAAACCATCCGACAAGCCTGAAAGGTCCTTAAGCTGTATATTCCCTTTAATGTAAACCAGGGCATTATCTTCTCCACCCACAACAATCAATAATTCCTGTATTATGCTGCCAGTCTGCTTAACCAGTATCTTCACATCCTGGTCGTTTTGCTTTACAGTTACCAGTTCTTCATATTCTTCAACATTCAGAGACTTCATTATCTCATCATAAAAGTTCACTCCCTTTATCATCTCCTCATCTTCAACTGCAAGAACCTTCACAGATTCAATATTTGCAAGTGCTTTTATATCCTCATCTTCCGGATCTATGTCTTTTAACATTTCAAACATTCCTTTATTGATACTTACCGTGGTAAATCCGTCTTTTCCTCCATACTTCTCAAAGAGTTTATCCACTGCACTCTGCTGGGCAAATATAAAAAGGGGCATAATCAGGGCTATTGTAATAAGGCTTAATTTTTTCATTTCTTTTAGTTTTAATTTAATTTTTAATAACAAACAATTAAGATATCTCAATAGGAAGACGATCGATGTAAGAATTCATTACACCAATAGAAAGTTGATGAGTTGAATGGTTGAAAAGTTGAAAAGTTGAATTCGTCTTCTCTTTCTGCCGACTGCCTACTGCCTACTGGGTGCCGGGTACTTGGTGCTGGAAAAAAAGAATAGGATGAAGCTTGATCGCTGAAAGTTGGTCTTCTCTTTCTGCCTACTGCCTACTGCCTACTGGGTGCTGGGTGCTGGGTGCTGGGTGCTGGAAAAAAAGAATAGGCTTAACAATGAGAGTTAAAATTGTGACCTTTAGGCTTTTATCTTTTTACTTTTATCTTTTATCTTCTATCAAATCCAGGAACCACACCGGTGGCCTGCATGGTTTGAAGGAGTCAGGGTTGGTAAAAATCAGTACAACCTCTCCTGTAGCCAGAAGATCGGTTTGTTCATTATAGATGCTATACTCAAATCTTATTCTTACCCCCTTTATTTCTGCCAGTACAGTTTTTACGGTCAACAGGTCATCATAAGATGCTGGTTTCAGGTACTTCACCTGCACTGAATAAACCG
>JAUVKW010000085.1 GCA_030596025.1 Bacteroidota bacterium | reverse complement strand
AGTCCGATACCCGATCCGGTTTGTTTGGTGGTAAAAAATGGAATGAAGATCTTATCCAGTACGTCTTGTAAAATTCCTGCTCCATTATCATTATGCTGGATAGTAATCCTACCTCGCTTATTCATGAATCCCTTCAGCGTAATTCTCGGTGATTCTGTTTTCTCAAGAGCATAAATTGAGTTTTTCACAAGATTTATCAAAACCTGCTCAATTAACTTTTCATCAGCAGACACTTCCAGATTGACTGGATACACTGATGTTACAAGTTCAATATTCTTACTTTTCAGCTCTTCATTCATCAGGCCTTCAATATTATTGAAAATGGCCTTAATCTGGGAAATCTTAAAATTGGGTTTTGGTATTCTGGTCAGGTTTCGATATGTATCAACAAAATGCATTAATCCTGTACTTCTTTTATTGATGGTTTGCAGTGCTTTTTGAAATTCTTCTACCGATTGCCTGGGTAAGCTGTAAATTTTTGAGCCATCATTTTCCCGGGCCAGGTCATTTAACATCATTTCGAGAGTTGATGTTAAAGAAGAAATTGGCGTAATGGAATTCATGATTTCATGAGTAAGAACACGTATTAGCTTCTGCCAGGCTTCCAGTTCCTGTTCTTCAAGTACTTCCTGTATGTTTTTTATTGTTGCCAGGATAATCAGTTTATTTTTTATCTTGAATTCTGAAGCTGAGATTGCGAGCTGGAGGATATCATCTTCTTCCTGCACTTTTACCAGGCTTGTGGTTCCGGGTTTTAGGCTAAGAAGTGTATTTACAAGATCGGTGCTGATATTGGTGAGTGATTTAATATTTTTCAATGTTACCACCTGAAACAATCTCTTCGCCGCTTTATTGATCATTTCAACTCTTCCGTCTTTTTGAAAAGCCACAATACTTACATCAGTATTTTGAACAATGCTTTGAAGATATTGGTAGTGTTCTTCTTTTTCTGATCGTATTTCCTGGAAATCATTGATTACATTATTAAAGGCTTCGTTTAATTCATTAAAGGATGAGCCCATACCTTCC
The DNA here is from genome assembly GCA_030596025.1 of Bacteroidota bacterium. GTDB lineage: Bacteria > Bacteroidota > Bacteroidia > Bacteroidales > VadinHA17 > JAYEGO01. Next base: position 13,351 of record JAUVKW010000085.1, on the reverse strand, counting down.
ACCCTGAAACTCCTTGTGAATTCTGAGAATCTGATAGATTCCAGGAAGCTTGCCAGATCGCGATTGGTGCGATCTACATACTTAAACAGAGAAAATAGCTGTAGAAGCAGGAATAAGCCTATAAAAACAGGTGTGAGCAAAAACTTTGATTCGAGAGATGCAAGCATAACAAATATTGTTGTTGTAATCAACAATATCCTGAAAACCAGAATTAATCTAAAGTTTTTAAATGCCATGTTTTTCCATTCTACGATATAGTGCATTCCTTGTCAGGCCAAGTTCTGAAGATGCTTGTGTAACATTTCCGGAATGGGTTTTCAGAGCTTTTTCTATGACTTGCTTTTCAATGGTTTCAAGGTTAAGTGTGCTAAAGTCTGTTTGATTATCACCACCTTGTTTTGCGCTAAGCATGAAGTCTTCTCTTTGCAATATATTGGATTCTGTAAGAATCACAGCTCTTTCCAACGAATGTTGCAATTCTCTGACATTTCCTGGCCAGGAGTAATTCTTAAGACATTTCATTGCTTCAGGACTGATCTTCTGTATGTTTTTACGATATTTCTTTGAATAAACAGTCAGGAAATGCTTTGCCAGCAATGGAATATCAGTTATTCTTTCACGGAGTGGTGGTAGTTGGATCTCAACGGTATTGATTCGGTATAGCAAGTCCTGACGAAAAGTGTTTTCCGAAACCATTTGATGAATATTGTTGTTGGTAGCACATATTAGTCTTACATCAACAGAGACAGGTTTACTGGATCCAACCCGGGTAATTTCCCGGCGTTCTATTGCAGTAAGGATTTTGGTTTGCAGTGGCATGGACAGATTTCCAATTTCATCCAGAAAAAGACTTCCTCCACGGGCAATCTCAAATCTCCCTGCACGCTCTTTTATTGCATCTGTGAAAGCTCCTTTTTCATGCCCAAATAATTCACTTTCAAAAAGAGTTTCGCTGATTGACCCAAGATCCACGTTTATGAAAATTTCATCTTTTCTAAGGGAACTCTTATGTATGGCATTGGCAACCAGTTCTTTTCCTGTCCCATTCTCTCCAAGAATCAATATATTGGCATCGGTTTGTGCCACCTTTGAAATGGTAGCAAATACCTCTTTCATTTCTTCAGACTCACCTATAAATTCCTGAAAGGAGCGATTCATTACCGCACTGATCTCCTGGTGTTTGATTTTTAGCTCCTTGTTTTCTTTTTTTGATTGCGAGAGTTTTATTGCAGAAGAAACTGTGGCAAGAAGTTTTTCATTTTGCCAGGGTTTCAAAACAAAGTCAGTGGCACCTGCTTTAATTGCTTTAACAGCCTTTTCTGCATCACCATAGGCTGTAATGAAAACAATTATAGCAGAAGAATCAATGCTAAGTATTTTACCCATCCAATCAAAGCCTTCCTGTCCGCTTATTGCATCTTTTGTAAAATTCATATCCAGGAGGATCAGGTCATAATCCTTTTTCCGAAGCTGATCAAGCAGGTTGTCAGGAGAATTAAAGGTGTCAATTTCCTCCACGTGAGGTTTTAATAGCAGCTTTAATGCAAATAGAATATCTTCATTGTCATCTATGGCTAGTATTTTTCCTTTTGATTCTGTCATTTTTGTTATTTTTGTGCAGGATGTCGTTGATCAGCTAAATTGAAGCTTGCAACAGCAATAATATGATTTAATTACAAAAGTAAACTTTATTTTCATAATGTTCGTTTTTGAGAATTACCTGTTTCATTTACGAACACCGGGAGATGAAACTGAGAATCAGGGATTTTGTTAAATGGGTTCAAATCAGTACAATGATGGGTTTGGCATAATTCATGATGAGTTAAGATGATTTTAATAAGAAGACATGGATAGACCTATTGAAAACAAAAATAAGATCCAAAAAAAACATATATGGATCTTCATTGCTGTATTACTTGTTCTGCTAACTGTCTGGCAACTTGTTTTTGGAGATAAAAGTTCCAAGTTGAATGTAGAGCTTGATAAAATTGCCATTGATGAGGTAAGTGAAGGTTTTTTCAAGAATTATATTTCAGTAACCGGAACTGTAGAACCAATTACTACTGTTTACCTTGATGCCATGGAAGGAGGAAGGGTGGAGGAGATTGTTGCTGAGGAGGGAACTATGGTTGAAGGAAATGAAATCCTTGTAAAATTAAGCAATACCAGCCTAATTCTGGAAATATCAAATTATGAGGCTCTTGTTTCAAGAACTTCAAATGAGCTGCGACAATCCAGGCTTCTTATGGATCAGCAAACATTAAATTCAAAAAGCCAGATACTGGAAGTGGAATATAATATTTTGCAAAGAAAGCGTAACTTTGATAACAATAAAATACTATACGAAGGAAACCATATTTCGAAGGAAGAATTTGATATTTCGAAGGAACAATTGGAACTTTCAATTCAAAGACTGGACCTGCTGGAAAAAAACCTGAAGCAGGATTCCATTTTCCGAAGTGTTCAGATCGGCTCTTTAGAATTGTCTGTTAAAAGGATGCAGGATAATCTTACTCTTGTGAATGGCAGACTGGAAAGCCTTCATTTTAAGGCTCCTGTCTCAGGGGAGCTTGCCTCTCTTAACCTTGAAATTGGGCAGATGCTCGTAAGAGGCCAAAGGATTGGTCAGATTAACATCTTAGATTCCTATAAACTCAGGGTTGAAATTGACGAGTATTTTATTTCAAAGGTATCAAGAGGCTTAACTGGGGAATGTGATTTTTCAGGGGCTCTGTATAAGGGAAATATTTCTAAGATTTATCCGGAAGTAACAGCCGGGAAATTTTATAGTGATATGGTATTTACCGATACAATTCCTCCAACCATCAGGATTGGACAAACTTCAAGGATAAAACTGGAATTGGGAGCTCCAAAGACTGCATTATTAATACCAAGAGGGGGCTTTTATCAGAGTACAGGAGGACGCTGGGTGTATGTTGTTGATCCTTCAGGAGAATTTGCTGAGAAACGTGATATCACATTGGGCTCACAGAATCCAAGATTTTATGAGGTGCTCAGTGGATTGAAATCCGGGGAACAGGTGGTTGTTTCCAGCTATGATAATTTTGGTGACGTTGATAAACTTATTCTAAAAAAATAATTTGAAATACATTTAAACTTTAAAGTTATGATCCGGACAAAAGAACTTACTAAGATCTTTAGAACAGAAGAAGTAGAAACAACCGCATTAAATAAGGTTGACCTGACAATTAAGGATGGAGAAATGGTTGCTGTTATGGGACCATCAGGTTGTGGAAAATCAACCTTGTTGAATATTATTGGCTTGCTTGATAATCCAACAGAAGGTGAGTTTTACTTTAACGAACAGGAGGTTTCTAAATTTTCTGAACGGAATAGAACAAATTTGAGAAAGGGAAATATTGGATTTGTGTTCCAGAGCTTCAATCTCATTGATGAACTAACTGTTTATGAGAATGTTGAGCTTCCTCTGCTTTATTTAAAAGTGTCTGCTTCCGAGCGTAAGAAAAAGGTGGAAGAAGTATTGGAACGAATGAAGATCATACATAGGAAAAAGCACTTTCCGCAGCAGTTATCAGGTGGACAACAGCAACGAGTAGCAATATCGCGTGCCGTGGTTACCAATCCAAAACTGATACTGGCAGATGAGCCTACCGGGAACCTGGATTCAGCTAATGGTGAAGAGGTAATGAACCTTCTTACTGAACTGAACAAGGATGGAACTACCATTGTAATGGTTACTCACTCACCAACGGATGCTGAATATGCCCATAGGATTATCCAGTTATTCGACGGACATATTGTGACCGAGAACATAAGGCAAACAGTATGAAAGAGCTATGTGTACCTATTATGCAGTTTGGAGAGGATGAGAGTGCCGAAATAACTTTAAAGGTAGGTAAGACAAAGCTAAATTTTGAGTTTCGGGTTGCCTCTTTTCCATGGGAAGTTGAAGATGAACTGTCAAATGGAGATGATCAGATTTCAAAGTCTCTTGCCAGAATTTCAAGACTGAAGAATGCAATAAGTAATTATAACAAAGATTGGGAATTGATTCAGATCTACACACCCCTGGAGGAAGCAAAATACATTCAGGTATTATACAGAAAAAAAGGATAAGCAAACATGACTTTTCATATACCAAAATGGCTTAGATCTGTGAGTTTTTTCCTGGTTTTCAAGTTTGTTTTAATGGGAAGCTTGTTTGTGCAGGGCCAGGGGATGTGGACCCTTGAAGATTGTATTGATTATGCAATTGATAATAACCTGCAATTGAAGAGGATGGAGCTTCTGGCAAAGAGCTCCAAAAATGATTTTTTCCAGTCAAAAATGGAAGTGCTTCCAAATCTGGATGCATTTGCTCAACATAGTTTTAGCTCAGGAAGAACAGTAAACCTTGATGATTATACATATGTTCAGCAGAAATTCCAGGATGGGAATCTTGGAGCTCAGGCAAATATGAATATCTTCAATGGATTACAGCAAACCAATATTATAATCAGGAATAAATATAATTTACTTGCATGTGTTGCAGACGTTGACAAGCAAGAAAATGATATGATTATTGATATTGTGCTTGCCTATATGAAAATCCTTTATAATAAAGAACTACTTGCGATTGCAGAAGCCCAGCTTGAGGTTATTAATCAACAGGTTGATAGAAGCTCAAAGTTTGTGGATGTCGGGAAGCAATCTATGGGCGAGTTATTGGATATGAAGTCACAGGCTGCTGCTGAAAGACTGAATAACACAACTGTAAAAGCCCAATTAACGACCACCTATCTGGAATTGGTGCAGTTGCTCGACCTGGATTCAATTGGAAACTTCAGAATACAAACACCTGATACTTTTTTGCTTGATGCAAATGCAGTAGTTGTTCCATTTTGGAGTGTGTATAGTAATGCAGTTGCTACCTTCCCGGAAATAAAAAGTGCTGAATATGGTTTAAAAGTACAGGAGAAAAATCTTGCAATTACCCGTGGCCAAAGAAGTCCACGAATTTACATGAGAGGTTTATACTACACAAGGTATTCTGAATTGGGTGTTAACCCCATTGATCCGGGATCAGATTATTTATATGTTGACCAGATGCAGAATAACCAATACCGGCAGTTATCTTTTAATTTAAGTATTCCTATTTTTGAGCGATGGAGTATTCAGAATGCTATTAGCAATGCAAAGATTTCGGTTCTGGATGCAGAATTAAACCTCGACCTGTCAAAACAGATTCTTTATAAGACTATTCAACAAACACATAACGATGCTGTTACGGCTTTTGAAAAATACAAAACCTCACTTGAGGTGGTAGAGCATAGAGAGACAGCATTTGATTATTCGCAAGAAAAGATGAATGTGGGTATTGAAAACTCAGTAGATTATAATATTGCAAAAAACAATCTAATGAAAGCCCAGGCTGAACTGCTTCAGGCAAAATACGAATTCGTTTTTACCACTAAAATCCTGGATTTTTACCAGGGAATTCCGATTAGCTTTTAATAAAATTTCCGTTTTTTACCAAGCTTACAAAACTACCTGGTAGGAGGTTTAGATTAAAGCTTCGTAAATGTTTATTTTTCCTTACCTGTTTACTCTTTTTTACAATTTTGCGTTGCTACTCCTTTAAGTTACTCGCACCCATCCCGAAAAAACAGAAATCTTCGATTTCATCTTTTTTCGAGGATCCTCGAAAATCTATCGAATCGCCTTCAGTTGATTCTTGATTTTCGGGAAAGGGCCACCTCTGAAAAGCTGCTTCGTGAGCATTCTATTCGCTGCGCTCATAGAATGGTTCGACCTTTAGACATCTCTTTTTTCCAAAGTTACTTCGAACCTTTCCTTTTCGACTTTGGACTCTTAGACTTTTTGACTTCTTTTTCTTATTATTCTCTTGAGTAAACCTTCTCTCCCTGAATATAAGTGCTAATTATTTTGATGGCTGGAACCTTATCAATATCCATTGACATAAGGTCTTCTTCAAGGATAATAAAGTCTGCAAATTTACCAGGCTCAATGCTTCCAAACCTGGTTTCTTCAAAACCCGATTTAGCTGCCCAGATAGTCATACCTTTCAATGCTTCTTCCCGGCTTAGGGCATTTTCAGTCTGATAGCCGTTTTCAGGAAATCCTTTTAAGTCCTTCCGTGCCACAGCTGCATAAAAGCCATACAAGGGATTAATTTTTTCCACAGGGAAGTCACTGCCATTTGGGAGCCATCCTGTTTGTTCAAGAAGTTGTTTGTATGCATATGCTCCTTTTACTCTCTCAGGTCCAAGTCTGTCTCTGGCCCAATACATGTCTGAAGTAGCATGGGTGGGTTGAATTGAGGGAATTATACTGTATTTGCCAAACAATTGAAAATCATTGGGGTGAATTACCTGTGAATGTTCAATTCTCCATCGACGATCATTTTTTTCTTTTAACACCTCAGCATAAATATGAAGCATAAGCCTGTTTGCAGAATCTCCTATGCAATGTGTATTTACCTGGTAACCATACTTATATGCCAATTTGCACTTATCCAACAAGCTTTCCTGATCTGACACCAACAAGCCACTGTTTCCAGGGTCATCTGAATAAGGCTCTATAAGTTTTGCTCCTCTTGATCCAAGGGCACCGTCAGCAAAAAGCTTGATAGCACAAACCTTGAGCCTGTCAGTTTCATATACTCCCTGGTACATGAATCGTTCAAAATTTTCTTCCGTTGGACTGATCCATGCATTAACTCTGATTTTTAATTCTCCGGACTTATGAAGGCTGTCCATTAATTCAATAACCCCTTTACCCAGTCCGGCATCAAAAACAGCCGTTAAACCAACTTCAAAACAATTTTCCTGGGCTTGAAGAAGCCCCATAGCAATTTCTTCCCTGCTATTGTTCGGGATAACCATTCCAACAAGTCCCATAGCATTGTCTATCAACACTCCGGTTAATTCGCCCTTATTAAGAATTAGATCGCCACCCTGAATTCTGGTCTCTTTGGTAATACCAGCTCTCCTGAGTGCTTCACTATTTGCTATTGCTCCATGTCCATCAATTCTTCTAATGAAAACAGGTACATCAGGAAATGCTTCATCAAGTTTTTCTTTGCTTGGAAACTCTTTTATTTCCCAGTCGTTCTGATCCCATCCCCTTCCCAATACCCACTCAGATGGGAATTGCTGATAATGCTTTTTCAGAATTTCTATTATCTCTTCAAATGATTTAGTACCTGTAAGATCTGCATTTTTCAGGTTCATTCCATAACCATAGAAATGACAATGAGCATCAATTAATCCAGGGTAAACATAGCGCCCCTTAAGATCCACAGACTTTTCGGCAGTATATTTCTTAAGCAATTCCTCTTTTGTGCCAACTGCCACAATTTTTCCGTCATTTACGGCAAACCCTTCAGATATATTGAGCTGATTATCTACGGTTACAATTTTACCATTAAGAACAAGGAGATCAATTTCTTTTGTGAATGATGAACATTGAGTCAGAATAACCGCAAGCAGTAGTGTCAGGGCAACTTGTATAGGTTTCATTTATTTAATAGTTTTTAATTATGATTGGTTTAAAGATACTAATTTTGCAATTTACTTTGTCCTTTTTTACAGATGACATAATGTTTGAAGCATTGTTTCGTTTGCTTAATTGAGAATATATTTCTACCAGGATGCAAAAGCTGTCTGTTTACAATAGATTTGGGTTTATTTTTTTCCTGCTTATTTTAGCAGGAATGTGCTTCTATAGTTGCCAGAAGGAAAAGTACTTTACAGGGTCTTCTGCAAAATTAGAATTCTCAATGGACACTTTGTTTTTTGATACGGTTTTCACCACTATAGGCACAATTACCAGGGAGTTTAAGGTTTATAATTCAAGCAATCACGATATTTTAATTTCCTCCATTCAAATTGCCGGTAGTGATCAAACTGGTTTCCGTTTTAATGTAGATGGAAGGTCAGGGACATCGATTAAGGAAATTCCCTTGCTGGCAAATGATAGTCTTTTTGTATTTGTTGAGGCAACTATTGATCCTCAAAACAGTGGCAGTCCCATGGTTATAGTAGATTCAGTAGTTTTTATAACAAATGGGAATGTTCAGGACGTAAATTTGCTTGCATGGGGCCAGGATGTTCACCTGATCAATGGTGAAATATTATCTTCTCAGACATGGACTAATGAAAAACCATACTTAATATATAACTCAGCTCTTGTTGATACCCTTGAAACTCTCTTGATAAATCCGGGGACAAGAATATATTTCCACAAGGGGTCAACACTATATGTGAGTGGTACTTTAAAGGCTTTGGGCTCAACTGAAGAACCGATTGTTTTTAACGGGGACCGCCTGGATCAGCTTTACAAGGATATTCCGGGTCAATGGGGTGGAATTTATTTTATAAATGGAAGTACGGGGAATGAATTATTGAATGCTCAAATATTAAATGCTACTACAGGAATTCACCTTGGGAACTTTTATTCAGCAGATCCATTTCCGGATTTGATAATATCAAATTCTATTGTCAAGCATATGACGTATGCCGGTCTGTCATCTATTGGAGCTACTGTTTTAGCTGACAATTGTGAGATTTCAGACTGTGGTTTTTTCACCCTTGTTCTTACCACAGGAGGATGGTATGAATTTATGCATTGTACAATTGCAAATTACTGGAACTGGTCGCAGCGAACATCTCCTTCTGTTCTTCTCTCAAATTATTATAACTTTAATGACACGATTCTGTTTGAAGGTGATTTGCTAAAGGCAGATTTTGGGAATTGTATAGTTTATGGGAGCCGGGATAATGAAATTGGATTGAGTGAACTTTCCGGAGCCGGGGAGTTTAATTATTTCTTCAATTATTGTCTTGTTAAGGCAGACACTTCGGTGCCAACTTCTGATCCCATATATTTTGCTTCCCCTTTTGTAAATTCAGAACCCGGATTTGTTAATACTTATGAAGCGAAATTTCAGCTAGATACACTTGCTTTTGCAAAGGATAAAGGACTTATAGATATTGCAAACCTGTTTCCTTTTGATCTTTTGGGAAATAGTCGGCTGGATGATTTATTTCCAGATCTTGGAGCCTATGAACGCATTGAAAAACTACCTGAAAGATAATCTGAAGAAATCAGTATTTTCTTTCTTATCTCTCCTCCTTAACTACATTTTGTTATTGAGTTTGCTTTGTAAACCGGTGCATCTTTCAGCCCAATCCGAAAGTTTATATAGTAGTTTCAGGATCATGTTTTACAATGTTGAGAATCTTTTTGATCCCTGGGATGATACACTGACAATTGATGATGAGTTTTTACCAGGCGGGGAAAGAAACTGGACATATCAGCGATACAAAGAGAAGGTTAATAAGCTGTATAAGACAATCGTAGCACTGGGCGAGTGGGATCCACCTTCTTTGATAGCTGTATGTGAAATAGAGAACCAAAGAGTATTGAAGGAGCTATTGCAAGAGACTCCTTTAAAGAAAATTGACTATGATATAATTCATTTTGACAGTCCAGATCGCAGGGGTATAGATGTAGCTCTTCTTTATCGTAAAGGCAGGTTCACTCCCTTGCATTCAGAAAAGCATTCAGTTGTTTTCCCGGGAGACACTAATTATTTAACAAGGGATATATTATATGTAAAAGGGCAGATTGAAGGTGTGTCGGCAGATCCGCTGCACATATTTGTAAACCATTGGCCATCGCGGAGAAATGGTCAGATGGCTTCGGAAATCAGGCGATTGAGAGCTTCAGAAACCCTGACAGGACTTGTGGATAGCCTGTTATTGGGGGAGGAGGGGGCTAAGATTCTTATTATGGGAGATTTTAACGATCAGCCAGAAAACAAAAGCCTTGCTAATTTGGTCTCTGTAAGGGATCCTTACCTGGCTGACTCAATAGCATTTGTGAATCTTGGTGGGTTGTGGTCAGGAGATATAGGCTCGTATAAGTACCAGGGTCAGTGGTATATGTTTGATCAAATAATTGTTTCAAAGTCTTTGATAAGGGGAACATCAACATACAGAATTGACAAAGATTCTTTTCAGGTGTTTCATCCACCCTTTCTTTTAGTCCCGGATAAGAACTATTTAGGGGTAAAACCTTTTTCTACATTTTATGGATTTAAATATATGGGAGGATTTAGTGATCATCTTCCTGTTATGGTAGATATAAAGTTTTCAGAATGAGTAGAGCTAATCGGCTCTGTAATGCGATACTATAAATTAAAACACCTCCAGGCATACGCTTCAACTTAAGAAAAACCACCTCCCACTGGCGAACTTATACTCTTCGCTCCTAGACATTGTAATAAGAGGAAGTAGAAGATTTACTCTATCAAATTGGTTAATTAATTCGCCAGCGTACTCCTCCTTGAAAAAAGGAGGAGAATTTAAGAATATGTTAACATGAAAAAAATACCAAAATTCCCTTCCTTTTTTCAAGGAGGGGTGGCCCGAGTACCCGAGGGACGGGGTGGTTAGAAGCATAATGTTTATCGTTTGAATTTTGGACATTCAATGTTGCAGCTTCTGCGTTAATTGTAAAAGCAATAAAAATTGGAAAGGGCTAATCTGGCTCCAGCCCAAGTTCCCTGGCTTTTTCAATCATGAATTTGTATGCCTCATCATAATTATTGCCAATAATTCCATCCAGAATGGCTTCTTTAATGGCCGACTTTATCTCTCCAACAAGATAGGAGGGTTCCATATTAAAAGTATGAATTATCACATCTCCGGATATGGGTGGCTGAAAATTTCTGATTTTGTCCCGGGCTTCCAGATCTTTCAATTTTTGCCGCACGACTTTAAAATTGGCCAGGTATTTTTGAACTTTGGAATCATTCTTTGAGGTAATATCTGCTTCACAAAGGGTCATTAGATCATCAACATCATCCCCGGCATCATAAAGCAATCTTCTTATTGCTGAATCTGTAACTATTTCCTGAGAAAGAACAATTGGGCGAAGGTGAAGTAAGACCATTTTCTGAACATACTTCATTTTCTCATTGAGTGGAAGTTTTAATGTTCTGAATATCTGGGGTACCATTTTTGCTCCAAAGTATTCATGTCCATGGAACGTCCAACCCTGGCCTGTTATAAATTTTTTGGTTCCTGGCTTGGCTATGTCATGAAGGAGTGCAGCCCACCGCAGGTATAGCTTGTCAGTATTTTTTGAGATCTTATCTAATACTTCTAGGGTATGAAGAAAATTATCCTTATGCTGTTTCCCATTCACAGTTTCTACCCCCTTCATTTTATCTAGTTCTGGGAAAATAATATTCAGAAGACCGGTTTCTTCAAGTAGTTTAAATCCTACAGATGGCTTCTGAGTTAGCACAATTTTATTGATTTCAAGAATAATGCGCTCCTGTGAAACTATTTTTATTCTATCACGATTATTGGAAATGGAGCTTAAGGTTTGTTCCCCAATTGAGAAATTTAGCTGACTGGCAAAGCGAATTGCCCTTATCATTCGAAGGGGATCGTCAGAAAATGTTTTTTCAGGGTCAAGAGGAGTTCTTATGAGTTTTTTGTTTAGATCAGCTTCTCCTGAAAAAGGGTCAATAAAATTACCAAAATTCTCACTATCTAATCTGATAGCCATAGCATTGATGGTAAAATCTCTTCTTTTTTGGTCATCTTCCAAAGATCCATCTTCAACTATAGGTTTTCTGGAATCCTTCCTGTAGGATTCTTTTCTTGCTCCAACAAATTCAATATCCTGTCCTTTGTATTTGAACATGGCGGTTCCAAAATTTTTAAATACAGACACTTTTATTTTGGGATCAATTTCAAAAGCCACCTTTTTGGCCATGTCAATTCCATTTCCCAGAACCACAATGTCAATATCCATTTTTGCCGGGCCTCTATTTAGAAGGGCATCGCGCACAAAACCACCTATAACATAGGTCTGGATTTTTTCTTTTCCCGCTACACGGGAAATGATTTTAAATATTTCCGGACTGAGGAATTTTTTCATTTGAAATATCAATACTGACAGTTTGTCTGACAAAATTACAATTTAGAGAGATGAATTGCAAAATCGATTTTAGCACTGCTAATTAGTTTAAGAGAGCACGAAGGTAAATGTTTCCTATGTCATAAAGATTATAAATAATAGAAAGTCAGTATTATACAGGCTTTTTCCGGGATGTTTAGATGGGATAAGATAGCTTATATCTATTTAGAATGCTAAAAGTAAAGTTATTTATGGTATGCAATTTGAATACATGGGGATTGTTATGAAAATTTAGGGAGTATAGTATTAATTATAATTTATAGAGATGTTAGAACATTTAACAAAAGAAACGTTTAAGGCTAAGGTTTTTAATTTTGAGGAAAACAAGGATTGGAAATTTGAAGGTGATAAGCCATGTTTAATTGACTTTTATGCTGATTGGTGCCAGCCCTGTAAGATTGTTGCTCCAATTTTGGAGGAACTCCAGGATGAGTACAAGGAAGGTCTGAATATATACAAAGTCAATACAGAACAAGAGCAGGAACTTGCAGGGATGTTTGGAATCAAGAGTATTCCGAGCTTATTGTTTGTCCCTAAAGATGAACAACCACAAATGGCTATGGGTGCACTTCCAAAAGACACTCTTGAAAAAGCTATTAAAGATGTATTGAAGGTAGAGAAAAACTAGATCAGTAAGTCTATGATTTTAAAAAAAGCCGGTTTAAACCGGCTTTTTTTATTCTCCAAAAGTAAGTATCTTTGTAAGAACACATGGGGTGCCTTAATATACGGGCTGAGATCAAACCCTTTGAACCTGATCCGGATAATGCCGGTGTAGGGAGAAAGAAGTTACCCCGTTTTTATTAATTCTTACACAATGAAAAAACTTATTTTTTTCATTTTGCTTGGCCTTATAGGTGGACATACTTATGCTCAATTTCACTTGTCAGGTACAGTAAAAGATTCCACAGGTAAAGCATTAATTGGGGCAAATGTTGTACTAAAGCAAAGCTATTATGCCATGTCTACAGGAAATGATGGCGTATTCTCATTTGCGTCTATAAAAGAGGGAAATTATTTACTCTATATATCCTACATGGGATATGGATCTTATGAAAACGAAATTCTTGTTCAGGGAGACATTAAGCTGGATATAGTTTTATACCCAAACAGCATTTTAGCCGATGAGGTAATTGTAACTTCTACCAAAGTAACCAGGGATATGCCGGTAGCTTTCTCTTCTCTTCAAAAAGAGGACATTGAAATGCGAAATCTTGGTCAGGATGTCCCTTATATCCTGAATATGACACCATCCTTTGTAATTAGTTCAGATGCAGGTGCTGGGATAGGATATTCCACTTTCAGGATCAGAGGTACAGATCAGAATCGCATTAATATTACCCTGAATGGAATCCCAATGAATGATGCAGAA
>JAUVKW010000175.1 GCA_030596025.1 Bacteroidota bacterium | reverse complement strand
CTGATTATTAATAACCAGGTGTATGGTTCCACCCGTTTGGTAGCCGGGTAACTTTGACATTTGAAGAACCTCATAAACAACCCCCTGCGATGCTATTGCTGCATCCCCGTGAATTAATATAGGTGCTAGTTTCCCTGTATCTCCGTCATATTTGTGATCGATTTTCGCCCTGGCAATTCCCTCAACCACAGGATCAACTGCTTCCAGGTGAGAGGGATTTGGAGCAAGGTTCAATCGTACTTTCTTACCATTCGAAGTGGTAATATCATTGCCATATCCCAGATGATATTTTACATCTCCCAGTGAAATTGTACTGTCGTAGAATTTTCCGTTGAATTCGTTGAAAATATCTTCGTAGGGCTTTTGAAGTACATTCGCCAGTATATTTAACCTTCCCCTGTGAGACATTCCAATAATAAATTCCTGAATTCCATGATCTGCTCCCTTTTGTATCACTGCATCCAGAGCAGGTATTAAGGATTCTGCTCCTTCCAGTGAAAATCTTTTCTGTCCGATAAACTTTTTATGGATAAAATTTTCAAATCCAACCGCCTGTTTCAACAGTAAATAAATGTGTTTCTTTTCTTCATGGTTAAAGACCGGAGTGTTTTTTTGTGATTCCATCTTTTGCTTAAGCCAGGAAACAACTTCAGGATTTCTGATGAAGCCATATTCAGCACCGATAGACCGGCAATATGTTTGCTGAAGATGATCAATAATGGTTTTTAGTGGGGCAGGGCCGATGCCAATATTTTTTCCGGCTTGAAAAATCGTATTTAAATCTTTTTCAGAGAGTTCAAAATTCTCCAGATCCAGTGTAGGTGTGTATTTCCTCCTGCTTCTAACGGGATTAGTTTCAGTAAACAAGTGACCACGGCGGCGGTATCCTTCAATCAGATTAATAACTTTAAATTCCTTGTCGAAGACTTTTCCTGAAGCTTTGGTTTGATAGCTTTTTTGGGCAAATTCAAATCCCTCAAAAAATTTCCTCCAACTTTCTTCCAGTTCATTGGGATTCTCAAGATATTGTTCATATAAACTATCAATGGTATTGATATCCGCTTTTCCCAGGTATTCGTGCTTATCCATTAATGTGCTTTGTATAAAGAAACCAGTTATTTATAACGGTTCAAAATTAAGAAACTTTTTCTAATTGTGATAGAAAACTTAACATTAGCATATTCTTAAATTATTCAGACTGCTTTGCAGTCCTCATGCTATTTTGCTACGCAAAATGGTCTCCTCCCTTCAAGGAGGAGTACGCTGGTGAATGCATGAATCAATTCGAAAAAGCAAATCATATGTTTTTACTTATCACAATTTTCGGGAGTGAAGAGTATATATTCGCCAGGGGGAGGTGGTTCTTTCCTCAATCTCATACTTTGGGAAGTACACTAATGAAAGGGGAGCTCTTAATTGAAGAGATATCTAGTGGTAATAGCCTGCCGATTTATCGGCAGGAAAAGGATGACAAAAACGATTGAACGTCCCATAGGGACCGAATGAAAATAGTCTGTCAGGCAAGTGTTTTTCAAAAAATAGCACCATACTTCAGTATGGTGTTCTATGCAGAATATACATTTGAGATAGTGCGCTTTAGCGTACTTTTTTAATGGAATTAATCATTAATAAATCCGAATATATATTTTTGTTTTTAAATTCGAAAGTCAGCTGAAGCTGACTAATATTTTATCTTAACGTGCTTATTTACACCATGCTGAAGCATGGTGCCTTGAGTTTGGCTAATTTCTCGCATAAAACATAGCAGAAATATTGGGGTTCGCCTTTTTTTTACAGCTTCGTGTTCTTATTTCTTGGTGCACGAAGCTGGAGAAATTAAGTCCTATGGATTTAGACCATATTTGTGCCCTTAGGTTATTGATTAAATCACCTGATGTATATCTTTTTTCTTCTTGTTTTTGATACCACTTAGGCCTTGGTAGTGTTTTCTTTTGGGATGTTTTAAGCGATTTGTAACTTGCAATATGAAGTAGTGAATACATAGCTGCAATAAATGCAGGAACACTTACAGCTGATTCTGGATTTCTTACCTGAGCCTGGCCACAGCCAAGTAGAGTTTTTTCTTCTCGAAAGTTTACTTCTATTTCCCAGCGCCACAAATAAGATTGCAGAAGTTTCTCAATGTTTAATTCAGGGTCTGTACAAATTAAGTAAGCTGGTTTCCTATAAAGTACTTTAGATTTTTTAGTAAGCCTATAACCTAGTGCTCTGATTACAACTAATTTTAAAATATGTTGTCCACCTGCTGATCGCCATCGAGTATTTTTAATTATTTTCACATTGAATAGGTGTTCTTTACCTGCTGCCCAAGCGTTTACTTTTTGCCAATGGTATTGCTCTGACTGCCTGATCTGCTCTGGTGTTGGTAATCTTTTACCATATACACGATTTCGTCCTAAAGTAGTTTGCTTATCTGGTAGAGCATATAACTTCGTGTCTTTTCTAATGCGGCCAATTAAAGTAACCCTGTTAGGTAAAGTTTTTAGCACCTCTTTATTGGTATAACTTCCATCTACACTCATGATAAGTTGTTTTTCAGAAGCACCTTGTTGATCTAGTTTGCCTCTAAGTTCCTTAATACGCAGGCTTCCCTGCCTGCTCAATTTTGTAATTTGTTTTTGTTTTCTATATTCCTTCAATTCCTGTTTATTAGCTGACTTGCCTGGCCTTTTTGCTGTAGGACAGTGATGAAAATCAATGGGGATAGCCCTGGACTGAGTACATCCATCCTGATCAGGAAGTGCCATAGATATTTGTAAAAACCGTTGTCCCCAAATAAAGTTTGTGTTGAAAGGAGGACCTAATGGATCTCTTCTCCATGCCGTGCCAGGAATATGCCTTCCTGTTTTTTTCAATAAAGTGTCATCCATGTGTGCAACGATAAATTGATGGGACGCTAACTCTTGTAACAAACTTGAACGGGCAACATCAAAAAGTTTTGAAATATTAATCCGTTGTTTACTGAACATCCTATAAGCAGATGACCAGTCCAGAAACTGCTGACCACTTGCAGTAAGCATACCCGTTATAGTGTGCCTGCCCATACAAGTGAGTGCCCCATATGCCAATTCCCTGGCTTTCTGCCATGTCTTAAGCTGATTGAATGCATCGGTGCAACGATTAAAAAGCAAATCAAATTCCTGAATTAAAGATCCGTCTGAGGTTTTTTTTTCTCAGAATCTAAGACAGAACTATCCCGCTTTAGAATCATTTTTTTGTTGTCTACAATAAGCCATTCTACCACCTCGCCTCGCTGAAACTCCATAGCCTGTGCGATAGCTGATGGAAAATTAATGTACCACTGTTCGCTTTTGGCTCTTTTGATTAACTGAATTTTTGTTGGGTAACCCATAATATTAAATGTAAAACTAGTTATATAACTAGTTGTAAATCTAATATAAAAATCCCAATTACATTATAAATTGCTAAATTTTTTAATAATTTTATCGAATATCTAGTTAAAGGCCAAACTCAAGTAGTCAGCTTCAGCTGACTTTCAAATTAAATAAGTCAATAATAACTAATCGGTGTTGCATTCACATAGGAAAAACTGGATTCACCTGATTTGATCAACAAAAGATCACATTTGGATTTATAATGAATAACTTCCTGGAAAAAGTACGCTAAAGCGCACTATTTTAAACACATACTCTCCTCAGAACACCATGCTGAAGCATGGTGCTTTTTTTAGAATATCCTAAACAAAATAGGTCTGTTTTTCGCTAACTAATATTGGATTAATTTAGGGTGGCCCATTGCGAAACTCAGAAGTAATTATTTTAGTTCCGGAAAGTTAATAATATCATTCACAATATAGGCCTTTGGAAATTTCCTTACAATTTTCTTATGCCAGATAAAAGCTTCATTTCTTGTTCTGAAATCTCCTACCCTGACTTTATAGAATGGTGTTTGGAATAAAATATGTGCTTTTTGTGTTGGGAATAATAAAATACAACTTGCTTTTGCTTCATCTGCTTCTTTCCTTGCCTGTTGTCCTGATCCAAAATATACCTGGACCCTGTACCCTCTTAAGCCACCCATTTCTGCTTTTGATTGTATATGCCTGTCAATCAGGACGTCCAGCCGGGGGTCGTTTATTATAGTAACAACTCCCGTATCCCGACCGGAAAAATAGTCTTTTACGACATTGCGGCTGTTTCTATTTCCTTTCAGACCCTGGGCATCTGTTTTTACTCCCAAAAAGGCAAAGAAAAATGCAAGAAGCACGATTTTTCTCATGCCACAAAGATAATCAAGATGGGGTAATACTCAAAACCGGAATAGGTGAATGATTAACCATCTGCTGAGCAGATGAACTAATACTCTGGTTTCCGGGAGTTCCCCTGTCAAGCTTACTGAGTGCAATCAGATCTGCATTATTATGACATCCATAAGCAATTACTGCATCTGCAATTTCACTACCTTTTATAGATTTTCTTTTTGCTTTAATGCCCTGTTTATCAATGTATTCAAATGCCTGATCACCATATTTCTTTAGTCTGTTGATTATGTCCTTCCTGTCAGAAGTTCTAACATCAACCACGTGAACTTCTGCTTTAAACTTTTCAGCTAATTCAGCAACAACAGGTACTTTTTGTCTGGTATTCTTGTATATATCGATAGGCAAAATAATCTTTTTGATATCCTTTCTCTTAAAGCCATGACGTATAGTTAAAACAGGGCATGAAGCTTTTGACACAACGCGGTATGAGTTACTTCCTAACCACAATTCTTCAAATCCTGAAACCCCATGTGTTCCCATCACTACCAAACCGGCATCCAATTTCTTAGCTTCATCAATTATATTTCTATATATTTTCCCCGATGTAATAACATAATCAAAGGTACCTTTACCCTTATATAGTTCCAAATAATGATGCAGAATCTCATTACAGAATTCATCGACCGTTTTTGAATAGCTTTTTTCCGAGCCCTTCAGAATAAAAGGCCGGTCATAACTTTTCAACTTTCTAACATGTAAAATCCTCAAATCGCCACCAATTTTATTAACCATCTTGATAGCGTACTCCATGGCATGCATTGAGCCCTTTGAAAAATCTACCGGAATAAGAATATTTTTCATTTCCTGTGAATTTTTAGGTTCATATTCAATCAAATGTAATAATTTTAAATATCCAAACTGCTATAATGGGGGAAAAATTAATATAACTGAATCTTTTCCTGTTCATTAATGGGAAATTTTTTTCTCATTAGTCCGCTATTAATTTTTGCCATTCCTATAAGTTCAACATCAATATATCTATGTAAAAACAGATCCGCCAAAGCAAATACACTAAGGGATAAACTCTTTAATTCAGCACTAAGCGGAAAAGTATAAACCCGACTGGATCGTCTGGGAATATTAACCTTTTCAGTACTTTTTATTTTACCAATATATATCCCATTTAATAGTACATCTAAATCCAGGGCGTTTAGTGTAAAACTTTGCCTGTTCGGGTTTTCTATTTTAATCATTACCTTAAAACTAATCTGCTTTCCTGAAAAACCATTTATCTCTATTCCTGTAGCCGGTCCAATACGCACCTCTTCAAAAGGTGAACAGGATACAAAAAAAAGAAATGCTATAAAAGATATAGCCAAAACTCGTATTCTCATAGTAACTAAAATTAAAATCTACCTTTTATCTTTTGCTTTCTTCCCTTCTGCCCTCTGCCTACTTCCTTCTTCCCCTAATTTCCTACTCTTCCCTTTTACCTTTTCTTCTCCTTACTCACCTACTCACCTTACTCAACTACTCACCTTTTCACCCATTTACAGCAGCAATTATCTCATCTGTAATTTCAAGATTATGGAAAACATTTTGCACATCATCATTATCTTCAAATTCCTCAATCACTTTTATTACCCTAATAGCCAATTCTTTATCAAGTTCATTTGTTGAATTTGGAATCCGTTGTAATTCAGCATTTTCCACTTCAATATTCATTTCTTCCAGTTTTTTCTGAACATTACCGAAATCATCAAGTTGAGTGGTTATAATAAACATCCCATCTTCATTTTCAATTTCTTCTGCACCGGCATCAATAATTTCAAGCTCAAATTCATCAGGATCCATATCTTTCTTCGGAACAGTAAATACTCCTTTTGTTTCGAACAGGAAACTCAAAGAGCCATTAGTTCCCAGACTACCTCCGCTTCTTGTAAATATTGACCGGATATTACCTACAGTCCTGTTG
>JAUVKW010000135.1 GCA_030596025.1 Bacteroidota bacterium | reverse complement strand
CAAAATAGCAAGATTAGCCAGGGAGATAAGGTGAAGCAATGGCTTTGGCTATGTGTGGTTCTTGCTAATGCATTGCAGATTTATAATCAAATAAAATATTAAGACTCCCAACTTAGAACAGAGCGAGTATACTACGTAGTTCAAAATAGTAAAGATGGTATTAATACTAGCCTTCAGGGCTTCAAAGAAACAAAGAGTTAGAATATATGGAATGATGGAATGATGGAAGAAGGCGAAGGGCGCAGGGTTCAGGGCAAGAGAGATGAATGCTTTTTAAGCATAATTCGTCTGACGAATACCTGTCTTTCCATTCTTCCAATATTCCAGTATTCCAAATCTTCCACCATTCCACTATTAAACCATGTACCTGAACACACACTCATATTACAGTTTAAGATATGGCACAATGTCTCCAAAAAAGCTGGTTGAAGAAGCACTTAAATACGGGGTAAAGACACTGGCACTTACAGATATCAACACATCGATGGGCATACCCGATTTTGTAAAAGAATGCAAAAAAGCCGGAATAAATCCTATAGCCGGAATAGAATTCAGAAATGGAGATAAGCATTTATTCACAGGAATAGCACGAAATAATGAGGGCCTGAGAGAACTCAATGAGTTTTTAAGCCATCATAACATAAGTGGAAAAATAATACCGGTTATTGCTCCGGAATTTAATGATGTTTACATTATATATCCATTCCTGGACAGGCCCAGTGAAATAAAGACTGCGTCTTTGCTACGAAGTAGCATTTCACAGGGCAGGCCGGATAAAAAATTGCATGATTTTGAATTCATAGGTATACGCCCCGAAGAACTAACAAAACTACTGAGCACAGAATTCTGTCACAAACACTCAAAACTCCTGGTTTACTATCCGGTAAGTTTTACCCGGAAAGACGGGTATTTATTACACATGCACCTTCGGGCCATTGATCATAATATACTGCTAAGTCAACTCAAGCCAGAGTACCTGGCAGGAAGCAAGGAGTTTTTCCTGCCTGTAGATGAACTGCTAAAAATATATTCCTCGTATCCGGAGATTGTAAAAAATACTGAAACCATCATCCGGAATTGCTCCATAAAATTTGATAAAAGAGAGTGTAAAAACAAAAAAACATTCACAGGAAGCAGATATGACGATAAGCTTTTACTCGAAAAACTTGCCCTCGACGGACTTAAATACAGGTATAGCGAAAAAAACACTGAAGCAAAAAAAAGGATCAAACACGAGCTCGAAATCATCAATAGCATGGGGTTTTCTTCTTATTTTCTCATTACCTGGGATATTATAAGGTATTCGATGTCACGTGGTTTCTATCATGTGGGCAGGGGTAGCGGAGCAAACTCAATTGTAGCCTACTGCCTCAGAATAACCGATGTAGACCCGATTGAACTCGACCTGTATTTTGAGCGCTTCATAAATCCGAAACGCAGCAGTCCCCCCGATTTTGATATCGATTATTCTTGGAAGGAGCGGGATGAGGTTCTGGATTATATTTTCAAACGCTACGGGCACAAGCATACTGCCTTGTTGGGAGCCACTTCCACCTTTAAAGGGAAATCCATTATTCGTGAACTTGGAAAAGTATATGGTCTGCCAAAAACTGAAATCGACTCCCTGATTGCAAATCCCGATCTGGACTCCAATAAAAACGAAATCACCGCCAGGATCTTTGAGATCGGACTTATGATGACCGATTTCCCAAACCTGCGAAGCATACATGCAGGTGGGGTATTGATTTCGGAAAAACCAATCACCTGCTATACAGCGCTGGATATGCCTCCAAAAGGTTTCCAAACCACGCAATGGGATATGTATGTTGCCGAAGAGATGGGTTTTGAGAAATTCGATATCCTAAGCCAAAGAGGAATTGGTCATATAAAAGAAGCTGCACAAATTATTGAAGAAAATAAGAAAATCAGGGTAGATGTTTATGCTATTCATGACTTCAAAAAGGATAAAGAAATAAAAAAGCTTCTCAGATCGGGAAAAACTACCGGCTGCTTCTATGTTGAAAGCCCTGCAATGCGAGGCTTGTTGCAAAAATTAAAATGTGATGACTATTCCAGCCTGGTTGCAGCAAGCTCCATTATCAGGCCCGGTGTTGCACGTTCGGGCATGATGCGAGAATATATTCACCGCTTCCATAATCCTGATAATTTTAAATACCTGCATCCGGTTATGAAAGAACAGCTTCACGAAACTTTTGGTGTAATGGTTTACCAGGAAGATGTATTAAAAGTGTGTCATCATTTTGCAGGACTTGGCCTCGCCGAAGCTGATGTATTGCGCAGAGCCATGAGTGGTAAATTCCGGTCGAAAACTGAATTCAAGCGAATTGTAGATAAGTTTTTTATAAACTGTGAACAAAAAGGGTATTCAAAAGAACTCACGAATGAAGTCTGGAAGCAAATTGAATCCTTTGCCGGTTATTCATTCTCAAAGGCTCATTCAGCCTCTTATGCCGTAGAAAGCTTCCAAAGTCTCTACCTGAAAACATATTACCCCCTTGAATTTATGGTAGCTGTTATTAATAACTTCGGGGGTTTTTACCGCACCTGGGTATATGTAAACGAAGCACAGAAATATGGCGCTAAAATAAATATGCCCTCTGTTAATTTAAGTAAATACAAAACCTCACTAATTGGCAGTACAATCCACCTGGGCTTCATACATATACAAAATCTTGAGCAAAAAATAAGCTTCAAAATTCTCTCTGAACGTCAACAACATGGAATATTCAGAAGTCTTGAAGATTTTATTGAAAGATTGAGGCCCGGAATAGAACAGCTTCTTATACTTATCAGGGCAAATGCATTTCACTTTACAGGCAAATCCAAAAAAGAGTTGCTGTGGCAGGCACATATGATCTTGAATCCCGAAACAAAAAAGAAGATCATGCCTCTGTCCATGTTCCGGGTACCAGTCCGTGAATATTCCCTGCCTCCCCTGGCTCAAAGTAAAATTGAAGATGCTTTCGATGAAATAGAACTGATTGGATTCCCGGTTACATTATCCTGGTTTGACCTGCTCAGAACCACATTTCGTGGCGAAACCCGGGCCAGAAACATAATCAAGCACACTGGTAAAAAGGTAAAAATTGTAGGCTTGCTGGTCACAATTAAATACATTAAAACAAAGAATAATGACTGGATGCATTTTGGCACATTTCATGATTCGAGAGGAGATTTTTTTGATACCGTACATTTTGCACAAAGCCTTAAAAAATATCCTTTCAGGGGAAGTGGACTTTACCTGATACTTGGGAAAGTAGTACAGGAATTTGGGTTTCCCAGCATTGAGGTGGAGAAACTGGCAAAACTGCCATTGGTAAATGACCCGAGACACAATTAAATGGAATGTTGGAATGTTGGAATGTTGGAATTAAAAATCATCTCTGTAGATGGATCGGTCTGAAAGATATTTCATCTTGCGAAAACCAAGAAACCATAGAAAGGCAAGAAATGGAAGAAAAATAATTAATAATAAATAATGTTCAGACATCAGGCAGAAGTCATAGAATCCGTGAAACAACCATGGTAAAGACCATGCCAGAAATAAATAGTAGATTCTTTTTGCCGGGAAAAATTTAGCCATACCAAAATAAAAGCCCATCAATATCCCAAAAAGAGCGTGTGCAGGGACCGCAGTAAGGGAACGAATCAATCCCACAGAAACTCCACCATCTACCACGTACAATATGTTTTCAACCAGGGCAAATCCCAGAGAAATGAAAACAGCATAAACGATACCATCGAATTTTTCATTAAAATGCCTGCTCGTCCATATGAAAAGCATAAAACCAAGATATTTAATACTCTCCTCTGAGAAAGATGCCACAATGAAAGCATTATAAGCGGCTGCTGACATATGACTATAAGGGAGGTACAAAGATAGCAGGCGTTCAAGCAGGATAATCGGTAAGGTGATCAGTAAGCCAATAATAAGTGCTCTGGCTAAAACTCTCCAGGGTTCCTTCTCATATTTATCCCGATAATAAATATAGGCAGCAATAATAAAAACCGGTGCCAGAGAAATCAGTATCAGATTCATCAAGAAGATTTTGGCATAAATAATCTATCGCCAGCCCCCAAAGGGTGAAAATGGATCCGGACCATATGGTCTTGCCGGATTCATATACCATGGATTGTTTCCCCTGTTAATATTCAAATCCAGGCCCAGGTGTACGGCATCACTTAACCTGTAATCCATAGAAAAGGAAAGGCTTTCATAATTCCTGTCCATATATGAATTTTTAGCCCAGCTGGGAGTTTGGTCAATACTTTTCATTATTGTTCCGGATACAATAAGATCCTCATTTACATAATATGTGCCACTTACATAGAAAGAAGTTGTTAACCATGATGAAGCAGATTCCAGCTCATTTCCCCCAACAAAAGAAGATGCATTGGGCATATAATTATTTGAAAACATTACCCCGAAACTAAGATCCAGATTATTTGAGACTTTATATGATAGTTCAGGAGCAACCCATGACTGAAGATAACTTCCATACATGCTCCCTCCCGAGAATGATGTGCCCAGGTTTAAGCTATATCGTATTCCTGGCATGGAAGACCTATCGAGCTTATTAAGCTTTATTGAATCCTTATAATATTTTTCAGGTCCCGGAGCTGGATAATAGTAGGCATCAGGATAAGTTAAATACTCCTGACCGTTTGCCTGAAAAAAAACAAACATTATAAAAATAAATAACAGGACAGGCCTTTTTATCATACTTGTAAAATTACATAAAAATTAATAATTCTGGCTGTTTTGACAAAATATGAATCAAAAATCAGGCCAGAAAATAGCACCTTCCAGCAGCCATTTAGGATTCCTGTTGAAACCAATTTCCGGATAAAGAAAACCACCTCCCCCCATTCTGAAGCCTGCCCTGTGAAATAATCTTCCATTTAACAGGGGCCCTCACTCACAACCCAGCCCTATCAGAATGCGGTACTCCTCCTTCAAAAAAAGGAGGAGAATTCAAGAATGTATTAAGCAATAAAATTAGATCTAAATTACTCATCCCTCATTTCATTTCGTGTCTCGTGAGATCGTAAACCCCTTGGGTTTACTAAATTCCCCTCCTTCATTCTTTCAAGGAGGGGTGGCCCGAGCGCAGCGAGGGACGGGGTGGTATGTTTAGCTCAATTAGACAACCAAATCAACAACAAAAACATTATACATAGTAAACCAGTCATATCATTCAGCGTAGGCACTAACTTTCAAAACAGTTTTGATCTTCAGGATTTTCTTAACCAGCACTTCAATATGTAATTGATTCCTTACCAAAACCTTTATTTCACCCACAAATGCGCCCTCTTTCGAAGAAAAATTTACAGATTGCATATTTACTTTAAGATCGGTTGAGATCAATTCTGTAATTCTGTTTACCAGGCCCATATCATCCTTCCCTGTTATATTCAGAACATATACCTGAGTTGAGCCGGAAGCCGATTCTGTCCATTTGGTCTGGATTACCCTGTAGGGATACCTTCTTATCATTTGCCTGGCATTCGGACAATCCATTCTATGTACCTTTATCCCCTCCTTTATGGTTACGAATCCAAAAATTCTATCTCCAGGTTTAGGTTTACAACACCTGGAAAATTTGTAATCCATATTCTCAACCTTATTCTCAATAATTAAGAAATCTTCATATTTAGGAGCTTCCACAGCTTCGACACTTGCTCTTTTTTCAGTAGATTCAGTTAGCCCTTGTGCAAGATCAGGCTTTTTTTGGTGCAGCAGGAAGCTTTTAAGTTCAATAAGATCAATTTTCTCTTCACTAATTCTGAAATAAAGATCCTGGGAATTTTTAAGTCCGTAATGCTTCAATAAGCTCCTTACATTCGAATCATTAAATACAATTTTCCAGTTTCTTAATCGTCTTTTTAATATTTCCTTCCCTATTTCTGCTGTTTTTAATTTTTCCTCATTTAATGAAAGCTTTATTTTGGACTTTGCTTTTGAGCTAACAACATAATTTAACCAATCCTGTTTCGGCTTTTGATTCTTTGAGGTAGTGACCTCCACAAGGTCTCCACTATAGAGCTGGTGTTTAAGGGTAACATTTTTATGATTAACCTTTCCTCCTACACATCTGGCTCCCACATCTGAATGAATTTCAAATGCAAAATCCAAAAGAGTTGCACCAGGTTTTAATCTTTTAAGATCTCCATTTGGGGTAAATACAAAAATCTCTTCAGCAGCAAGCTTCAGTTTCACTTCATCCAGCAAACCCCTGGTTTCCGGTTCCGGTGCATCCAATATCTCTTTCATACTCCCTAACCACTCATCCATGATTTTATCTGAAGCCCCCCCCTTATACATCCAATGGGCTGCCAGTCCCTTTTCAGCAACAGTATTCATCCTCCGGGTTCTTATTTGCACCTCCACCCATCGCCCTTTTGTACTTACAACAGTGGTATGTAAAGATTCATATCCATTTGACTTGGGTAATGATATCCAATCTCTCAAGCGTTTAGGATTTGGCATGTAAATATCTGTAATGACAGAATATACCTGCCAACATAAAGCCCGTTCTTTACTTAAACCGCTCTCAATAATTACGCGAATGGCAAAAAGATCATAAATCTCTTCAAATTCCACATCCTGTGTCTTCATTTTGCTCCAGATGGAATTAACAGACTTAAGTCTTCCTTTAATCTCATATTTAATCCCAAGTCTATCAAGTTTCTCCCTGATAGGTTTAATAAACTCACGTACAAATCTGTTTCTGGAGCGGGTGGTTACCACAAGTTTTTCTGAAATCATCCTGTACTTATCCGGTTCAAGATATTTCATCGATAAGTCTTCCATTTCTGACTTGATATTGTATAAGCCCAAATGGTGAGCCAGTGATGCATACAGAATAGTCTCGCTTGCCACTTTTTCCTGTATATCGGAGCCAGATTCACCGAGGTTTCTCATTAGTTGAAGACGTTCGGCAATGGTAATAAGTAATACCTGAATGTCTCCAGCAAGGGTAAGAATTAATTTCTTAAAGGATTCTATCTGAAATGAGGTTTTGCTCATATCTATTCCTGATATCCTGGAAAGGCTGGTAACCATCCCGGCAACGTCCTTACCTAATAATTCCTCTATTTCAATCTCCTTATAACTTGCCCCCTTATTATTTTGAAGTAATAAAGCACCTATTACAGATATTTTCCCAAGTCCCAATTCTTTTGCGATAATCCTGGCTACAAAAATCACATGCAAAACCTGGTGAATTCCGGTGACTGGTTCTTTCAAACCGGAATCATTCTTTATTACATAGTCCAGAGCAAGCCTGATTTCCTTCAAATCTTTAACATTTGAATGTTGATGGAAATCGCGTAACAGTCCCCTGTATAGCCTTGAAATGCTTTTTTCTATATCTGGTGATATTGTTTTCATATCAATTTAACCCGTAAAATGCATACATTTTCTACGAATAATTCTGCAAAGATGCAGGTTTTTTATATAAAACAAAATGCGGACCAGTTTTGGCCCGCATTTAAAAAAAATAATCAAGCTGTCTGCTATCTGATGCTTACACCAATACCTCCTGTAAATACAGAGTACTTGGCGTAAGTGTAATCAGCATGAATAGTAATTGCGGCCAATTTTAACCTTGTCCCAATGGTTGTTCTCAATCCACTTTTATTTTTTATCTCCATTAAAGGAATTTCATGAACATCATCATCTGTAACAACAGGAGCTGATATGTCAATATCCGGACGATAAAAGGGGATAGGTATTGGCCCATCAATAAGGATATCCGTCTGAGAACTGCTATAACCTAAACTTCCGTATACGTTTATAACCGGCAATGTGGTTGAAACAATCAAACTGATATTATAGCCCTGGGTGGTTACTTCAACCGATTGATCCTGAAAGTCAGTCAGGTTATAGTCTGTAAGGTTATCTCCACCATCCACCGGTTGAACAATAATACCTACAGAACTGGATAGTTTGGTAAAGCCACCGAAAACAGAAACATCCATAGGTGTTTTATCTAATGTTTTAAAATACTGCAATACGCTGTGCTTCACTCCTATCCCCCACAATCCAAGTCTTGCATCTGTATTGGGGATCTTGGTTTTTGGGAAAAATCGCCCGATGATTTCAGTACTGTAAGGCAATCCCACACCTGCCTGAATCATGGGTGCAGGAAAATAATGCAATCCAGATCCTTGAGGAGAGGCAAAAGAAGCAATCTCTACCCCACTTCCGGCATCTTCATACAGTAGATCCGGACCTGGTGTAGTACTGCCAGCAACCGTAGGGGCTAAAGTGTTTCCTCCCGGATTAAGTAAGGTAAGATTATTAAAACTCATGTCATTTAGATCCATGCTGCGGTCTTGCTCCGGAATCAATGTTACACTGGTAGTAAAAGTAATATCAAAACCTCCAAGCTTATGAGGCCTGGCAGTATTAAACCAACCACCATTCAGGTCAGTTCCGAAGGCATTAACCCAGGGTGTTACATAAGGAATAAATAATTCCATACCATCTTCTATTCCTGCATTGAAAAAATCAAAATCATCAAATTGAGCTTTTGACACTGGGACTGTCATTAAAAAAAATGCCAGCATTAATGGTGTAATCCTCACGTAATTAATTTTTTTCATGTTTTTTATAGTTAGGAATGATTATGAATTAAAACCCGATTGAACACTTTATTTTCTATAGCTTGTAGAATCTATAATAAACAGACAGGAAATTAAGACAAATGGTTGCTTGTAAGCCAAAAGTACTAATTAATTCAAAGATATTAACTCTATATTTGTGCATAATATATGGCAATTTCTAATTCAATCCTATGTCAATCAATATACCATTAGCTGAACGAATGAGGCCTAAGTCACTTGATGATTTTATAGGCCAGGATCATCTTGTTGGCGAAAAAGCCATTCTTCGAAACATGATCAGCTCCGGAAGTATTGCTTCATTAATACTCTGGGGGCCACCGG
>JAUVKW010000077.1 GCA_030596025.1 Bacteroidota bacterium | reverse complement strand
TTTTTCATGTCTTTTTTATCAATTAAGGGCTGCAAAGATAAATATTGTTGAGAGAATCACAAAATATGAAGGACAATTTTTAAAAGAGTTTTCATTAGTGTCTGGTTAAAAACTATATGTGGGCTAAAGCCCATGTAACACGTGGTTTTACTAACCCCAGGCTTAAGCCTGGGGATAATCAAGAAGAAAAAAAATGGGCTTTAGCCCTACACCTAAATATTTGATTCTAAAGTGGGTTTACCTGACAATGCTGAATAGTTTTAGGTTTTTGATTCTGAGGTCTCATCTTTATAGCGAATAAAAGCGGAATCTCTATTAAACAAGTACCTGTATGTAATGTGTTTTTTGGCCGGAGTTGCACCCAGTGCCTTATATATGGATATCATTTTGGGATTAAAATCCCCTACCCAGGACAGTTCCAGTTCTTTATAAAAGGTCTTTTCTCTGAACACCTCAAAAAGTTTCTTAAAATATACAGTTTCAATACCTATATTCTGGTATTTTGGATGAACTCCGGCAATTAAGGCTCTCACCCTTGTCATGGCTTTCCGTTTCTTATACCAGTAAATTTTAATTATGTTCCAAAGACCAAGTTTCCCATTCAAATGTCTAAGTATTTGATTTATATCCGGTAAAATAACAAAAAATGCTATGGGGTTATTGTCATGATAAACAAACCATATCAGTTCTTCATCCAAAAGAAATTTTGCCTCCAGAAATGCTTTTTTTACATTTTCCGAATCCACAGGGGTAAAATCGGTTTTGAATTCAGACCATGTAGAATTATAAACTTCAACCAGGTCATTCACATACTTATCAGTATTCTCAAATCTTAAGTGTTCATAGGTATATCCGGGTTTCTGCTCAACCCTTTCAGCTATACGTGCAAATCTTTCCGGAAAAACAGTTAAGGCGCCTACATCTTTATGATAGCTGTACTGTTCATAATAATTTCTAAATCCGTATTTTTCAAAGAACTGCTGATAGTAGGGTTTATGGTAAGGCATTCCATAACCGGGGTGGGTAAACCCCTCCACCAGAAGGCCCCAGTGGCTATAATTTTCTCCAAAATTTATTGGAGCATCCACAGCCTCCATCCCTTTAGCTTTAAGCCAATCTATTGCTGTATCAAACAAAAAAAATGCAGCATCCTGATCATCGATGATTTCAAAAAAACCAATTCCCCCGGTTGGTTGTTTGTTGGAATGAGCTTTAGTAAGGTTAAAAAAAGCAGCTATTCTTCCAATAAGTTTTCCATCATTTGATTTTAAAATCCATCTAACTGCCTCTCCCTTTTCAAATGATCTATTGCTGAGGGAATCAAAAACTCCTTCAACTTCCTTGTCAAGCGGACATACCCAGGCTTCACCTGCAGAATACAGTATTCTTGGAACTTCAAGGAATTCCTTTCTGGATTTTTTGTCTTTAACTTCTATAAGTTTCATAAAGCTATTATTGAAATTTAAACCAGGATTCCACTTCTCTTAATTTCATCCCGGCATCCTGCTTATGATAATATTCATTTGTTCCTTTATCATAAAAATATTCATTCTTCCATTCCGAAGCATTCTGAATGATTTCCCTCAGGGAATCGACAAAAAGCTCAACTTCAGAATCTTTTGTTACCGGATGCAAGCTCCACCTAACCCAGCCAGGCTTTTCTGAAAGATCTCCGGCCTCAATCTTCTTCACAATTGTATCAGATTGTTCCTGAGTAACCCCAAGTAGATAATGCCCATAGGTGCCAGCACAAACACAGCCTCCACGAACCTGTATCCCGTACCTGTCACTTAAGAGTTTTACAATAAGATTAAAATGAATTTCATTGTGATAAAAAGAAACAACACCAATTCTTGGGTGCTCCGAATCTGCAAGGATGTTGATTCCTGGAAGGGAATGAAGTCCTTTGAATGCCATTTCCAAAAGTTGCTCTTCCCGTTCCATCATATACCGGGTATTCATTTTCTCTTTCAGGTTAATTGCCAGTGCAGCTCTGATTGCCTGAAGAAATCCCGGAGTTCCTCCATCTTCTCTTAGTTCAATGTTATCAATATATTTATATTCTCCCCAGCGGTTGGTCCATTCTACCGTTCCTCCACCAGGGTGATCTGGAGTAATGTTTCGATAAAGCTTAGAATTAAAAATCATTGCCCCTGAAGATCCGGGTCCTCCCAGAAATTTATGTGGAGAAAAATACACAGCATCCAGTTTCATCAAAGGATCTTCCGGGTGCATATTGATATCCATGTAAGGAGCCGACCCGGCAAAATCGATGAAACAAAGACCATCATTTTCATGCATGATCCTGGCCATTTCATGGTAAGGAGTAATCACCCCTGTAACATTAGAAGCCGATGTAAATGCTCCAATTTTCAATTTTCGGTTTTTATATTTCTTAAGCTGCCTTCTTAATTCATCCCGGTCAACCTGCATATCCTTCCCTGGTTTCAAAATTACAACATCAGCTATGGTTTCATACCATGAAGTATGATTGGAATGATGCTCCATATGGGTTACAAATACAATTGGCTTGTCGACCTCCTTCAGACATGATTTATCAAAAAGGTCGGGATTTACCTTCAATCCCAGTATTCTTTGCAACTTATTGATTACCCCTGTCATACCAAACCCTCCAAAAATCAGGACATCGCCCGGGCCTGCGTGAACATGCTTTTTAATAATTTCTCTGGCTTTATGATAGGCATAGGTCATTCTTGTACCTGTTTCACTTGTTTCGGTATGGGTGTTTGCTACAAAGGGTCCAAAATCTTCAATCAACTTCTTTTCAACAGGACCATAAAGCCTGCCACCCGCAATCCAGTCATTATAAATTATTTTTTTTGTCCCATACGGAGTTTGATAAGTATCATCTATGCCAATAATATTTCTCCTGAATCCATCAAAATATTTCTCAAGTGATCCCATAATGTAATAATTATTAATCTCGGTTGGCAATCTTTGCAAGAAGCCTTAAAGTTTTAAAAAACCTTGATTACGGCAAGCATTTTAGTTTAAAGATAACTTCTTTTTCTGATTATCAGGATACAAATATAACTGGTAAAACGTATTAATAATTAGTCAGATAATAGATTTTCATCAATTAATTCCCTTAATAAAATCGATTAGATCATAAATATTTATTACCCTGTGGTCTATTAAAATAAACTCTACTATCAATATAAAACTATAAAAGGCAAAGGTTTTCAAAGGGATATATAGTTTTGGACGTATTTTTAGTTGGAAGTAATTGTAAACAACTAAACCTGTAGTTTCAAGAACATATACAATGGCAGTTGCCAGGGCCACCCCAACAGTGCCATAATGCTTCACCAGAAAGATACTAAGGCCTACATTTATAGTTACTTCTATAAGGGAAGTAACCATAAGCACCTTTGTCTTTTTTAAACCAATCAAAATGGTGTGCGGAAAAATAAGCCTGGGAATAATAATCATGAGATAAACCATAAAAACATCGGCACTTCTAATGAACTCTTTATTGAAAACTACAGGATACATCCAGCGTGCCAGAAACATGGTAAGCATTGTAACCGGATAGAGAAAATGCATCAGTCTTCTTGAATGGTGTCGGATTTTATCTAAAGAAGCTTTTAAATTTCCAGGTTTCCCGATTTCAGATATCATTGCATTGGAAAGGCCAACTGCAAGAATCAAGACCAAAGGAAATTCCTTTGCGCCATATCTGAAAATTGCAAAATGCTCAACATCCAAAGCCCGGGTTACAACCATGCCGTCAATATATTGAGCCGATCCAGCCAAAAGTGAGCTTATTATCAAAGGAATCCCGACTGACAGATGCTCTTTTATGAACACCCAGGAAAACTTAAACTCTGCATATTTAAAAAGAATAACTATAACCCATACAAACCTTATCATTGAAGTAGCTACCAAACCATACAATGCCCATACAATATCATAACCCATAACTATTGGAAATATAACCATAGCCAATTGAATGCCATAGGTAAGAAAACCGTACGCCAGGATAGAATTGGATCTGTCCTTAACCAGGTAAATATATTCTATAAGTACAGAAGGATTGCTTAATAAGATATAGAACAATAGAAGATTAATATATGGAACATTCCCATGAATATCATATACTGCAATATATTTCCGCAAACTCATTCCTATGAAAAAAACAAGAAGGCTAAAAAAGGAAAGAAGAATAAATGCATTAAAAATCTCGGGAGATTTCTTCTTCAGTGATCGATTTTGATTATTGAAAGTTTTGTTATTATTTGCCAGGGTAAGAAAAGATTGTATCAAGCCAGTTACCCAAAAAAAAGTAACCAGGCCGGCCACAAACATGAATGCTTCAAAAAGGCCAATATCCGTTCTGGACACATGGCTTTTTGTCAGTACAATGCTGATAATTAAAAAGGTTGTAAACCTGAGTAATTGATAAATCTGCAGGCTTCCAACATTGCTAAAGACTTTCTTAAAATTCAATAGGACTCATTTAAGAAGTTAACCTTTCGGTGTTATGCTTTATTAACGGGCAAAGATACAGATTCTTATCTCTTCGCTAAAATACATATAGATTATCTCTTGTCTAAACACAAATTATCATTAAATTTGTCGTCCTAAATGGTGGTTGTAGCTCAGTTGGTTAGAGCGCTGGATTGTGGTTCCAGAGGTCGCCGGTTCGATCCCGGTCTTCCACCCAAATCAAAAAAACCGGTTTCTGAAGGAGCCGGTTTTATTTTTTCATAGCGTTGAAAGCTTGCTTTCATAAGCGAAGGAAAAATAAAACCGGAGAGTTGACGAAGTCAAGTATCGGTTTTTTCAGGAAATATAGTCATCTGAAGCCCAAACATTCAAGCCGGAGGGAATTACCTTAACCACAAGCTTTTCCGGCATAATTAAAGGATCTCCGTCAATATGGATCCAGTCTGGCCGATCGCGTGTAATAACTGCTTCCTTGATTCTAATCATTTCATAATGTTTTGATGATTCAATGCTACCTGACATAAGCAGCTGTCCCATCAAAGTTGCCTTTATTTTAGGAAAAGGTGAAACAAGACACATATCTAAAAGACCATCATGAGCACTCGCCTTCGGAGAAATATAGGCATTGTTACCAAATTGTGCTGTATTGGCAAAAGTGGTCATAAAAAATGGTGAAGAAATAGATTTGTCATGAAAATCAATTTTTAAAGTTCCAGATTTATAATCTGCAAAATCCCTTAAAATGACTTTTAGATAATTTGAGAAACCTCTATTCTTTTGTTCTGAAAAAGAAAGTGCAATTTTAGCATCAAACCCCAGGCCAGCTGTACAAAAAAAAGGCAAATCACCAATTAGTCCATAATCCATCTTCAAAATCTTATGCGAACGGATAAAATCTGAAAATTTTGATACTTGTAATGGGATTTTCAGATGCCGGGCCAGACCATTTCCAGAACCTACAGGGATTATACCTAAATTTGCTTTGTTTCCAAGAAGATGCCTGGCTACCATATTTACAGTGCCATCTCCACCTACTACAACAAAATCCTCAACTCCCTTATTGAGCTCTGCCTCAACAATTTCTTCAACCCCCTTGTCAGCTTCAGTAAAATAAAAAGAAGGTTCAATGTCAAGGCTTATACAAATCTCTTTCAGCTTTCCCTGAATTGGAACTGACATTCTCTTGCCGGCAATCGGATTTGTAAAAACACAAATTCTTGCCGGAGTTTTTATTTTTGAATTAATAATGACCATGTATTTCAGGCAAAATCATTTCCTGCGAAGTTACTGAGATGGAACAAAACTTTCAAACGGCAGTACATATATTTATAACTAAAGCTGCACTAGAATTTTTTACCACAGAAAATACACTACACTGGAGAAGTCTACGTTTTAATTGATATATTCATTTAAAAAATATTTACACCCGGGAAAATCTGATGTTAAGGAAAATTTATCTGATATCTCTTATTCTAATCGTAGGCTTCAAATTCGTTCATTCCCAGGTTGGAGGAAGATATACCTATGACTTCTTAAACCTTACCAACTCTGCCCGAGTTGCATCACTTGGTGGTGAGGTTATATCTATCCCCGACTCCGACCTCAACCTTTCATTCCATAACCCTTCGCTATTAATTCCTGAGATGGATCAAATGATGGTTTTTAATTATGTAAATTATTTTTCTGATATCCAATATGGATACTTCAGCTATTCCAGGGATTACAAGCAAATTGGAAGTTTCGCGGCTGGAATTCATTACATCAACTATGGAGATTTTATTGCATCAGATGAAACCGGAGCTATTACAGGAAGTTTTTCGGCAGCCGAATACTCATTAAATCTTATGTACTCCAGAAGTATTGACAGTCTCTTTAGAGTAGGAGTAAACTTAAAACCCATTTTATCAACCCTGGAAAGATACACATCATTTGGCCTGGCATTGGATTTAGGAATAAATTATGTTTCACGTGAGGGAAATTTTTCCACAGGACTGGTATTTAGAAATATCGGATTACAACTAAAAGCCTACAATCAGGGAAATCATGAACCTTTGCCATTTGAAATACTTCTTGGAGCCTCTCAAAAATTAAAACATGCTCCATTTCGATTTATTTTTTCTGCTCAACATCTTGAACGCTATAAAATATCACCACAAGAAACTAAGGAGACCACAGACAATCAAAATATCTATGATTCAGAACAAACAAAAAGTGGCATTGAGGAATTTGGGGACAATCTGATGAGGCATTTCCTGTTAGGCCTTGAATTTAATCCAATAGATGCCTTTACACTCAGGTTTGGATATAATTACCAAAGACGCCAGGAGCTTAAGATACCTGCAAAGGCTTATTCTGTTGGATTTTCATGGGGATTTGGCCTGAACCTGCAAAAGTTTCAATTATCCTATGGTCGTTCCACATACCACCTGTCAGGAGCCTCAAATCATTTTTCAATAGCAATCAAATTAAAGGAATTTAATTAAAATAACAGTTCATTTTGAGGCATATCAGTGCTGTTAATTATTTCACAGTAGGACTATTATTGATTATTCTTGGATAAGATTTATCAATTTCCGAATTTTGGACTATCATGAAAAATGCAAATTCAAAGCTTATCATTGCAATTGATGGATATTCCTCCTGCGGCAAAAGCACTTTTGCAAAGCAAATTGCGAAAACCCTGGGCTATATTTATATCGATAGTGGAGCTATGTATCGGGCTGCCACCTTGTATTGCATGGAGAATAGTCTGATAAATGAGGGGGAAGTACTTATAAGTAAACTTTTGGCAAAACTTAATAAAATTAAAATTGGATTTCATTTTAACCGTGATAGTCAATTATTTGAGACCATCCTTAACGACGAAAATGTAGAAGAAAGGATTCGAACTGTCAGTGTTTCGAATTTTGTAAGTCCGGTTAGCAAAATTAAAGAAGTGCGTGAAAAGATGGTGGAAATTCAAAGGAACCTGGGAAAAAACAAGGGTATAGTAATGGACGGAAGGGATATTGGGACAATAGTCTTTCCGAATGCTGACCTGAAAATATTCATGACAGCCAACCCGGCCATCAGGACTCAAAGAAGGTATGATGAATCTATTGAGAAAGGACAAGATGTAAGTTACCGGGAAATAGAAAATAACATCCTTACACGTGACAGAATTGATGAAGGGAGAGAAATAAGTCCTTTGAAAATGGCACATGATGCTATATTACTTGACAATAGCCACCTTAGTGTTAAGGAACAAATGGAATGGGTGATGAAAATTATAGAAGATATTCTTGAAAAATGAAGATAGAAATAGATAAGAATGCTGGTTTTTGTTTTGGAGTTGAAAAAGCAATTGAAAGGGCAGAAGAAGAGCTTAATAAAAATGAGACCATCTACTGCCTGGGAGAAATTGTACACAATGGAGAGGAAATAAAAAGACTGGAAGAAAAAGGACTTAAGACAATTACTTATAAAGAATATCGCAAACTAAAAAATGCCACTGTGTTTTTAAGGGCACACGGAGAACCACCCGAAACATATGAGATAGCACGAGAAAATAATATTCAACTGGTAGATGCCACATGCCCCATTGTATCTAAACTACAAAGCAGGATAAAATCTAAGTATAATGATGTTAAAGAAGATGATGGGCAAATTGTGATATATGGGAAGGAGGGGCATGCTGAAATAAAGGGACTTGTTGGACAGACAGATGGCCAGGCAATTGTGATAGACCATACAGACAACCTGGAAAGAATTGATTTTAACAGGCCTGTTTACCTTTATTCTCAAACAACCAAAAGTAAAAAAGCATTTAATGAGATTCGAACAAAAATTGAAGAGTACTTCAGGGAATTAAAAAATCACGATGTGTCAAAATTAAAATTTCATCAAACTATTTGCGGGCAGGTTGCAAACCGGGAATCTGACATCTTTGAATTTGCAAACAAGCATGATGTAATTTTATTTGCAAGTGGCAAAAACAGTTCAAATGGGAAAGTTCTTTTCAATGTGTGTAAAAATGCGAATCCTCGCTCTTACTTTATTTCCAGTGTTAATGAGGTCGGGGAAAAAATGACAGAAAACTGCAATTCGATTGGAATTTCAGGAGCAACCTCAACCCCATCATGGTTGCTGAATGACATTAAAACAAAGGTACAGTCCTACTTAAGCTGAAATTAGCTCTTTTATCTATGACATATCTTAACCGTACGACTTCATGGATGATATCTTCAATTTTCAACTTTGCAATTTACTAAACACAATTCCCGGAATTTTAACTAATTTCGGACATTAATAAATCATTAATTTTTATATGAGTAAAATAAAAAAAATAGGGGTGCTTACATCAGGTGGTGACAGCCCCGGAATGAATGCAGCTATTAGAGCTGTGACAAGAACTGCTATATATAACGGACTTGAGGTCATTGGTGTCAGGCATGGTTACAAGGGATTGATAGATGGTAATTTCAAATCTCTAAAAGTACATTCGGTTAGCGACATACTTCAAAGAGGAGGAACCATTTTAAAGACTGCAAGATGTGAGGAATTTAAGACAGTTAAGGGAAGAAAAAAAGCATTTGAGAACCTGAAGAAAAATCAAATAGATGGGGTTGTAGTTATTGGTGGGGATGGTACGTTTACTGGTGGAAGAGTTTTCAATGAAGAGTATGAAACTCCATTTATTGGTGTTCCCGGCACCATTGACAATGACATTTATGGAACTGATTATACAATTGGTTATGATACCGCATTAAATACTATAATTGAAGCTGTTGATAAAATAAGAGATACTGCATCTGCACACAACAGGCTGTTTTTTATTGAAGTTATGGGGGCAAAAGCCGGGTTTGTAGCTCTAAGAAGTGGGATAGCCTCCGGAGCTGAAGCCATACTCATTCCTG
Source organism: Bacteroidota bacterium (assembly GCA_030596025.1). Lineage (GTDB taxonomy): Bacteria > Bacteroidota > Bacteroidia > Bacteroidales > VadinHA17 > JAYEGO01. The sequence continues at coordinate 5,660 of JAUVKW010000077.1, read as the reverse complement.
AGGTTAAAAATCAGGTTCTAAATCTAAAAAGTTATTTGGAAGATGGCTTTAGAAGGAAAAAATCCAGCAATATAATTATTGTTGCAGAAGGAGATGAGGAAGGAGGAGCTTTTCAAATTGCCGAAAAAGTAAAAGACGATTTCAAGGATTATTCTGTGAGAGTAACCGTGTTGGGGCATATCCAACGGGGAGGCTCACCCACTGCTTTTGATCGTGTTTCTGCAAGCCGGCTTGGATATGCAGCTGTTGAGGCTTTTCTCGATGACCAAAAAAGTGTTATGGTCGGGCTTCAGAACGGTGAAGTGGTTCTGGTACCTTTCAGAAAAGCAATTAAATTAAATAAAGCCATAAACCAGGAATTGCTGGAAATGTCAAAGGTTTTGTCCATTTAAAATGTATGTCAGGATTTTATGCAAACCTTATTCTTCCGCTCAGGGTAAAAGGGGAATTTACCTACTCCATCCCCGAAGGACTATCACATAATGTTAGTCCGGGTATGCGGGCCATTGTACAATTCGGACAAAAAAAGATATATACTGCCCTTATTGTTAAGGTACACAATAATCCTCCTACAGGCTATATACCAAAAAAAATTCAGGCTCTTCCTGATAGTCAGGCTATTGTTCTTCCTGCCCAATTAGAATTTTGGAACTGGATGTCATCATACTACATGTGCCTTAAGGGAGAAATCTTTAAAGCTGCCCTCCCTTCAGGATTGAGACCAGAAAGTGAAACAAGAGTAAAACTCTCCCAAAAGATCACTGATGCTCATTTAAAAAAAGATTTCAGCAAAGATTTAAGGTCCCTGGATAGAAGGGAACAAGAAATTCTGAATTACCTGGAAGGAAAATCTACAGTAAGTGTAAAAGAACTAAATTCTATAGTAAATCTTAAAAACTCACTTCCTTATATTTACAATCTTCTAAATGAGGATTTAATCGAAATAGAAGAGAAGCTTAAAGCAAAGTATAAACCCAGGCTTGAAGCATTTATTAATCTTACAGATGAGTTTCAAGACCCTGAAAGGCTTAGTGATATTCTTGACAAATTGAAGAAAGCTCCTAAGCAAAATCAAGCTCTTGAGGGATTTATATACTTTGCAAATGAGGGCGATGGTATTGCTTCTGAATTAAGAATGAGTAAGCTTATTGCAGACAGGCAGATCAGCAAGCCAGCCCTGGAAGCTCTGATAAAAAAGGGGATTCTTCAGAAGTCTTACAAGGAAAGCTCACGTCTTCTAGTCGAAACCTCTCAACTCAACTCACTGAAAGAGCTTAGTAATATCCAGGTTAAAAAGTTTGAAGAAATAAAAACGAAATTTAAATCAAATAATACCATTCTTTTTCATGGCGTAACCTCAAGCGGGAAAACCGAGATTTACGCTCACTTAATTCATGAAGAGATCAAAAAGGGTAATCAGGTATTATATTTGCTTCCTGAAATTGGCCTTACAACTCAAATCATTTCCCGTTTAAAAAGGTATTTTGGAGGAAAAATAGGTGTATACCATTCTCAATACAATGACTCAGAGAGAGCAGAAGTCTGGAAAAATCTATTAGGAAAATCTACAGAAGAAACATATCAAATCATCGTTGGGGTTCGTTCTTCCATCTTTCTCCCCTTTAAGAAGCTTGGCCTGGTAATTATTGATGAGGAACATGAGACCTCCTACAAACAACACGATCCTGCACCGCGATATCATGCAAGGGATGCAGCCTTGTATCTTGCACACTTACACCAGGCTAAAACTCTTCTTGGCACAGCCACACCTTCACTTGAATCTTATTATAATGTTGAAATCGGGAAATATGCTCTGGTAGAACTTAATGATCGTCATGGCAATGTAAAACTGCCTCTTTCTGTACTTGCTAATACCAGGGATGCTTATCGGAAAAAAAGAATGGTTTCACATTTTACCCCTGAGCTTTATAATTCTATGTCCGAAGCTCTTTCTCAAAATGAACAAGTAATTCTATTTCAAAATCGCAGGGGATGGTCTCCCTATATACAATGTAATGAATGTGGGTGGATTCCCAGGTGCAAACACTGTGATGTAAATCTTACATTTCATAAATACTCTAACGATCTGAACTGCCACTATTGTGGCTACTCCATTAGCTCTCCAAACTTTTGTCCGGAATGTCAGTCAACAAACATTAGAACACGTGGATTTGGCACGGAAAAAATAGAGGAAGAAACCCGTTTGGTCTTTCCTGAAGCAAAAGTGGCTCGTATGGATTTTGATACTACACGAACAAAACGGGCATACCACAAAATCATTACGGATTTTGAAATGAGAAAAAGCGATATCCTCATTGGGACTCAAATGATTTCTAAAGGACTGGATTTTGATAATGTAAGGCTGGTTGGGGTATTGAATGCCGACAATTTGCTTTTTTTTTCTGATTTCCGTGCCTATGAAAGAAGTTACCAATTACTTACCCAGGTGAGTGGAAGAGCAGGGAGAAAATCGGAACAGGGGAAGGTTATCATTCAAACCTCAGATCCCGAAAATGAAGTGCTTCAATGGGTAATAAAAGGAGATTATTTGAAGATGTACAAAAATCAGATGCTGGAACGAAAGGCCTTCAAGTATCCCCCATATTATAAACTTATTAAAATAACTCTCAAACATAAGGATCTGAATAGTTTAAATAAAGGGTCAATATTCCTGGGAAACAGGCTGAAACAGGTGTTTGGAACAAGAGTACTCGGACCAGAATTTCCACTGATCAGCAAAATTCATAAGTGGCATCTGAAAAGTCTTCTAATTAAAATTGAAAGAGATAGAAGTTATGCAAAGGCCAAAATAATACTGCAAACTGAAATTAATAAGCTTGAAAAAGAATTCAGGCAAATGCAGGTAGTGGTAGATATTGATCCACTATAAATTTATATTATCATTCAGTCCCTACAGGCATATGCGTCAATTAAGAAGATATCTTCCTGAAATTGATTCAATTAGTTGTTATTAATTGTCTCATAGGGTTTCCAGAAAAGTTAATGTTTATAAGATATAAAAATAGCACCATGCTTTAGCTTGGTGTTGGTGAGAAATACAATATTTGATAAGTCAGCTTTGAGCTGACTTTATATTAGAATTTATTAAGTACGCTAAAGCGCACTGAAATAGTTATTTGCAACATTTGACACCAAGCTAAAGCATGGTGCTTATTGTTTGCATCATTTTCATTATTTTTGTTAAAAATAAATACCTGATAAAAGCATGAAGATTGAAGTTTCCAACGGAGAAATCGTAGATAAACTAACCATTCTTGAAATTAAGCTGGAGAAAATCAAGGATGAAAAAAAACTGGAAAATATCAGACTTGAATACAAGGTTCTAAATGAATCCGCTGCTCAAATTCTAACAAAAAAAGATCCTTTATATAAGCAATTGAGAGAAGTTAATACAAGACTCTGGGATATTGAAGATCAATGCCGGGATTACGAAAGAAAAAAGGATTTTGGCGAAGGGTTTATATATACTGTTCGACAGGTATATATAAACAATGATGAAAGGTCAAGAATAAAAAAGAAAATAAACGAACAAACCGGTTCACAATTTGTTGAAGAAAAGTCTTATGAAGATTATTAACAGACTAGATATAATGTAAATAAATTGGACTTGACAAAAAGCACACATAAACATTATCTTGTATTCAGATTTTCAGCTATGGGAGATGTTGCTCTTACAGTTCCTGCAATCAGGAAAGTGCTGGCTGAAAATAATGGCTTGCAAATTACTTTAGTTACCGCTCCCTATTTCACTCCGTTTTTTAATGGAATTCAAGGTCTTAAAGTATTTCCTGCAAACTTTCATAAAGAATATAAAGGTTTAAAAGGTCTGGTTCACCTTTATATAAATCTAATCAGTTTACAGAAATTTGATGCTGTCATTGACCTGCATGGAGTGATCCGTTCCTATATTGTTTCATTATTATTCAGGTTTTCAGGCAAAAAAAATTTCAGAATAGATAAAGGCAGGAAACAGAAAAAGGATTTTATTAAAGGTAAAATCAATAAAAAGCTCCCACACACCCTTGAAAGATACCTTGAGGTTTTTAGAAAAGCAGGTCTGAATGTTGGAAAAGGAACATATAAAGGATTCATCATTGAAGATCATGTTTTAGAAACTGCCAAAAGCATTCTTCCTCCTGAAATGCAACAAAAAGATATTACCTGGATTGGAATTGCTCCCATGGCCAGGCATACTTTAAAACGATGGGATTTAGCAAATTTCACTGATCTAATGAAGCGTATCAATCAGGAACATAAAGTTTGGTTTTTCTTTTTTGGAGGTGGAGAACATGAAAAAGCAGAAATTGATAGCTTAATCTCTGGTTTTGAAAATACTCTGAATCTAACGGGAAAGATGAGCCTTAAACAGGAAATAGCCATAATATCTAAAATGCGATTCATGATTAGCATGGATTCTGCCAATATGCATATTTCTGCATTATGCGGCACTCCAACTATATCTATTTGGGGCGGTACTCATCCTGGTTTGGGATTCAGCGCTCTTAATCAACCCGACAAATTCTCTATTCAGATCCCGGAAACAGAACTGGAATGCCGGCCCTGTACAGTTTATGGTAAGGGGGAGTGTGCCCGGGGAGATCTTGCCTGCATGAAACTTATAACTTCGGAATTAGTATTCAAGCGATTAAAAAAGCTGAATTTGCTTTAGGCTCCCTTTTATTGCAATTCTGGAAAAAATGGTTTATGTTGCATATGTAACTGCAAATCATATTATAAGGTCTGCTTTGCACTTAATTCTTACCATTCCTGTCATATATTAAAACTAATGATCATGATAACAAAAAGAAAAACTTACCCCAATTCGAGTATGCCTGTATTAACCATAATTACACTTGCTGCTATCCTTCTGTTCGTAGCTTCCTGTACAGGGGGAAACAAGGAAGCAGATAAAGTGAAGGATGAAAATTCTAATGCTGCTACAGAGAATGTACAAGAAGTCTCGGAGGAGTCAGTTCGCACAAACATCCTCTACATCGGAGTTAATAATCCTTTAAAAATAGATGTACCCGGATATGAAGTCTCAGATCTGGAAGTCATAATTGATAATGGAAAGATTTCCGGTAATAATGGCGAATATAATGTTAATCCAATTGTCCAGGGTACTGCCATCATTACAATAAGCAGTAAAGGAGAAGAAATTGAAACAAGAGAGTATGTTGTTGAAGCAGTTTCAGATCCTGTTGCAAAAGTTGGAGGAAAAACCGGTGGGGAAATTAATAAGGAATTTTTATTAGAACAGGATAAGGTAACTGTAGAAATTGAAAACTTTACATTAGATATTGAATTCAGGATAACAGCCTTTACTATTAGTGTTACCAAAGATGGAAACATTGTAGAGGAAATGTCTGATTCAAATATTCTTACTGCTAAACAAAAAAAGCTAATAGAGAGCCAGGAGTCCGGACAAATTATTGTATTCAGTGATATCCAAAGTATAGGTCCTGACGGGGCTATTCGTAATCTCAATTCTGTTGAATTTACGCTGCAGTAACAGAGTTTTAAAATACTACAAGTTTTATTACTTTTACATCCCGTTTTTCGGGGTGTAGCGCAGCCAGGTAGCGCGCGTCGTTCGGGACGACGAGGTCGTGGGTTCGAATCCCGCCACCCCGACAAAA
>JAUVKW010000149.1 GCA_030596025.1 Bacteroidota bacterium | reverse complement strand
CTGGCTTCGAGCTTAAAAGTATAATGCCATCCATTTTCAGCATATACAGTAAGTCTTGCCTGTGTTAGCTGGGTAGGAGCCATAATTAATGGATTATCAAGTATGCAGACTGCAAAGAAATGCAATGGTTGAATAATCTGTATACCAAAGTTCACATACCCGAATTCACCCGGAGGATAATTGCCTACAGGCAAAACTTCAGGCCTGATCCTGGTGATCTGGTCAGCACGTATTACAAAATTCAGTGGTAAAGGTTTATCTACCAGATAGGCGAGGGGAGAACCCTCAAGAGGAGTGGCATAGATTACTTCACCGGATGGATTGATTACCATAAACTTGGTTAGTTTGAATTCGCCGGTGCTTAATTCTACGTTTTCACTTACAAAGCCAGATCCGAATTGATAAATAGGTATTAATTCATTATTGAGAATCTGATTGCCATTTAAATCCTCAACAGAAACCAGCAGGTGATAAGAAGCTACCTCGTTGCTGTCAGCGATGTCTGATTTTAGCACTAGTTCATCAGGTAGATTGATAGAAAATTCAGCCTCCCCGATACCTTCTATTTCAGTATTTTTCTTCTCACAGGAAGAAATTAGACTGACAATCAGGATGATCAGGGTAATTGGGATTAATTTGATAATGGTTTTCATTTTTCACGGTTTTAGTTAAAAAAAACTACTGCTTTTATTACACTAAAGAATATAGAAAGGTGCAAAATAATGTTACCACAAATAAAATGCCACAATTTGTATTTTTCATTAATTCTGTTTAACCGTGCCTGGAGTGCTTGCAGCAGTATCATAATAACTTATATTATCTTGATGTATTATAGGATTTGGTTCCAGTTACTTATAAGATATATTGGTAAATTAATCACTGCATTAATGCCGTTATTAATAACGTTATTCTTTAGCTATGTTATATAATATATAGCACAAAAACTTTAGTTTAATAATAGGAATCTTTATATATCGTCCCTGACGGGACTTAGTAAATAGGTAAAAGACACTTTCTATAAATATATCATCCCTAAGGGATTCCACAACAATAGATAATATAATATTATGATATTGAACTAGCCATTCATCAAATGTCCCATGGGGACAAAATATTTATAGAACAGTTAGTAACAAAACAACCCAAGGGGCTGTCTCAAAAGTCATGTTTGTGTAAAATGTTTTGCCTGTAGGTCTTTGACCAGGTCCGTAAGCGTCAGGGGCATTAAGTTTTGTAGCAGAATATGTCCTGAATCAAATCATACTCCGGAGTTTAACATTATAAAAAATAATTAAGAAGTATTTCTTTCCAAATGTCTATCCCCTACGGGGAAATGTTTAAATCCATAATGTCTTTCTACAAAACTATGACCAATAAGTGGTTTATTTTATGTAACTTACAAGAACACTCACATTAATTCACAATCCTATGAAAACACTGCCTCATATTATCGTGGGTTTACAGTCAAAAAAAATCATTTCTTTTTTAAGCTTAATTCTTCTTATTGCAATAATGTTCTCCATTGTATTTATTAGTTGTAATAAAGACATTGACCTTTTTGATGAAAAAGAATTTGATTTATACATTAAGTCGCTCCCTCCGATATCAGATGCCATGCCTGATGAAAAAGCTGCAGAAGTTGTCAGTTCAGAGGTTGATACCACAGTAGAATATATTTACAAAATAGATTATTACAGTGCTGCAGCAGGATTCGATGAACAGATTGTGCTGAATCCGCAGACAGATGTTATTTATCCGGGGGCTCTTGTGAAAGGAGAAAGCATACTGGACGGAACCTATACCCTGATACCGGCAAAGAGAAAGCCTATAATGATTTCTACATCATTAACCGGAGCCGGCAGCGTATCAATTGCTATTGAAGATCCAAAGTTATCTACAGTGCGGGAGGCGGTTAATGCCCTTATGGACCAGGAATATGATGTTCCCCCGGCGAATATGGGATTTACAATTGAACAGGCTTATTCCAAAGAACAGCTTGACCTTTCTCTTCACGCCAGTTGTAAACTATTTGGTGTGAACGTATCAGGTGGATTTGATTACTCGAATACCAAAGTACAAACCCGCCTTGTTGCCAAATTCATTCAAAACTATTACACCATTGATATGGATTTGCCTAACCAACCTTCTGATCTATTTGAAGAAGAGGTAGATAAAACTTTGTTTGGTACCTATATGCCAATGTATATCTCTACGGTAACATTCGGCAGGATGGCTCTGTTTACAATTGAATCGGAATTGGAGGAACAGGATGTCATGACTTATCTGAATGCATCTTATGGCTCTATAAATGCTCAGGCCTCTTCTGATTTTGAGAGCCTGAAAGAAAAATCAACTATGAAAGTTTATGTTCTTGGAGGCAGTGGCAGCAGTGCCGGAGCTATTATAGACGGATTTGAAGCATTTAAAGATTATATTAAGGATGGTGGAAATTTTTCAAAGGAATCTCCAGGTGCTCCAATCGCCTATAAGCTCAGATACATAAGGGATAATTCTATAGGGAAAATTGTGTTTGCTGCTTCTTACCCGATTGTGACTGCAATTCCACGGACTGATAACGTTGTTTATGATGTTACCACCTTTCTCTGCAAAATGCAGGTTTATGAAGGTGATGCAGGGGGCAATTGTGAGTTATATGGTAATATCTGGAGCTGGCCTAAGAGTCTGGGAAGCACCTCAGCACATGATCATCTGGCCCGCAGCTCTGGTAATTACATACAAACAGGTAATTACTCAACCTACGATTTTACAGAGAATACTACAACTGTAAAATTATGGAATGGACTGAAACAAAACGATACAATTTCGATAAAAATTTCTATGCACGAAGTTGATGACTGGCCAGACAAAGACGATCATTTTGGGGTGCAAACATTCGATATCCCTGTGGCCGAAATAGTTACATCAATAGATCAGGGTCATTATGATAAAACACCTCTTCGAGTACGTGATGGAACCAACTATTTAGATTTTACTTTTAGATTCACTCCACAGATGAGACGAATCAAATAAATCCTGATTTTTGATCTTTTGGTACCGGACCTCAAATCATATATTTAACTACTATTACCAGACTATCATGCCCGCCTGCACGGCAGACTGGAAGCCCGGTGCTGTTATAATGTAAGTCTTTTTCCATTATTCCAGCATTCCATTTTTCCATCCATTATGTATTCCAAATTAATATGTAAATTGCAAGGAGAAGGAAGTGGGAGGTTTTCCGAATCTCTCTTGCTTCCAGGGATTAAATTTTGAAATGAAAGGAGAGAAAATGCTAAAAGGAAAATTCGATGCAATAATTATCGGCTCTGGTATCGGTGGCCTGTCGTGTGCTGCTTCACTGGCAATGTGTAATTACAAAGTATTGGTATTGGAAAAGAACCTTTCCCCGGGAGGTTCAATGACTGCTTTTACCGAACCAGAGACGGGCAACTGGACCTGGTCGCCAGGGGTGCAATGGGTATGTGATTACTCCGAAACCAGTGTCGACTACCTGCTGTTGAAGGCTATTACAGACGGAAATGCCTCCTTCTCTCCACTGGATCATGAATGTCAGATTAAGTATTTCCCCGACCTGGATTATCAATTCATATTTGTTAATGATAAAAGCAAGTTGTATGAAAAGTTGAAATTTGAGTTTCCGGAAGAAAGTGAAAAGATTGATCTTTACTTTAAATACCTGGATATTCTTGAAAAAAAGTCGGGAATGTTCTCACTCCCCAAAATGCATTCACCTGCAATTGCAGGGTTTATGTTCTGGATCTCAAGGAAAATAGGGGTACTGCCCCATATGGATAAGTCTGTTACAGAGGTTATTGATTCTGTAATAAAAGTAGAAAACAGAAAACTGAGAGCCATTTTATTGTCTTTCTCCCACTACTTCGGCATACCACTTGATGAGACTCCTTTTCCTTTCTATGCATATGCTCAGAATATGCAGTTTAAGGGGATGTTTTTCCCGGATGGGGGAGGACAGGCACTGGTAGATGCCCTGGTAACTTCAATTACCAGCAGCGGGGGAGAAGTCCGGCCGGCATCAGGGGTAAAGAGGATCATTTTTAAGGATAATGCAGCAATTGGAGTGGAGACAGAAGATGAGAGCAATATTTATGCTGATAACATTATAAGTTCCATAGGGATTAAGGAAACCTTGTCGGGATTTGTTCCGGAGCAAGAAAGACCCACCCGTCTGCTTAAAGCCCTGGCGAAGCATAGATCTGTTCCTTCATTCCTGCTATTGTTGATTGGATTTGAAGGAGACATTTCATCCTTTAAAATCAAGAAAACCGCCTACAAAACAATCATTGGTGACCCTTCCACAATGTCACGCAATCCCACGGAAAAAGGATGGGTCTGTGATGATCTTACAATCTCATTTCCTTCCCTTCTGAACAATAAACACCAGGATTCTAACTATCATACGGCCGAGATTCATCATGAAACCAGGTATGAATATTTCGAGAAATATGAGGGAAAACAAGATAGTGATGAATACAAACAGTTAACAGAGCAGATAAAACAGTATTATCTTAATCAGCTGGATGAAAAATTCCCTGGAATTAAGGCATATGTCAGGTATTCAAAACTGATTACTCCACTCGATGTTAAGAACTTCACTCACCATGATAAAGGTTCAGTGTTTGGTCTTGATATTCTAAAAGCCGATAATCCGGAATTATCACCCAGGTCAGGAATAAAAAACCTATTCTTTACCGGTGAAGATATCTTCTCTCATGGATTAACTCCTCTCAATGGAGTTATAACTGCCAGTGTTGTTACTGGAAAAAATCTGATAAAGAAGTTCAGGAGAATCTGAACTCTAAAAAACGACGAACCACCAAATTTCATAATACAATTATCAATTGTTTGCGGTCCATATATTTTAGCATATTTTTATACATAATAATAATTATTATCCCTGACAAATGAAAAAGCTTCAAATCGTGCTAATATTCTCAGTCTTATCAGCCTGTTTATTTAGTCAGGGAGATTATAAAAAGGCTTATTTTATTAATAATGAGAATGAAAAGATTGATTGTTACATTAAGGACAGGGATACCAGGGATAATCCAACAGGATTTGAATACATCCTTGAAATGGCGAGTGAAAAATATGCTGCAAGCATTTCAACTGTTAAAGAATTCCAAATAGGGTCGGCAAAGAAATACATCAGATTTTCAGGCAATATAGATCGTTCTGCTGTATTATTGGATAATGTTGATGAAAACAGGAATCCAGTTTGGTCTGACGAGCTAATCTATTTAAAAACACTTGTGGAGGGAGAAGCATCACTGTATGTATATCAAGAAGGAAATTTGGTCAGGTATTTTTACAGGTCGGGTAACAGTAAACTTATAGAACAGCTTGTCTTCAAACATTACAGGGTTGCTGCATGGGTAATGGCGTCAAACAATTATTATCAACAACAATTGTTTAATAATGTTCGAATCAATAAAATGGACAAAAAGGATTATGAGAACTTAGAGTATAAGGAGTCTAAGCTTATTAAATATTTCCTGAACTATAATAAAAGCAAAGGAATTAATAGTATTCAATATAAAAGTCTTAAAGACAGGGAATCTTTTAACTTTAAAGTAGTTGCTGGTTTTTCATTTGCAGCAGCTTATAAAGCTGAAAATGAAGTTATTGACAGGGAACTGATATTTGATCCGTTTTTCTCATTTACAATAGGCCTTGAGGGTGAGTATATAATACCATTCTGGAAAAACAGGTTTTCATTATTCTTTAATCCTGCTCTTGTGTATTATAGGGGCGAAGATGAAATCACAAGAGTTTTTTTAACAATAGAGAATACTTATTTGTATGAGATCAATTACACTGCAATAGATATTCCTTTTGGACTCAGGTATTATGTTTTTACCAAAAATCAATCAAAAGCCTTTATTGACCTGGCATTTGTAACCGGCTTATATTTGAATTCTGAAATAACCATGAATTCATCAGAGTACTTGAATATACAGGGTGGGAATAATTTTAGGCTTGGAGCTGGGTATTCCTTTGGGAAACATTCCCTTTCCTTGAATTTTGATTATAACAAGGACCTTCTTGGGGATTATCCTACCTGGAATTCCAGTTACAACCGTCTTGCCTTGGTTTTTAAGTATCAGTTTTGAAAGTTACTAACTCCATTAAATATTAGAATTATGAGCAAAACCTATTCCTGCTTATTTAGTTTTATTTTTATGATTGGTTTAGTTGCAGGCTGTGGAGAAAAGACCAGCTTAGTGGCAGATGATGAGAATTATGATCCGGAATTAAGATTAAGAGAATTAAATATCACTCTTCCGGAACCGCCCCAACCTGTTGCGAATTATGTAAATGGGGTTAGAACCGGTAATCTCATCTTTTTAGCTGGCAAGGGACCCAGGCGAGCCGATGGCACTGAAATTACCGGGAAGCTTGGTGCTGACCTATCCATCGAAGAGGGCTATGAGGGAGCCAGGCTTACAGCAATAAATCAGCTTGCTGTACTGAAAGAAATGCTTGGAGATTTAAATAAGGTAAAGCGTATTGTAAAGGTATTGGGACTGGTTAATTCAGACCCATCTTTCATAGAGCAACCCAAAGTAATCAATGGCTTTTCTGATTTAATGGTGGAAGTTTTTGGAGAAAAAGGGAAACATGCCCGGGCAGCTATTGGTGTGGCATCACTACCAAGAGGGCAAGCCGTAGAAATTGAGCTAATTGTTGAAGTATACGATTAAAAAGGAGTTAAAAATGTATTTATTCAATCTTGAGGAGTTTCTAAATGTTCTGGGGAGTTATAATCTGAAGATATGGCCACTTCAGATTATTGCGTTTCTATTTGGATTAGTCGCAGTGGTATTTGCTTTTAGAAAGAAAAAATCATCAGGTAAAGTTATCCTGGCGATCCTGTCACTATTATGGTTATGGAATGGTGCTGTTTTCTGCTTACTGTTCTGGTCCACCATTTACAAGCTTGCATATATTTTTGCAGCTCTATTTGTAATACAAGGTGCACTATTAATTTTGGCACTTTTAAGATCTGATATTGTAATAAGTTTCCATCCGGATTGGAAGTCAGTAATTGGAATTATTTTAATAATCTATTCTATGGCAGGCTACCAGATATTTGGTTACTTTTTGGGTCATATTTATCCTAATTTCTTTCCTTTTGGTCTGGTACCATGTCCGACAACAATATTTACTATTGGATTGTTCATGATGACTTATGGGAAAATTCCAGGATACTATCTTATAATTCCTATAATTGTTTCCACTGGAGGTTTTATGGTGGTCCCAATGGGTATTCTGGAGGATATAGGCCTGATTTTAGCAGGAATTTTTGGAATTGTTCTGATTCTGAGAAAAGATAAGAGAGAAAACAAGCTTAAACTATAGTTTATATTGTAGCAGATTGCTTCACTGCGTTCGCAATGACCTTCTATTATTAGACGAGAAACTTCATGTTTTAATAGATTATTGTCAGCAAGCTTTCAGATAAACCTTAACTCAGCTTAACCCGGAAAATGCATACATTTTCTACGATTAAGACTATACCAACAAATTTGGATCATTTCATTACCCCAAATTTGGGTATGTCTAAATCGGGGTTTCCCACTTTACTTTCCACTATCCTTCGCACATTCATACAATTCGCTTCGCTTTTGTATGAATAAAGTGGGTTAA
>JAUVKW010000147.1 GCA_030596025.1 Bacteroidota bacterium | reverse complement strand
GTGGGAGTAGTAATAGCCTCATCATAGGCGTTGGTATGTAAGGAATTACAATTATCATATACGGCACTTAAACCCTGCAGGGTAGTCCGGATATCATTGAATTCTATCTCCTGGGCATGCAGCGAACGTCCGGAAGTTTGTATATGATATTTAAGCTTTTGCGATCTTTCATTGGCACCATAAAGATGCTTCATAGTCTTTGCCCATATAATCCTTGCAACCCTGCCAATCACAGTATACTCCGGATCGAGTCCGTTTGAGAAAAAGAAAGAAAAGTTAGGTGCAAAATCATCAATCTTCATACCCCTTGACAGGTAATATTCCACATATGTAAATCCATTTGACAGGGTCAGTGCGAACTGGGTAATTGGGTTTGCTCCGGCTTCAGCAATATGATAACCTGAAATAGAGACAGAGTAAAAATTTCGAACATGGTTCTTAATAAAATACTCTTGTATATCACCCATTAATTTCAGGGCAAAATCTGTTGAGAAAACACAGGTATTCTGTGCCTGATCTTCCTTGAGAATATCCGCCTGGACTGTCCCTCTCACCCCGGAGATGGTGCTTTTTTTGATCTTTGAATAAACATCCTGTGGAAGTACCTGGTCGCCTGTAACACCAAGAAGCATTAAGCCAAGTCCATCATTTCCTTTTGGCAATTCTCTACGGTATACGGGAACGGGAAGGCCCTGCTTTTTATAAATATGCTGAATCTTTTTCCGAACTTTTTCTTCCAGACCCTTTTTCTTAATATACAACTCACACTGCTGATCAATAGCAGCATTCATAAAAAACCCTACCATAATAGGTGCCGGTCCGTTGATGGTCATAGAAACTGAGGTTGTAGGATTCAAGAGGTTAAACCCGGAATATAATTTCTTTGCATCATCCAGGCAGGCAATAGAAACCCCGGCATTTCCAATCTTCCCATATATATCGAGTCTTGTTTCCGGATCGGCTCCATACAGGGTTACAGAATCAAAAGCAGTAGATAGTCTCTGTGCCGGTTGTCCGTATGAAAGATAATGAAATCTCCTGTTTGTCCTTTCCGGACCACCTTCTCCTGCAAACATCCTGGTAGGGTCTTCATTTTCACGTTTAAATGGGAATACACCGGCTGCAAAAGGGAATTCTCCCGGAAGATTTTCTTTTAAATTCCACAACAAGATATCTCCCCATGACTTATATTTAGGAAGAGATATTTTCGGTATCTTTTGATGTGACAAACTTTCTGTAGTGGTTTCCACTTCAATTTTCTTACCCCTTACCTCATAAGTAAACTTACTCTTTTTATAGACCTTTAATTTTGAATCCCAGGACTTTAATATAGAACGACTATCAGGATCAAGACTTTTTTCAAGCTTTTTATACTCCAGGTTCAGAAGCTCCAGTGTATTTTTATCTGCATCTTTTAAGTGAGAAATGCTTTGCCTCAGTCCATATAATTTATCAGCTATCTCCGATTGTTCTACAGAATGCTTATTATAATTCCTAACAATATCGGAAATCTCGGAAAGGTACCTGACTCTCTTCCCAGGGATAATGCTTAAGCATTGAGTAACCGCCGGGATTTCTTTTGATGAAGATTTATGAAATATGTCAGTTGTCTTTTGCTCAATCCTGTTCATTAACTCTTTGAAGAACTGATCTACTCCGGCATCCCTGAAATTGGAAGCAACAGTTCCCCATACGGGCATTTTTTCAGTTGTTATTTCAAAAAGCTTATGATTTCTCTGATACTGCTTCTTCACATCCCTCAATGCATCCTCAGCCCCACGTTTATCAAATTTATTAATAACAACAAGGTCAGCAAAATCAAGCATATCAATCTTTTCCAGCTGAGTTGCCGAACCATATTCGGGAGTCATTACATAAACAGAAAGATCACTGTGATCAACAATTTCTGTATCAGACTGACCTATCCCTGAAGTTTCCAGGATCACCAGATCAAATCCACTGGATTTTATGATACATAAAATATCCTGGATGGATCTTGAAAGGGAAAGATTTGATTGCCTGGTGGCCACCGACCTCATAAAGATATTTGGGGAATAAACTGAATTCATTCTTATTCTATCACCAAGCAGTGCCCCTCCTGTTTTTCTTTTAGTAGGATCAACAGAAAGAATGGCAAGAGTATTCCGGGGATATGCCGTTTTAAATCTCCTTACAAGTTCATCCAGCAAAGAAGATTTCCCTGCTCCACCTGTACCGGTTACACCAAGCACAAATGATTTCTTCTCTTCGCAATCTTTGTTCAGGCTGCTCACCAAAGGGCTGATTGACTTTGAATTGTTATCTGCAAGAGTAAGAAGCCTGGAAATAATATGGGAGTTTGCAGGTTTAAGCTCCTCAGATGTAAACTTATGCTTACTGTTTAAGGGAAAGTCAGATCTCTGAATCAGGTCATTGATCATTCCCTGCAAACCCATGGTTCTGCCATCATCAGGTGAATAGATCTTCTCAATACCATAGTTTTCAAGTTCAACAATCTCATCAGGTAGAATAACCCCACCACCTCCGCCAAAAATCTTAATGTGACCGTAAGCTTTTTCCTTCAGTAAATCCAGCATATACTTAAAAAACTCAATATGCCCACCCTGGTATGAAGTTACAGCTATAGCCTGAACATCTTCCTGGATTGCCGTATCCACAATTTCGGAGACAGATCGATTATGACCAAGATGAATAACCTCAACCCCTGTTGATTGGATTATTCTACGCATGATATTTATTGCAGCATCATGGCCATCAAACAGTGATGTTGCAGTAACTATTCGTATGTGGTTTTGGGGTTTATATATTTCTGTCATTTCATTATTCAATTAATACTCTCCAATTCTTCTTTCTCAAACTTTTTACTTCATCGTTTTCAAGACTTACAAAACCACTTTGCTTTGTCATGATTTTTGCGCCTCCGGGCAAAAAATCCCGCCAAAGCTCAGATTCTTGTACTATCTTTACCATGGACTTACGTCCATGGCTATAAATATTCCGTCCCCACGGGACTTTCGATCCTTTCAGCTTTCAATCATTTTACTACGTAGTTTATTTTTCGGATTCTACCTTTTAAAAGTTACTCGCACCCTTTTATTCTTCAAACTTCATCTCTTCTCTTTATTGTCTTGCCCTGCGCCCTTAGCCCTGTGCCTTTCGCCTCTTCGCTAATCGTTTATCCAGTGTATACAAACTCTTCCAGGACCTACTGACCCTGAAAGGTTTTTCATTCGTTTTATCTTTCTCTAAAAACACTTCTCGAAATTACAATTTTCTGTATTTCTGAAGTCCCTTCATAAATCTGAGTAAGTTTTGCCTCACGCATCAGTCTCTCCACATGATACTCCCTTACATATCCATAACCACCATGAATCTGAACGGCCTCCGTTGTGATCCACATAGCCGAATCGGCAGAATATTGCTTTGCCATTGCACTGGCCATACCAAAAGGCTTACCCTGATCTTTCAACCATGCAGCTTTAAGACACAGGTTTCTTGAATTTTCAACCTTTACTGCCATATCTGCAATTTTAAAAGCAATGGCCTGGTGATTTGCAATTTCTGTTCCAAAGGCTTTCCTTTCTTTAGCATATTGGACAGATCTTTCCATGGCTCCAACCGAAATCCCCAAAGCCTGCGCAGCAATTCCCAGCCTTCCGCCATCCAGTATTTTCATTGCTATTTTAAAGCCCATGCCTTCTTCTCCTAAACGGTTCTCTTTTGGAACACGAACATCTGTGAACATTACGGAATGAGTATCTGAACTTCGCATCCCCATTTTTTCTTCATGTGGGCCTAAACTAATACCAGGAATATCCTTATCCATGATAAATGCATTTATCCCTTTGTGCCTCAGCTCAGGTTTGGTTTGAGCAATTACCAGGTATATAGAAGCAGAATTGGCTGAAGATATCCAGTTTTTAACACCATTAATAATATAATGGTCTCCGTCTGGTATAGCTGTTGTTCTTTGCATTGTAGCATCAGAACCAGCTTCGGGTTCTGACAGGAGAAATGCTCCAAACCTCTCTCCCCTGGCAGAAGGTTTTAAATACTTCTCCTTCTGCTCTTCCGTTCCATAGTGTTCAAGGGCCCAGTTTACAAGAGAATTATTTATAGAAATAATGACCCCTACTGAGGCATCTACTTTCGATATTTCCTCCATAGCCAAAACGTAGGAAACAGTATCCATTCCTCCTCCATCATATTTTGGATCAACAAGCATACCCATAAACCCTAAGTCTGCAAGGTTTTTAATATGCCGTTCAGGGAATTCTGCTTTTTCATCCCTTTCCAGAACATCTTTTATTAGCTCGCGTTGAGCGTAATCCCTTGCTGCCTGGCGGATCATCTCCTGCTCTTCAGTAAATTCAAAATTCATATATAAAATTTCTTTTATTAAGATTTAAATACTCTGTATAGCTTACTATCACTCAATTCTCACTTGTCCGCCGAAACTTTAGTGAAGGCGGATCGCTCATCTTCTGTGCTCTGTGCATCTTCATCACTAAGCTCTCATCTTTCCCGATCCAACACTTCCAGGTCCTTCGGACCCTGAAAGGTTTCCCTTCCAATCTTCTCCCGAAAAATAAAAAATCTTCGATTTTTGTAATTTTTCGAGGATCCTCGAAAATCTAATCCCTAAAAACGGGAAAGATTTTCGGGACATTATTCCATTTCTATCCAAAATAAGTATTCACAGGTCCATATGCATGGAAAAAACCCGTAAACAGGACTTTATTTACATCACCCTCATTTTGGGCAACGCCATCTTTGACAAGCTTAAGTCCAATCTCCCTGGAGTTTTTTCCATATGCAATTGCCAGATCAGTCCCCCGGGTATTCATATTCTTCATACCTGAAAAAATCTCCTTCAGCAGCTTTTCTTTATCAGGATCCTTTACTATTTCCTTCCATGGTTTATAGTTTGTGGGAAGGGCACCAAGGTACTTACCTGTTTCCGTTTTAACAGACTGAGCATCTGCATAAGTGCCTGATTCCAAATCATAAACACCTGTTATCCTACCCTCCTCATACCTGAGAAATCCATTTTTCTGTGAACCATCCGGATTTTGACCACCTTTTACTCCTGCCGCCACCATCTCATCAAGTAAATCACTATGAAGACTTTCATTTTCAATGTATGGATCCATCACTTTCATGATAAATTGAACAACATCAAGTCCAACATAATCACATAACTGAAAAATACCCATTGGTCTTATCAGGAACTTCTGGCTTACAGTATTGATGGCAAATACGGCATTCACAAAACTCATTTCCTTCTGAAGCTTTTTTACCTCAGAAATACCATAAAGGGCATCCCTCATAAAATGGCCATTGCCAATAAAGCCAGCAATATCATTTGATGGAACTATAATTTTCCTGATTCTTTCCGCCAACTTCTCTGCAGTTTCCTTAAGTCCGGGTAATGTAGAACCTGTAGTAATCAATTCAACCAGGCGTTGAACAGCAGGTGGATTATAAAAATGGTAACCCAGTATTCTTCCTTCCAGTCCTGCTTTTTCATCAATATAAGAAATTGGAATTGAGGAAGTATTTGTAAAAAACCACGGATCTACAGTAGAATTCTTATCAATTTCAGATAAGAGTTTTATTTTCAGATCCTTATTTTCACTTGCAGCTTCAAATATCAATGTGGAACTATAAGCTGCACTCAATTCTGTTGTAGGATGGATAAGAGCCATAACTCCTTCAACATAAGCTTGAACCATTTCTTCTTCGGGCATATCCGTCCCAAAAAACTGTCGGATATTATCCGGTTTGCGTTGAGCTGTTTTAAGGCTAAGTTTTTCTACATATTTCATGATCCCTTTCAAGCCTTCTTCTGAAATATCAATTGCATTCAGCCTGAAATTCAACTTACTATTCTCTGCCTGATGGCTGAGGGAATAAAGTTCATGGGCCATCAGTAAAAGGATGCCACTTCCCATTTTACCGGCTGCTCCAAGAACAGATACGTTTGATAGTCTTTGTGAATATTCCATTGTTAATTTGAATTAAGGTTATATTATTTCCAATTCGGTTTACGCTTATCAAGAAAAGCTTTCATTCCTTCGGTTCCTTCATTTCCAAATAAAGAACCAAACTCTTTCGTTTCCAGTTCAGAGCCTGAATTCATCCCCTTTGCCAGTCCCTGGCGGGCAGTTTTCTTGACTTTCCTAACAGCATTCGGTCCCTTGGAGGATATCTTTTTTGCCAATTCAATTGCTTCATCAAGCAAGTTTTTATGTTCAACCAGTTTCTGTATAAGGCCAATTCTTAATGCCTCATCTGACTTGATCTGGTCGCCGGTCATTAAATAATATAAAGCATTTCCCATACCCAGTAATCTGGGCATTCGCTGTGTCCCTGCATATCCCGGAATCAATCCGAGGCTTACCTCCGGTTGGCCAAACCGGGCATATTCGCTTGCTATCCTGACATCACATGCCATAGCTAACTCACAACCTCCTCCAAGAGCAAATCCATTAACGGCAGCAATAACCGGGATATCAAGATTTTCAAGGGAAGAAAACAATTCCTGTCCGGTACGTGAAAATTTTTCTGCTTCCTCAGAATTCATATTTACCATTTCAGCGATGTCGGCTCCTGCAACAAATGCCTTTCCTTCCCCCGTAATGATCAAAGCCCTAATTTTCTTATCTCCTTTCAATTCTTCCAGAAAAGTTTTCATTTCGCTAAAAATACCTGAATTCAGTGCATTCAAAGCCTCAGGCCTGTTTATTTTTAAAATACAAACTTCCTCCTTAAGCTCAATGTTAATTAATTTATATTGTGCCATTATTTCTAATAATTAAAATGTAATTCAAATATTTTTGGATCCAGGAATTTCTAACTGAGAAGTTGAAAATATTAATACCTAAATATAACAAAATTGACAGAGCCATAAAAAACAAAATAAAAAAATTATTTTTGTCCCACATAAGATAAAAATAAATACTCATGAAAAAACCTTTCATTATTATTTTAGTACTTCTGATTGTGTTAAATGTTTTTGCGCAGGAAACTGAGCTAAAACAAAGCAGGAACAAAAGTTTCACAATCGTTTTTTATAATGTCGAAAACTTATTTGATTTTGAAGATGATCCTTTAACCAGGGACGAGGATTTTACACCGGATAGTGAAAAAAAATGGGACAAGGAGAAATACCTTAAGAAAACACTGGATATTTCTAAAGTATTGTCTTCCATAGGAAAAAGAGAGCTTCCTGCTATTATTGGCCTTGCCGAAGTTGAAAATAAAAAGGTTCTTGTTGATTTAATCAATACTGAAAATTTGGAAAAAGGCAATTATGGTATTGTTCACTATGATAGTCCGGATAAAAGGGGAATTGATGTCGCAATACTTTACAGGAAAGATCTTTATAAGGTTGAATACCACAAAAGCATTCCCATAAACTTTCCAAGAGATACAACATTAACTCGTGACATCCTGTTGGTAAAAGGAAAAACAAATGATTCTGAGAACTTATATGTATTTGTAAATCATTGGAAATCCAGAAGCGGAGGAATGTCAGTTACAGAAAATAAACGCAATTACAGTGCAGTGGTCTTAAGAAAGGCTGTAGATTCGATTCTTAATTTTGAACCAAAGGCAAAAATTGTTATTCTGGGGGATTTTAACGATGAACCTACAAACAGAAGCATTCACCAAATTTTACAGGCCAATAATAAGAGAAAAAACCGGAATCAGCGAGACCTGTATAACCTGATGTATGATAT
>JAUVKW010000221.1 GCA_030596025.1 Bacteroidota bacterium | reverse complement strand
AGCCAAATTAGCAGTTTAGCAATAGCAATAGTCATGGTACTTATTATTGTTGGATCATTGCTACGTTCGGTTGCCAAAGGAATTTTTGCCACCATACCAATAATAGCCACGATTATCATATTATTCGGATTTATGGGTTTAACAGGTATTCCTCTTGATATTGCGACAGTTTTAGTTGCGAGTATAGCATTGGGTATTGGAATAGATTATTCAATACATATAATAACACATTTTAATCATTCATTCAATGGAAACGGCGGTGACGTTGAAAAAGCACTTGAAGAAACAATAATGATAAGTGGCAAAGCAATTATCATTAATGTAGTTTCAGTAGCCGCAGGTTTTCTTGTGCTGTTGTTTTCTGAATTAGTCCCACTGCAAAACTTCGGGTTACTGGTAGCATTAAGCATGATTGGTTCAGGACTGGGAGCGTTAACATTATTGCCGGTCATATTAATTCTTCATTATAAAAGAAAAGAAAAAAATAGTTGGGCATGAGAAATATTAATATAGCCCATATAATAAATAACAGTGATTCGAAATTCTTGAAAAGCCTGCCGGGTTTTGCTATCAGGATTATAGCCAAAATAATCAAGCAGACAGAGATTAATCAACTTATGGATACATATTCTGAATATGAGGGTGTTGATCTTTTGCCAAAATTAGTTGAAGAATTCAATGTCAAAATTGAAATTGAAGGAAAAGAAAATTTACCGGATAACGGAAGATGCGTTTTTGTTGCCAATCATCCGTTCGGATTACTGGATGGCCTGATACTTACATATATTGTTGGAGAGAAATATGGCAATCTTAAAGCCATTGGAAACGAAGCGTTTATGTTTATCCCCAATTTGAGGCCAATTATTGCTGATGTGAGTGTTTTTGCTAAAAACAGCAGAAAACATGTAATCGAATTAGAAGAAGTATATAAGTCTGATGTTCCAATTACACATTTCCCTTTTGGATTGGTTTCAAGAGTTTTCAAATTTAAGATCCAGGATAAAGATTGGAATAAAAGTTTTGTAAAAAAAGCAATTTCAAACCAAAGGGATGTGGTTCCAATCAGGTTTTATGGAAGAAATTCAACGCTGTTTTATGCGATATATATCTTCAGGCAGATTTTCAGAATAAAAACAAATCTGGAATTAATACTCCTGCCTCGTGAGTTGTTCAGGAAAAGGGGTAAGACCGTTAGAGTTAAAATAGCAAAGCCTATTCATTATCAGGAATTTAATAATTCATTATCACACTGGGAGTGGGCACAGAAGGTGCGATCATCAGTGTATAATAAAGATCACAATTAATCAGATTTATAAATATAAAATTATAAGTAAAATGAGAAATTTAAAATTATCAGTAATAGTAAGTGCTGTAATCCTTTTGGCAGGGTTTAATGCTAATGCACAAGATGCCAGTGAGATTCTTCAAAAAGTTGATAATGTCCTTTATTCTGCCAAAGATCAGCAAAACAAAGTCACCATAATTCTGATCGATAAGCACGGAGATGAAAGCAAGCGTGAAGCAGATGTTATGCAGAAAGGGAATGATATGCGCTTATTCCGTTTTACAAGCCCTGCATCACAAGCCGGCATAGCCTTCCTGTCCTTACCCAATGATGTAATGTATATATATATGCCTGCTTATGCTAAAGAAAGAAGGATCGCCTCGCATGTAAAGAACCAGAAATTTGCCGGAACAGATTTTTCATATGATGATATGGAAGCTAAATTTCTTTCTTTAAAATATGATCCTGAGCTTATAGATCAGGATGAAGAAACTTATACATTAAAGTTGATCCCTAAACCAGGTTTGAAAACTGATTATTCAAAACAGGTTCTGAAAGTAAATAAACAAGATTTTTATCCGGTAACTGCTGAATATTTTGATAAGGGAGGAAATAAGTTCAAAGAAGCAACTTATCAATACGAAAAAGTGGGGGATTATTGGAGTGCCAAAGAAATATTAATGCAAGACGTCAGAAAAAATCATTCAACAAAAATGATCACAAGTGAAGTGGTCTTCGATCAGGGACTGTCAGACGATGAATTTACAGTTAGAAAGTTAAAACAATAATTTGTAAAATGAAACAGAAGGTAGCATTGGTTCTGTCAAGTGGTGGGGCACGTGGAACCGCCCATATTGGTGCAATTCAGGAGTTATTGAGCAGGGGGTATGAAATTACCTCCATTGCAGGCTCATCTATGGGAGCTATAGTGGCTGGAGTGTATGCTTCAGGAAAGTTGAATGAATATGAGGAATGGATTTGTGATTTGAGTAAAATGGATATGCTCAATTTGGTTGATTTCACTCTAAGTACAAATGGGATCATAAAAGCTGATAGAGTTTTGAATGAGATTAAAAAGTTTATCCCTGATCAGAATATTGAAGATCTGCCTGTGCAATATTCCTGTGTGGCCACAGATATTTTACATAAGAAGGAAATTGTTTTTACAAAAGGCAGTTTGTTTGAAGCGATAAGGGCTTCAATTGCAATACCCTTAGTTATAAAACCGGCTAAAAATAGCGATATGTGGCTTGTGGATGGTGGAGTTTTAAATCCTGTGCCGGCAAACCGGGTTAGCAGGAATGATGGTGACATATTGATTGCCGTTAATGTTAATGCACAAATCCCTATCCCTAAACCAAAAAAACCTGAGAAAAACGCAGGCTACATTGATCAGTTGACCAAAGGAAAATTAGCTCTCTTCCAGGAGAAACTTGCACAGATATACCCGGCACATCCTAAAAAAGAAAGATTGGGCTATTTTAACATGATGTCAGACACAATCAGCCTGATGCTTTCTCAGATGTCAAGACTTTCTCTTGAACTGAACCCACCGGATGTAATCATTAACATATCGAGACAGGCCTGCGGCAACTTTGATTTTTACAAAGCTGAAGAAGTTATTGAAATCGGGCGAAATGCTGCCCAAAATACATTAAATGAATATGAAAAATAAATACATTATGAAAAAAACTACAGCAATAATTTGTGTTTACAACGAAGAAAAAACCATTAAAGATGTTGTCTTGTCTGTCTCCGAAGCTTTAATTGTCAATGAGATAATTGTAGTAAATGATGGATCTACAGACAACACCAGGAAAATAATTGAGGAACTGAAAGAAGAAATTGATATAACAGATATTCATTTTGAAAAAAATAAAGGGAAAGGTTACGCAATGGCCATTGGTGCAGAAAATGCAAAACATGGAATCATTGCATTTATTGATGCTGATCAAACAAATATAATTTCCGGATATATTGAAAAAATGATAAATCCCCTGTTAAAAAAGGAATGTGACATGGTTTTAGGCTATTCTACAGTCAATATTTTAAACCAGGACGTAAACCCTTTAAAAATATTGACGGGAGAAAGAGCTTTGTATAAAAATGACATTACTCCAATTCTTGATAAAATGAAGGAATCAAGATTTGGAGTAGAAACGCTATTGTATTTCTATTTTATCTCAATTGGTAAAAGCATAAAATTTATCAGGCTAATTGGGTTAAAACATAAAGATAAATACAAAAAGGAATCTTTCACAAAAGCTACCACAAGTTATATTAGTGAAAGCTGGGAAATAGCATATACTGCCATGAAAAATTAT
>JAUVKW010000082.1 GCA_030596025.1 Bacteroidota bacterium | reverse complement strand
ACTTCCGACACGCCAGACTGTCTGGAGATTATCACAGGAACGCCGTGGCTCATAGCTTCCAGCGGCGTTATCCCAAATGGTTCGGAAACCGAAGGCATGACGTACACATCCGCCATGTCGTAAGCCTTGTCCAGCATGGCTCCTTTGACAAACCCAGGGAACAGCACCCTATGACCAATATTTAAATCGCAGGCTTTCTCCACCATCCTATACATCATATCTCCGCTTCCAGCCATCACAAAACGAACATTGCCTGTCCTTTCAAGAACTCTGTGTGCGGCCTCTACAAAATATTCAGGTCCCTTCTGGAGCGTTATTCTTCCAAGAAAAGTAACGATTTTCTCATCCGAACCGGGAATCAATCTGCGTTGTTGTTTTTCGCCAGGTACCGGCTCTACAGCATTGTAAACGGTAATGACTTTTTCTTCAGGGATGTGATATTTTTCAATCACAGTTTGACGGGTTAAATTACTTACTGTGATAATCTTATCGGCAACATCCATTCCCCTTTTTTCAATAGCAAAGACTTCGGGGTTTACCTTACCGCCACTCCTGTCAAAATCAGTGGCATGCACATGTATCACAAGGGGTTTCCCTGAGGCTTCCTTCGCCGCAATACCTGCCGGATATGCAAGCCAGTCATGAGCATGTATCAGGTCAAAAGATTCCTGGGCTGAAATCACTGAAGCCACTATTGCATATTTTGCAATTTCTTCGAGTAAGTTTTCTGTATATAATCCACTAAAGGGTATCTTCCCTTCCTTGTCGGTTTGAATATATTTATAGTCTGATGAAACTTCCTTACGTTTTAATTTCCAGAAATCCTCCGGATCTACATAAGGAACAATGCGAGAATCGACTTCAAAATAATCCAGGGCTTTGTTGTGTTTTCCAAGTTTTATTTTTTTTCGCGAAACCGGTATATCACTTGCACCTATTATTTTACCTATACTTTTATCTTCATCCCCATGGGCTTTGGGCACAACAAAAAGCAAATCTGTTCCTCCAATTATAGAGAGACCTTTGGCCAATCCATGACTTGCAGTACCCAATCCACCGGAAATATGTGGCGGGAATTCCCAGCCAAACATTAATACCCTCATAGTATGGTTCCCTGTTTGAGCATAATTATACTTATTCAAAATCTTCCAACAACTTTATTACACGAAGGATTTCGGCAACACTCCAGGCTTGTGAAATTGCTCCTTTGCCTTTATGGGGAGGATTACCATCATAAATCTCCGAGATTGAACCTATTCCATCATTCTCCATTTCTTCTTCAAATCCATCAATCAGATTCTGTATTTTATGTACTCCGCTTTTTTTATTTAATTTCAGGTAAGCCTCGGCGTAGTGCCCGAATAGCCAGGGCCAAACAGTTCCCTGGTGATAAGCATTATCTCTTTCTTCCTGGTTACCCTGGTATATTCCCTTATACTTGAGATGGCTGGGAGATAGAGTTCGTAATCCTCTTACTGTAAGTAATTCTTTTTCAACCAGGTCTAAAACCGATTTCTTCATATAATCTTTGAGAGGAGAATAGGGCAGAGATAAAGCAAAAATCTGGTTGGGCCGGATATCCCAGTTTTTATGTTCCCCATTTACATAATCGGCCAGGTATGCTTTTTCTTCATCCCAAAAAGTTTCAACAAAGTTTTCTTCTATGTTTTCAGTAATATCCATCCAGTCTGAAAGCTTTTTCTCATTTCCCGAAAGAGCAGCTAAATTTCTATAAAAAGATATAGCATTAAACCAGAGTGCATTGATCTCAACATTAAAACCTATTCTGGGTGTTACAGCTTCCCCATGAACAATTGCATCCATCCAGGTAAGAGCCTTTCCTTCTTCACCGGCATAAATAAGGTGATTCTCCTTCATCTGAATATTATAATCAGTTCCGTTTTTGAACTTATTCAGAATTTCTGATATAGCTTTTTGATAGTTCTTCCAGATAAATTCAGGATCGTTTATGTAATTAGCATATTGTTGGATTGCCCATATAAACCATAGCGGAGCATCTACTGAATTAAATGCCGGACCAGAACCGCCTTCAATATTCGGGAATAAACCGCCCTTCATTTTTTTCACCTGACTGTCTAAAACTGCCTTGCATTTATCAGGGTCATTCAGGGCAAGGCTTAAGCCTGGCAAAGAAATAAAAGTATCCCGTCCCCACACTCCAAACCATGGATAACCTGCAATTATATTTACTTCATTTTTACGATTGATGAAAAATTGTTTGGCTGAATTTATCAAACAGTTCTTAAAGCTGCTTCTTGGATTTCTGGATTTTGACTCCCTGCTGAATTTTTGTTTTAAACCGGATGGAGTAATCAGTTTGGTGCAGGCTGAAAGAATTACACTTTCCCCTTTTTTAATAGCCAGTTCAAAATATCCGGGTACAAAAAGATCTTCTGTGAAATCGTATCCACGTTCTTGTTCCTTTCGGTATTCTATTCCATGATACCAATCGGGAACAGAAACATATTCTGCAGGTTTAGAAAACTGAATGTAAAGCTCAGGATAGTTTTCGTATAATTTAAAATGCCTGCCGTTTTTCACTTCACCAGATTTTTTTGAAGCATATAGATTGGCTTTCGATAAGCTATGGGCTTCCCGGAAGGCAAGAAATGGTTGCAATTTCAGAATGGTCTCTGACCGGGCTTCAACCAGGGTGTATTTGATCATTATCTGTTCCTGGTTTTTTGACAGCACTCTTTCTCTGGTTAAAACAACACCTCCCATACGAATTGTGGTAATGGGTAGTTTGTCAGCATTAAAATCCCGTATGTATTTATGTCCCTTTGGATCAAACAGATCTTCTTTATACTGGTGAATTCCAATATTGAAAGATTTCTCATGCTGAATGATTGTTTCATCAATTGAAGACAGCAAAACATGATGTGAGCCACCAAATTCCTCAAGGGGACATACAAGAAGTCCATGATACTTCCGCGTATTACAGCCTGCCAGAGTGGTAAGCGCATATGATCCGGCACGGTTAGTACGCAATACCTCCCGGTTTAAAGAATGTTTTAAATTTACCAATTTAGCTTTCTCAAAATACAAATAACTCATGTATACTACTGTTTTTCAATTCTTTAATTTACTCTCATTTCTTCTACAAAAGATAGTGCAAATATCAGCAAAAAACTGGTTAATTCATACACCAGTTTCCTTCTTTTTTTGTAACTTATCTGAAATTAGAGTTTCACGAATAAACTTGAGCAATAATGTTTTACTTAATTCATGTTTTTTTCATTTTAAATTTTGCTTTATTACCAGGGAGGTATGATTCTAAGAGGCCGGAAAGTAATTTCTCGCTTGTTGAGAGTATAAATACTGATTCTATAGATTGGTACAGGCCCCGGTTCACTGAAAGGAAAGAGGAGCGATTTAGAATGGTAGAAGTATTTATTCAAAATAATGCTTACAATCCCATTCTTGATATTCATGTGCTGGAAGCAATGAGGGCTGTTCCCAGGCATAAATTTGTTCCTTCACAATTTCAGGACCAGGCATATATGAATCATCCTTTACCGCTCAGTCAGGGGCAAACCATCTCCCAACCATTCATTGTAGCGCACATGACAGAACTATTGCAAATTTCTGCGGGAGATAGAATACTGGAAATAGGGACAGGCAGCGGGTACCAGGCAGCGGTATTGTCGGAACTAACACCCTTTGTGTATAGCATTGAAATAGTTGGTAAATTGGGTAAAAAAGCAGCAGTAGTTCTAAATGAATTGGGATATAAAACTATTTCACTTAAGATTGGTGATGGATATGAAGGTTGGGAGGAGCATTCCCCCTTTGATGGTATTATTGTTACCTGTGCCCCGGAAAAAATACCGGCTCCACTTTTAAATCAGCTGAAGCCCGGTGGCAGAATCGTTATTCCTGTAGGAAAAGCAGGCATGACCCAGACCCTGGTGGTGGTTGAGAAAGATTTGAAAGGAAAACTCAAAAAGCAAATTCAGTATCCGGTTGTGTTTGTTCCCATGACGGGAAAGGCGGAAGAAAAGATAAAAGATTAAAGATATCCTCCTAGGCCAGGAAAAAGGCTTCGGAGGACAAAGAAAGATAAAAGGGAAGAAAACGAGGAGGCATTGGCGCAGGGCATAGGGCAAGACAGGTAAGAGAAGATGAGAATTGGAGAGGGGGTGAAGGGGTGAAAGAGTGAAGAAGAGGTTGTCCCGTCCTGAAAAATGGCTACACAATATTTCCTGTTTTCCGAATAAGACACTCAAATGAATATTTTGCAAATAGCAATCACATTTTTTAGTCTAAGAGACATTGTCAAAATTAGTAAATCTTAGATATAAATTATCTCGAAAACTATTGAAAACAGGAAAGGTGAGTTGGAAAAACAGCACCAGGCTTCAGCCTGGTGTTAAGGCATAAGTATGAGTCAGGTTTTGACGCAAATTTTGCCTTGTGCTAAACCTATAGATATGCCCGGGTGAAAGGTTTATTGAAGGCTGCAAAATTTGTGACAAAAGACTCAAAAAAAAGAGGCCTCAACATTTGACATTCTTTTCTGTCATCATTCCAATATTCCATCATTCTCCCGAAAAATAGAAAATCTTTGATTTCTGTAATTTTTCGAGGATCCTCGAAAATCTAATTCGGCTTTGCTGAAAGATTTTCGGGACATTCTTCCTTTTCAGTGACTCACCACTCATCACTCATCTCTTTTTCTCTCTTTATCTTCAAACTTCTTCAGCACCTATTCTACAATATCCTGATGTTCCGGATCATCTGTTTTAGTATTCCCGGATTGAAGTAATTCATCTAGTTTCTGCTCTACACTATTAAGCTTTTCTGAAAAAACCTCAAGGTCATCAGATTTATGATCATGTAATTCAGCTTTGAATGATTGTATGTCTGATTCTTTTTTACCCAGATCACGTTCATGGCTAAGATCGCTTACATAGATAAGCCCAAGTTGAATTAACAGAATGATAAGAATAAAAGAGAAGACCATAGCAATAAGGGGGATTTGTATTATCGAAAAACCCAGGTCAACAGGCAGGCTTACAGAAAATATAGCCCAGTTAAACAATGCAAAATAGCAGGCAATCAGGAAGTATAGTATTATAATAACCAGGTGTATCTTTCTCATGATCCGTCTCATTGCTTATAGATTTAGATGTTATAAAATTAGCTAGCACTTATTAATTATTTCTCTGATTCTTTACCAGCATTGATAATTTCCCTATCCTTTTTCTTAATATTCTTTACAAGGTTTTTCACTTCTTCATTGTCGGCCAGATTTTCTTTATTAGCACTTCGTGACTTAAGCTTAAGATATACAAGTTGCCCCAGAACTTTAATCATAACATCTCTTTCTTTAGCAAGGCGGTTGATTTCACTCCTGTGCTTGTATCTATCAAGATATTCCTGAGCTTTATCGCTAAATTCATCAATTTTACCACGGGCAGTGACCAAAGCTTCAGACTCGAGGCCTTTAACTTCTTTTTTAATTTTACCGGCAGTATCTGCCAGTTCAGAAGCCAATTTTGAAGCTTTCTTCCCAATTAGGCGTGCTCCGGCCTCAATGTTTTCACTTGCTTCAGACAAAAAACCAGGTTTCTTTTTACCTTTTTTTTCTTGTGACCCGCTTGCCGAACCAGTTTTATCTGAACTTGTCTTTTTTGTTGCCATTTTTATATCCTCCTCTATCTTGTACGTAGGTAATATGGATGGTTTACTTATTTTTTTTTTTGCCTTGAAAAGATTTACCAATAAAGTATAATGAGCCTGTAAGTATCAGTATTATCAGGAAAAAAAAGCCAATAAATTTAGCAAAACCACTGCTGCCCTGAGCATTAGGACCTGATGAGTTGCGCTCTTTAGCCGCTTTTATCTGTTCTGCCGATAGTTTTTTCTTCTTGTTTATGGTCTTGTCTGCCAAATCTTGCAATTGATTTGCTGCATTTTGATCCATCTTTTTACGAGTTTCTTTATCCTCTAAAACTATCACAGCTACTGCCTGTTCATTTTCCGGCTCCTGACCAATAGCGTTCAGACTATCAAGCATATGTTCATAATAAAGGATTCTTGCATTTACCCCTTTATTAAGTTTTTTCAAATCATTTAATTCTTTCTCAAGTGCTTGTTTATCTATAGGACCTGTAGACTGCTGATCAAGTTTGATATCGGTTTTTTCTATGATCTCTTTTGAGATAGTAGTTGATTGAGTGTTCCGGATCTTTAAATTTTCTATTTTCTTTTCCAGCTTGCTGATATTTGTTTTTGCAAGGTTTATATTTTCTTCTTCATTTTCGATATATCCCTGAACAGTTTCCACATTCTGATTGATCCGGTCAACTGCATCCCTCATGGATTCGTCAGCATTGAGCTTACTTTGCTGAGATTCGTAAAATTTTATTTCCTCCTGGAAATTGAGAATTTTTTTTCTTGATGTTGCGATCTTTTCTTCTTCTATAGATATTTTTTTTCTAATGGTATCGGCTTCAAACTTAAAAATAAGGCTATCCTTTGCAGGATGGGAGATAATTTGCCTGCTGCTTGTATCCTTAAGGCCTGTTTCCTGAAGCTTCTCCTTAAGCTCTGTTTGGTCTTCTGTTAAAAGAGCAGGTTCCGTTTTATTCTGAATGGCCTCCTGAGCTTTGCCCACTACAGCATTGTTTTCAGCTTTATGGTTTGAGTCTGAACATGCTATGATCCCCAGAACAGATAAAAACAAAATCAAAATTCTGAAATGCTTCATGAAAATATCTTATAAGCAGTTAAACATCTAGTGTGTATGTACAAATATAGCGGTAATAAAAATCATTTCCAACCGGTATTAGAATACTTGGAAGTCCATTTTTTTTATTAATTTGGTCTTCCCATGGCATTCAATTTTAAGCGTATTAAATTTCCGGGTCTGGAGAAAGTCAGTTTTATGTCTTTCCCAAATGACCAGAAAAAGTTTGGAGTTTTCGGAGGTGTTTTTACTCCGAATGTTCTAACTATTCTGGGTATCATAATGTATTTAAGACTTGGTTGGGTAGTAGGGAATGCAGGAATTCTGGGGGCCATAGCTATAATACTGATTGCCACAAGCATTTCGTTTTGTACAGCCTTGTCTATGTCTTCCATTACAACCAATATTAAAATAGGGGCGGGTGGAGCATATTCTATTATATCCAGGTCCTTAGGCCTGGAGGCCGGAGGCAGTATAGGAATTCCTTTTTACATATCCCTCATGTTATCTGCTGCTTTATATATTATGGGTTTTACAGAAGGCTGGTTACGTATTTTTCCTGATCATTCTCCAATGCTTGTGACCTATAGTGCCTGGGCTGCCTTATTGATTATTTCCTATATCAGCACTCATTTTGCTATTCGTGTGCAATATATGATACTGGTAATTGTAGGTATTTCAATTTTATCATTTCTTTTAACTAAGAATGAGCCTGTTTCCACAGCTCAATTAATTGGTGATTTTGAGGATGCCGGTTTTTGGAGGGTTTTTGCAATCTTCTTTCCAGCGGTTACCGGGATTATGGCTGGAGCAAACATGTCGGGTGATTTGAAAGATCCACGTAAAGCAATTCCTCTGGGTACTTTAAGTGCTATTGGAGTTACGTTGCTGGTATATATTGTAATTGCTTTTGTTGCATTTCGCTATATCTCGCCCGTGGAATTACGTGAAAATCAAATGGCACTTGTTGACAATTCCAGATGGGGCTCCATGGTAATTGCAGGAATTCTGGCTGCTACCTTTTCTTCAGCCCTGGGAACCATGGTAGGAGCTCCCAGGGTTCTTCAGGCATTGGCAAAACAGAAAACTGTTCCATTGCATAAGATATTTGTAAAAAAAACCAGTAAGGCAGAACCCAGGAATGCTATTATTTTTACCGGTGCAAGTATAGCCCTTGCTCTTTTAGTCGGCAACCTGGATGCCCTGGCATCTCTCATTACCATGTTTTTTCTTATTACCTATGGAATGATCAATGTTGTGGTATTCATTCCTCAAAGCATGAATATGATCAGTTTCAGGCCTACCCTTAAAATACCAAGGTTTGTTTCGTTTTTAGGGGTAGTAGGATCTGTTGCTATCATGTTCCTGATCAATCCAATTTTCAGTCTGGTTGCAATATCTACTATTATTGCCTTATATGTCTGGCTGGGGCGTCGTGGCCTCAAATCTGATTTAGGGGATATCCGGGGTGGGATGTTCCTGGCCCTTGCGGAAAGAGCTTCCCTTATTGCATCAAGGTTTCCAAGAAGTCAGGTCTCCTGGAAACCTGACTTGCTATTGCCTGTTGAGGATCCCAAATCCTGGTCAGGCTCCCTTTTATTTATCCGGAATATTACTCATCCTTCAGGTAGTATTTTTGCTTTTACTGTGCGAAAGGAAATCAGGGAAGAAACTGAACACGATCTGAATGAGTTGTTTGAACCAATAAGAAATGAAAGCACCATGGTAAATTCAACTGTTCTGGAAGATAAATCCTTTGTAAATGTTGCCAAGCTGGTAATACAGACCTTACATGCAGGTGCTCTTCGTCCTAATACCCTTTTCCTTACCATGAGCAGGGAGCGACGGAAACATTCTACAATCAAAACCCTGTTAAAGCATTCTACAAAGAATGGTATGGGAACACTTATTTTA
Source organism: Bacteroidota bacterium (assembly GCA_030596025.1). Lineage (GTDB taxonomy): Bacteria > Bacteroidota > Bacteroidia > Bacteroidales > VadinHA17 > JAYEGO01. Next base: position 5,957 of record JAUVKW010000082.1, on the reverse strand, counting down.
AGGATAAATCCAAGATTATCTTTTGGCATGCAAAAGACTATTAACCTATGGTTGCGGGATAAGAGTCCGAACTGGCACATGTCTATGCTTATTGCCTTTCAATTGATCCGAAACTGGGATGGTACCCTCCATCTGATAACATCTACTCCTGACAAATCAGAAAAAAAACGACTGCAGAATTTTTTGCAACATTTAAGCGATCAGGCAAGGCTGCCTTCAACAACAGAATTTTATGTACTCATAGGTGATTTTAAGGAAAGTATGCTAAATGCCCCGGCAGCTGATCTCAATATCTTTGGAATACCGGAAGATCCTGATTTCAGGTTCATGAGAAATGCGCCTGAGGAAATTAATACATCCTGTTTGTTTGTGAAGGATTCAGGATCAGAGAATGCGCTGATATAGGAAGAAGGCTGAGGCTGAGGAGAAGAGAGAAGAAGATGAGAGGTGAGAGATGAGCAAGACAGTCGAAAGGTCAAAGAGTGAGAGGTAAGTGTAAAACTCGCAAATCATGCGGAAAATTCGTGGAGATTGCTTCGTTTCACTCGCGACGACAATTTTTTCGCATGGAAGAATGCTAACTGTAGACATATATCAGGACAAGATTCAAGGCTCATCTCTCACATCTCACCTCTAATTTCTTCAGTTTCTTCTTAAACCAGCACCTCAATCACCTGGTGTAACATTTTAACATGAATGGGTGTATTTCCAACCATTTCCCCATCGATATTTAAAATGTGATTTTCCAGCGGAATGATAGAAAATTCCTTTGCCTGGTGGTATTGCACAACCGGATCGCCTATATGTGCTCCCTTGAAGAGCTTTGAAAACAGGCCTAGTAGTTTCAACCTGCCGGCCTTTCTTACAATAAGTAAATCGATAAGGCCGTCATCTATCTGGGCAAGGGGAGCCATTTTCATAGCATTTCCTGTATGAATGGTATTACATCCAAGTATAAATCCATAATCTCCGGCTATGGTTTGTCCATCAATTTTTATTTTCGCAAGTCTTGGGGTATTTTTGAGTACTTCAATGATAGATGCCAGGTTATATCTTTGTCCTCCCCACCACCTTAATTTTTCAGCTGTGATATTGACCTCGGTAGGCAATCCCCAACCAACTATATTAAATCCATAGATAATTTCTCCTGCTGCATTTACTTTGGCCACATCAAGTTTCCTTTTCTTACCTGATACAATCCTTCTTGCAGCTTCCATGGGATCTAAACAATCCATATCGTGCATGAATGAATTTCCTGTTCCTGCTGTAATTAATCCAATGGGAATCTTCTTGCCGTCTTTTCTGGAAAGCATGCCATTGATTACCTCATGCATTGTTCCGTCACCGCCAACAACACAAAATCCCTCATAGCCTTTAAAATCTAAAGTATTGGCCATATTGCGGGCATGACCGGCATACCTTGTTTCCTTAATCTCAACTTCTGCACCTGCTTCTTCAAAGATTGGAAGAACTCTATTGAGTATCTCTAAACCATCTTTTGCACCTCCAAACGGATTGATTGCGATGTAGTATTTTTTCATGTGAATAACTCGGGAGAAATGGCGAATTATAGCTTTCCATGTTCCCTTTTTTAAATTAGAATGAACTACGAGTTTAATCTAAAGAATTATTAAAAGCAAAATATTATGAGGAAAAATTCATGGTCCGGGTTCAATTGAGACTCCTCTTGAGATCATTCCAATGTGCTCAATAATCACGCTATAACTAAACTCTGTTTCAATTTGTGTATCATTAACTTAACTAAATTTCACACTTGGTGAATCTTAGTACCTTGGAGCCTTGGTGGCAAGAAAAAGATAGCTACAAAGGCACCCCAGTACTGCCATTCTTCCATACGGGGCAGGCAAAGACACCAAGAAAGCACCTTAAGCTGTTTGATGAAGTGCTGCCTTAAAAGGTATTAATTTTTTTAGGAAGGAGAAATATTCAATAATAATGTCATTTCTCAATGGTTTTTTGTAATGTTAAACTCCATCAGATGTAAAATTCCGGTCAATAATATATCGAAAGGGCTCCATGATCCTTGAGAACAGACTTCTTTCATTTGTGATGATTTCAGCAAGCCCTTGCATTTCCTGGCCAAAATCAAGTTGGATATTGTAATAGGTAATAAGACTGTCGGGTAAGTTCACTTCAACTACATAGTAATTATCTGAAGGAACCATGGCTATACTTTTCACCTTTCCTTTTAACATGCCATATTCCAAATAGGGAAAATTATCGAGCTTGATATTTACTTTTTGACCGGTTTCCACTTTTCCTGATCTTTTCAGAGAAAGATTAATCCTTCCTATAATCTCTCCCGGATGATCTGGAATAATACTAACAACTTTATCACCTGCAGATACATTTTGATCTATTGCCCAGTACTTATTAAAACTTACCTGTCCGTAACTGGTAGATATAAGAAGGTAGGATTGTTCCCACAAAGCGATTTGTGATTTCAGGTTGTGAAAGCTTTCTGTCAATTGAAATTCCAGATCCTTTTTATTCTCAAGATAGCTTAATTCATATTCTAGAATCTCTTGTTCGAGATTGGAAACATCAATATCCAGACTGGAGAGATTGATCCTGGCCTGTTCAAATTCACGTCTTTTCTTAAGAAGGACTGATTTAGATTTTTCAAATTCAGAAACAGGGATAACATTTGCCTTAAATAATTTTTCTTCCCGTTCTGTTTGCTCCACTAATATTTCCAGCTCTTCTTCCAGTAGGTTCCGCTGTATATAAAGTCTGTTATAATAAATTCTGTATTTCTGCAATTCATCTTTTGCCAGCTTGTTCTTCTTGTTGTAGTAATCAATCCTCAAAAATGAAATATATGCATTATAGTTTCGCAGAAAGCTGGAAAAGAATGGTTGAACTTCTCCCAGCAGGTAGTTCTTGTCAGGCCAGATATAATGTAAAGTATCAAAATCCTGTAAAAAATCCTGCAAGTCTGAAAGTTTGCTTTTTACTTCAAAAACATCATTGGAATTTGCAGGATTCTCGATCATTAAGAGCTTCTGTCCCGGATAAACCGATTGTTTGTCCTCAACATAAAGCTCGGTAATTTTACCTTTCGATTTGGCTAAAACATAGCTTGGAGGATTCTCTGTCGTAATAATAATAGGGGCTTTTATAACTTCTGGATATCTGAAGAAAAAGGAACCAAGCATGAAAGTTGCAACTACCAGGAATATCAGGCTGATACCCCAGCGAATGATCCAGGAAGGAATCAGACCCAGTATTTCCTGGACTTCGCTACTTCTCAGCTCTTGCCTGGGTTTGGTTATATTCTCATTTTTTTGCTCCATAATTTAAAATCCGAATCTTCAATGGATTCTTAATTGCCTAGTTCCAATTGGTTTCTGACAAGTTCGTAGTACTTGCCTTTTAATTTAGTCAATTCCTCATGTGTACCTCGTTCTGCGATATGTCCTTGGTCCAGTACAATTATCTGGTCTGCTTTGGTTACTGTACTGAGACGATGGGCAACAACCACTACTGTTTTACCTGAAAAAACCTTTGTTAGATTTTCCATAATGCTTTTTTCATTGTTTGAATCCAGGGAATTGGTTGCCTCATCAAAAAATAGGTATTCAGGATTCTTATAAACAGCCCTGGCTATAAGAAGCCTTTGTTTTTGTCCCTGGCTCAAGTTGGTTCCCCTGGCTCCAATCCGCGTATTGTAGCCCAATGGGAGGGATTCAACAAAACTATCAATATTTGCAATTCTGCACGCTTCAATTAATTTTTCAATTCTAACATGTTCATCTCCCATGCTGATGTTGTTTGCTATGGTATCTGAAAATATAAACCCATCCTACATCACCACTCCACACTGTTGACGCCAAAAGCTAGTGTGAATGTTGCGAAGATGGATCTTCCCAATCTTAATTTCCCCCTTGACCGGAGGGTAAAAACCAAGCAGTAGTTTTATCAGGGTGGTCTTTCCACTTCCGCTAACTCCAACAATGGCATTGACACTGGATTCCATAATGTGAAGACTGATTTGATCAAGAACCATAGGGGAGTGGGGTCCCTCATATTGAAATGACAGGTCCTGAATACTAATGTCACGTTCAGGAGGAAGACTTATCATTTTTGCATCGGTATCTACTTCTTCATCTTCCTGAGAATGTATTTCGGCCATGCGCTCAAGGCTGATTTTTGCATCCTGTGTCCGGTGGAAGAATCCAATTAATTGATCAAGGGGAGAATTTAATTGTCCCAGAATATATTGTACCGCCAGCATCATCCCCAGTGTCATGTCACCGTTAATGACCGAGGTAGCAGCAAGTATAGTAATTAGAATATTCTTGGTTTCATTCAGGAATGTGGCTCCAGCCTGCTGGTGTTGGCTTAAGGACAGGGACTTAACATTAACTCTAAAAAGCTTTGCCTGAATATGCTCCCATTCCCATCGCTTTTGCTTTTCAAGATTATTGAGTTTTATTTCCTGCATCCCGGTAAACAACTGGATCAAATTGTTTTGGTTTTCTGAGTTTTGTTTGAACCTGTGATGATCCAGTTCCCTGCGTTTTTTCATAAATATGTATACCCAGATGACATACAGGGTACTACCAATGATAAAAATCCCAAGTATCTTTAAACTATAGATGGCCAGAACAATTCCAAAACTCAAAAGATTAAGGAGAGAAAAAAGAATATTCAGTGTAGAGGAGGTTAGAAAAACTTCAATCCGGCGGTGATCTCCAATTCGTTGCATTAAATCACCTGTCATTTTTGCATCAAAAAACGAAATAGGAAGCCTGGTTAATTTAATAAGGAAATCAGATATCAGAGATATATTGACACGGGTACCCAGGTGTAAAAGTATCCAGCCGCGAATAAAATCAACAGACATTCGACTTATGAATAAGGCAAACTGTGCTATCAGTATAAGGTATATAAAGCCAATATCCTGGTTGTTGATACCGAAGTCAACAAGCTGTTGTGTAAGGAAAGGGAAAATTAATTGTATGATACTGACGAGCAACAAACCAAGCACCAATTGAATCATGTAAGGTCTGTAATTCCTCAGGTAAGAAAACAAATATCTGAAGTTCCCTTTTCTTGAGCTTTCTTCCTCCCGGTCATAAAAATCACCAGTTGGCTCCAGGAGTAAACATATTCCCTGGTCTGCTTCATTTTTTCGAGTACTGATCCAGCCTTTCCGAAATTCATCACCGGAATATCTCTTTTTACCAATGGCAGGATCTGCCACAAACACTTTATCTCCTTTAATTTTATGAACTACAATAAAATGATTTTGTTTCCAGTGGACTATGCAGGGGAGTTTTACTTCATTCTTCAGTTGGTTAAAATCGAGATGCACACCTATAGAACGCATGCCAATTGACTCTGCAGCATCACTTATACCCATTAGTGAAACACCCTGGCGGGTTATGAAACTCCGGTCACGCAGATATTGAAGGCTAAATGATTTGCCATAATGTTTCGCCACCATCCTCAAGCAGCTCGGACCACAGTCCATAGCATCCAATTGCTTATAGAATGGAAATGAAGGCATTCAATTAGTTTTCCGGATTAAATACAAAAATAAACTTGTTTTGGGGAAAACAAGTATTGAATCATTTTAATTTTATAGCTAAAAAGCAATTGCCTGTGAGATATTGTTAATTATTGTATCCTCACCGGATAAAGCAAACCTCTCAAAATTTGGTTCATCACCATAAAAAATCGGAGGGTAATAAATCTCGCTCCAGGTTACTCCGGAATCGGGGAAAGCAACATATTCATATTCCTGAGAGAATGATATTAATGGTATTATGAGTATAATTCATGAAATTATTAGTACTGTTTTCATTGTCTTAATGCTAGCTTGTTAAATAGCAAGGTGTCTTCCCTGGAATATGGTTTTTACCTTGGATTCGGAATCATTCAGTAATTTAATTTCCTTGATAGGGATACGGAAGGAAACCATCGATCCT
>JAUVKW010000049.1 GCA_030596025.1 Bacteroidota bacterium | reverse complement strand
CAGTATGGAACGAGATTCATACGAACGTAACAACCAATGCCCTGGGACTGTTCAGTGTGAAGGTAGGAAGTGTCACGATATTTACCGTAGACTGGACAGCAGGACCATATTTTTTAAATGTGGAGCTGGATCTTCAGGATGGAAATGGCCTTCGTGATTTTGGAAATGCAGAATTACTTTCTGTGCCCTTTGCCCTGTTTGCTCAGGAAGGAAACGAAGGCCCACAAGGTCCGCAGGGAATAGAGGGTCCACAGGGCTCATTGGGACCACAAGGAGACCAGGGGATACAGGGGATAGCCGGACCAACCGGTGCACAGGGAGACCAGGGACCCATAGGTCCTGCCGGCACGGGTTTGAACAATCGTGGCAACTGGACAAATCCAATGACTATTGAAGAAGGAGATTATGTTTTTGATGATCATTCTGCCATTGATCCTACTACTTCTATGTGGATCTTCCAGGGAACACCACCCTATACATCCACAACACATCCATATGCTGATCTTACAAACTGGATTGAATTTGAGGCACCTGAGGGACCGGAAGGACCAATGGGTCCACAGGGCTTAACCGGTGACCAGGGACTACAGGGAGAGCAGGGAGCAACTGGACCGCAGGGTATTCAGGGTGCAACAGGACTTGCTGGAGACCCCGGAGCGGATGGAGCAGACGGGATTGACGGAGCAGATGGAATAAATGGACTGAATTGCTGGGACCTGGATGGTGATGGTGTACAGGATGCAATAGAAGATATAAATGGAGATGGATTCTGGAATTCCCTGGATTGCCAGGGCCCCGAGGCCAGCGATGATCAGCAGTTATCATTAATCGGTTTAAACCTTAACCTTGAAAGAGGAGGTTCTGTATTGCTGGATGTGGAAGATGCCGACCCCGACCCAACAAACGAAATTCAGGATCTTGTGTTATCCGGAGATGAGTTAACTCTGTCAATGGATCCCACGCCTGTAACAATAGACCTTAGCTCCTATTCAGATAATCCATGGACACTAAATGGTGCTTCAAATGATACCTTACTGTTTTCAGGAAGTGTGGCTATAGGCTCCGGTATGCCTAATGGCAGCAAGCTGGCGGTGCAGGGAGATAATATTGCAGATGAAAAACCCTTATTTGAGGTAAAGCGGCAGGATGGTCAAACGGTATTTGCAGTATATAACTCCGGGGTAAGGATGTATGTTGAGGAAGGAGAAAGCAAAAGTCGTAAGGGTGGATTTGCCATAGGCGGTTTTACACCAGGTAAGGGAGAAACCGGTGAATACTTCCGTGTAACACCGGATAGTGTTAGAATATACCTGGACACTGTCACAGCAAAACGTCCCAAGGGAGGCTTTGCAATCGGAGGCTTTACCCCGGGAAAAGGAATCGATCAGGAATACTTAAGGGTGACTTCAGATAGTGTTAGAATTTACCTTGATGATACTGAAACAAAGAGCAGAAGAGGTGGTTTTGCAATTGGCGGTTTTACACCAGGAAAAGATGGGGATTTGGAAGGAGACCATTACTTTAATGTTTCCACACAAAATGAAGCATACATAATAAATCCCAGCCAGCCACGTGTATTATGGTATCCTAAAAAGGAGGCTTTTTTAACAGGAAGGGTGCTTATTGAAAGTTACGACAGTGTAGGAACTAACTCCATGGCTACTGGTTTTGAGAGCAAGTCAATAGGAGCTAATTCCCAGGCATTAGGCTATAAAGCAAGAGCAAAAGGGGACAATTCTACGGCCATTGGTAATAATGCCAATGCTGAAGGAAATGAATCTTATGCTATCGGAAACTTTGCAAAAACCACCAAAGATGGAGCTTATGCCATTGGTTCTGGTGCCAGTGCAACAGGATTGCGTAGTTTTGCTTTAGGATCAACCGGGGTAGACTCTGCAGGAGTTGCCACCTCTCCAACCATGGCTACTGCTGATTATGCCTATGCCTTTGGCATGGGAAGCGAAGCCAGTGGACGGGGAGCATTTGCTTTTGGCACTCAAAATCGTGCCATAGGTGATTATTCTTTAGCAATGGGCTATGACACTGAAGCAAGTGATTGGTATTCTACAGCTATGGGCTTTAAAACGGTAGCAAGTGGATACAATTCTGTGGCGATGGGTCGGGAGACAACAGCAAATGAATTTATATCTACTGCAATGGGAGACAGAACAATTGCAAGTGGAAGATATTCTACCGCAATGGGAGGCAAAACAATTGCAAGTGGAGATCAATCTACCGCAATGGGATGGTATACTACTGCAAGCGGTGATTACTCTACGGCAATGGGACTAGGCACAACTGCAAGTGGGAGAAGTTCTACCGCGATGGGAAGTGGCACAATTGCAAGTGGAAACTATTCTTTTGCAATAGGACGTGACACAAAAGCAAAATCATTTAGGGAGTTTGTAATAGGATCATATAATGACACAACAGCTTCCTTAACTCCAGATTGGTGGGTAGATACAGAACCTTTATTTGTAGTAGGAAATGGACGAGAATACTATTCAGGTGGTACTTGGACTCGTTATCGTTCAAATGCCCTAACCGTTCTAAAAAACGGAAATACAAAAATTAATGGCAGTTTGTATGTAAGTGGTGATATTTTATCGGAAGGAACTTCAAATCTTTTAATTGGCAAAGACAATGGAGATGCTATTGATTTCAGGGATGGTACAGATTATTGGAAAACGGATGGGAATTGGAAAATTGAATGGGCTGGATCCCATTTTGGACCGTATATTGATAATGATATGAATCTGGGGAGGTCAGATAAGAGATGGAAAACAGGCTATTTCTCAAGTGCCCTTTATACTGGTACTAATATTGAAGTTAATCATGGTGCTTCGGGAAATCGGAACGCATATATCGATTTTACCGGTGATGATACATATACTGATTATGGATTAAGACTCCGCCGTGAACCTAATGGTCCAAATTCTAATTCGGGTTTAGTTCACCGGGGAACAGGAATGCTATATTTGATGACGATAGATGCAGGAACCATGGGATTTTATACTTCGTCAAGCAGAAGAATGACCATTACGTCAAATGGTTATATTGGGATTGGCACCTCCAGCCCTGCCTATCCCCTGCATGTGGAAACTTATAGATCAACATCATTTGCGTATGGATATTTGAATTCGGCTGGAAATACGGGAACAGCTTCCGGTGCCTCAAATATTTCCATTTTTGCCCAACAAAGAATACGAGCCCAGGAGTTCAATGCAGATTCTGATATCCGGATAAAAAATGTAAAAGGTGTAAGTGATTCGAAAAGGGATCTTGAGTTATTAAAGAAAATCAAAATTACAGATTATCAATATATTGATACAATAGAAAAAGGAACTGAGATTTATAAAAAAGTGATTGCACAGGAGCTTCAGGAAATATATCCAAGTGCCATTACCATCACTTCCGGATTTGTTCCTTCTGTTTATAGTAAAGCAGTGTCTGTTAAATATGACCAGGTCACAATGAAAATGAATGTAGAAACCACAAAACCTCATAAATTTGAACCTGGAGATAAAGTTAAGTTAATCCATGAAGGAGGAGTATGGACAACAGAGGTTACTGCTGTTACTTCTGAAAAAGTGTTTGTGGTGAAGTCGGAAAATGAATATCCTGAGCTGTTTGTTTTTGGGAAGGAAGTGCATGATTTCCTGACAGTAGATTATGAAGCTATTGCTATGCTGAATGTAAGTACTACGCAGGAACTGATTCGCAATAATGAAGAACAGCAGGAAACTATTGAAGATCTTCAGGAAGAAATCAATAAACTTAAATCAGAAAAATCTGAACTGGCACTTCTCAAAGAGCAGATCAAACAGCTTCAGGAAAACTTTGGTCTTTTAGGGGATAAATAAGGCACAAGGGAAAAGGCTCAGGGCACAGGGCGCAGGGAAGGAAGAGTGAAGTTAGAGTCAGGGGCTGTCTCAAAAGCCTTTGTGTAATCATTCCTGCGAAAGCAGGAATCCATATTTGGCTAATAATAACGGTATTATGGATTCCTGATCTCCGCTTCGCTCCGTCAGGAATGATATATTCACAAAGTACACACTAGGAAAAATGTTCTTAAGCCGACTTTGAACCGGGTATGAGTTTACAAATTACTTTGTCGCTTTTGCAGGGCCACAATTGTTTGGTGACTTATACTCACTTGCGTTCACTACCCTGTAAGATTTATCAACAATAAGTGTGGCCTTTGACTTCAGGGAGCATACTGCCAGGTGTTCCCTCTCAAGAATGGCCAAACGAAAATCGGTCATCGCTTCTTTCATCCGGATGATCTGGTTTATCTTAGTCTCACGGTAAGTAAGATCTATAAACACACGAAGATCAATACCAGGAGCATTGATGGCATAGAGTCCATCAACAATCAAGAGCTCGATTTTACTAAAATCTGTTATTAGTTTGTCCACCTGCTCCGGGATCAGGTCAATGCAGGGAATTACGCACTCCTGCGCCTCCTTGAAATCACGTATGGTCTTACGGATCTTTATCCAGTCATACTCATCAAGGCCAATATGATCAAAGCCTTTGTTTCGCCTCCACTCTTCGCGAAGCAAAGGTTGTATTTTATAGTAGTTGTCAGTATGAACAACCTTAACCCTGATAAGCTGTTCTTTCAGGGCTACTCCCAGGGCATGGGCCAGTTCCGACTTGCCAGAACCCGATTCACCGGATATCCCCACAATGTATCGGGAATTTTTTATTTCTGACCTGTCTTGCGTTATAAATTCGCAAATAGAAGCTGCTGCTTCCTTATGCAAATCATTTATCAGCAGAATATCACCCAGCATAAAGTGTTTAATTTATTAATAGTTTACAATTTGAAGTTCACCAGGCTTGAGAATATAAACCCGGGCACAAATATGAACTTTTATTTTATTATTTCTACTTTTTTCACAAATAATTTGAACACTATTCCGGGTGACCTTTACAGCAAAACGATCTGACCGGAAGTTAAAACCGAAGGACAGGTTTTTCCAATGAGCAGGCAGGCCAGGGTCAATTCGGGGCAACTCTCCTGAAAGATCGAGGCCACCATAAGTTGAGATGGCTGAATATACTGTTCCTGCCATCACACCACAATGGATCCCTTCACCAGTAGTTCCTCCCTGGAGGTCTATCAGGTCACTCTGCAATGCTTCCATATACATTTTCCAGGCTATTTCGGTTTTTCCTAACTGATGAGCAATCCGGGCATGTACCAGTCTGCTGAGGGTTGACCCATGTGAAGTGCGGGCCATATAATAATCAAAATTGCGTTGGGCAAATTCATCAGGCAATGCATATCCTAAACCGTTTATGATATGTTTAGCCTCGTTAAATCCAAGGTTGTAAAATGACATAAGAAAATCAGGCTGTTTTGATAGTTTGTACCTATCTGGTGATTTCCCTTCTGCTTTGAGTATCCTGTCAAGCCTGTGAATATCTCCATACTTATTTTGATAGTGCTCCCAATCGAGCTCTTCAAGATCGAAATAAGCTTTGAACTGTTCTATAATTCCATTTTCTGAAATATTAAGAGAAAGGTTTTTTCGGATCGTTTGCCAGGTAGCCAGTACTTCGTTAGAAAGTTCAAGTTTTTGAAGTATCTCTTGTTGCTTTTCGTCCGGTAAAAGCTGAAGAAGATGAAAAGCTTTTTCAAAGATCCAGCTGGACATGATATTTGTATACGCATTGTCAGTGAGTCCGCCTTCTTTTGATCCTGGCAATTTCTCATGAAATTCATCGGGCCCCATAACCTGGTCAATATGGTACTTTTGATCATTGCTGTCATACATGCATTTACTGGCCCAGAACTTACAAATATCAAGGAACATTTCCGTACCATACATAGCCATAAAATTTTCATCTGCAGTAGTCCAGTAGTAATTCCAGATATTGTAGGCAATGGCCAGTGAGATATGCCGTTGTAATGAACTATAATCTTCGCCCCACTCTCCTGACAAAGGATTCAGGTGTACGATCTGAGTTTCCTCCCTACCATCACTTCCGCTTTGCCATGGGAACATAGCTCCACTGTAAGCATGTTCAATGGCATACTTACGCGCCTCATCAAGCCTTCGGTACCGATACATCAGCGCTGCTTTGACTATTTCCGGATAATGGATATTATAAAGAGGAAGTATGTAGAGTTCATCCCAGAATATATGTCCCCGGTATGCCTCCCCATGTAATCCCCTTGGGGGAATCCCTGAATCCAATGCTGCAAAATGTGGCGATGCTGTAACCATCATATGATAAAGATGGAGCCTAAGCAGTTTTTGAGCTAGCCTGTCGCCACTAATCTGAACATCAATCTCTTTCCATATTTCTCCCCATGCAATAGAAGATTTTTTGAATTCCTCATCATAATCACTCGAAGAAGCCAGGAATTCTTTTACAGAAATAGCCGGGTCCTTGCTACTGGTATCAAGACCAGTATGAATAGCAATCAATTTGTCAAGTTTGATTTCCTGATTCTTTTTAGCTGTCATCTTGAATAAAATACCAGCTTTGCCTTGCGAGGTATAACCTTCCGGTTCCGCCTCTGCGCCCGACAGTTTATGGATTGCTCCCATTACAATGGGGATATTTGACTGTGAAGTACGTACCTCAAGGTAAGCTTTAGTCCCCTTTGTTTTTTCAGAAACAGCTAACAAGTGTTTTTGGTTCAACTGCCTGTAGCGCTCTACACCAGCGTTTATGTGATCTCCTGATATCTCTGTCCGGATCTCAATAGACGCATCATAATTGAGTGCTTTGATACTGTATTTTAATCCTGCAAGGTTCGGATTATCCATGCTGGCAAATCGTGTGGATACAATTTCGGTAAGCCTGCCTTTATCATCCTTAAGCACCAATGTCCGTGAAAGTTCTCCACTCTTTAAGTCCAGCTTCCGGTGTATTTTCTCAATAGCAAATGATGGTTCAGGATCAAGTATAAACCATGCCCCATCACCAATACGAAAAGTTATGGGTAGCCAGTTGGATATATTGACCAGGTCTTCATTTTCAATTTCATGATCCCCTACTTTTGAAGTAAGCCTGTTAAACAAACCGTGAATATAGGTGCCAGGATAGTTTTTATTGCCTAAGGAACTCTCCTCCATAGCACCGCGTGTTCCAAAATAACCATTTCCCACGGCTAGCAATGCCTCCCTGGATTTCTCCCGACTTACATCATAATCATAATATTTCAACTCCCAATTATCTTTTTTCATACCTGAATGGAACCATTTTTCAATCTCCCCGATATCTGTTTCACTCATATCTTCAAGTACAATATCAGCCCCATTCACCAATAGTTCTTTACGGTTATCTTCACGGGCCAATCCAATAACCAGTCCAAAATTGCCATTCCTGCCAGCCTGAACGCCTGAAACAGCATCTTCAACAATAACAGCTTTGTGGTACTCAACTCCAAGCTGGTCACAGGCTGTGGTAAAAATATCAGGCTCTGGTTTCCCTTGCAAATTCATTTCCACCGATACTTCACCGTCAATCCTTGTTTCAAACAACGAAAGCAGTTCTACCCTTTGTAATACTTCTTTACAGTTTTTACTGGAGGAAGCAACCCCAATCCGAATATTCTTCTTTTTCAATTCATGGATTAAATTCACAGTTGAATCATACACCATGACCCCTTCACTATCGAGTACCTCATTAAACATAAGGTTTTTTTGGTTTCCCAACCCACAAACAGTTTCCTTGCCAGGAACGTCTGAGGGATCTCCAAAGGGAATATCAATGCCACGGGATTCAAGAAATGAAGCCACTCCTTTATACCGTGGTTTGCCATCTACAAAGGGAAGGTAATCATCATTATGGGTGAATTCTCTGAAAGGCTCCTTAAAACGTTTCTCCCGGGATCTAAGATATTCATCAAACACCTTTTTCCAGGCAGATCCATGGACCAGTGCTGTTTTAGTAATAACTCCATCAAGGTCAAATATAACTGCATCAAAATTTAGCATAAAAGTAATTTTTATTGTTTTTAATTGGTTTAAGTCGTTAAGGTATTTAATTTTATCAAGGCATTCAAATCTAATGAATATAATTAGTGAATTGTCAACTCTATGAATCCCGACAAAAAAATAGATCTCCGATGAAGCGACTTTTTATTGCCGCCAGTTTTTTGCCAGTCAACATTCAATACAAGGGGGATGATTACCACATCCAACCAGGTGATGAGTTAACCAGTTCCGGTCTGCAAGACTTCTACAAAGGATTTCACACCCAATGGATTGGGCACACAGGAATTGAAAATCATGATTTCAACATTCGGGAAATACGGGATTTAAAAAGCCAACTGGAGAATTTTAATTGCATTCCTGTTTTTCCGGATCCTGAAGAACATAACAAATACCTGCATGGCTTTTCCAGCAACACCCTTTGGCCGCTCCTCCACTACTTCCCCCAAAATGTTGTGTATGACGATGAATCCTGGAAAGCTTATACAAAGATCAACCAGTTATATGCAGAAAAAATCCTGCATACCATTAACGAAAATGATTACCTGTGGATACATTCTTATCATTTGTTGCTACTTCCCAACCTGATAAAACAAAAGATGCCCAATCTGTCGATTGGAATTTTTATGCATTTACCCTTTCCATCCTTTGAAATTTTCAGGCTTCTTCCCTGGCGTGTTGAGATCATTGAAGGAATGCTTGGAGCTGATCTGGTTGGGTTTCACACCTATGATTATGTGCGACACTTTTTGAGCTGTGTAAGGCGTTTAATGGGACACGACACTGACTTTAACAGAATATCTATTGGAGAAAGAACCCTAAAGGTGGATGCCTTTCCCAAGGGCATTAACTTTAATAAAATCCAAGCTGCGGCTGAAAACACAAGAAAAGAAAATGGTAAGAAATCCAAATCAAAGATCCGGAATGAGGTCGAGACCTTCCTGATGCCCGATAAGGGCAAAAAATTGATACTTTCAATAGGCCAACTTGAATATACTACAGGTATTCCATACAGTTTGAGGGCTTTTGAAATGTTTCTGCAGCAAAATCCTCAATATCTTGAAAAGGTAAACCTCATACTCCTTGCCTTACCATCAGGAGAAAGCGGAATGATGTATAACCAATTGAAAAAGGAAGTTGATGAGCTTGTTGGACGGATAAATGGCAATTTTGGAAGCATTACATGGATGCCAATCAGGTATCTCAACCAGGAGTTTATATTAGACGAACTGATTGAAATATATAAAGTAACTGATATTGGCCTTATACTGCCCCTTCGCGACGGAATGAATTTGTTGGCAAAAGAATTTGTGGCCTCACAGTTTGATGGGAAAGGAGTTTTGATACTAAGTGAACTGGCTGGTGCATCTAAAGAGCTTCATGAGGCCCTGTTGGTAAATCCAAACAACTTAAATGAAATAGTAGATGCCATCAAAGAAGCTCTTGAAATGCCCGGGGAAGAGCAGACCAGGCGGATTGCCGTAATGACTGAAAGATTAAAGAGATACAATATTGAGAGGTGGGCCAAAGGATTTATTAATAGCATGGAGGGAGTTAAGAAACTCCAACAAACCAACTTAACAAAGAAGCTTAACATAACCCGTATAAACCAAATTAACAGTAAATACAAAGAATCAAAAAAACGAATTTTCTTTCTGGATTATGATGGCACTCTTTCATGGTTTAAGAAAAATCCCGAGGATGCAAAGCCTGACGAAGAACTCTACAATATCCTGAAAAGGCTATCGGAAGATAAGAACAATACGATCATAATTATTAGTGGCCGTGATAAGGACACATTGGGAAGATGGTTTGATGAAAGCTGGAACATTCATTTCGTTGCTGAACATGGAGTTTGGCTCAGGCAACCAAAAGCTGACTGGGACATGATGGAACAGATTGACAATGAATGGAAAGAGGCTGTCAGGCCCTTACTGGAGTTCTATGTTGACCAGACACCAGGGAGTTTTATAGAAAATAAGAATTTTTCACTGGTCTGGCATTACCGCAAGGCAGACCCGGACCTTGGTATTCAACGATCGTGGGAACTTAGAGATGAATTGAGGACATTGACCTCAAACCTCAACCTGGAAATTATGGATGGGGATAAAGTAATCGAAGTAAAGTATTCAGGGATCAATAAAGGAAAGGCCTCCATTCAGAAAATGGGAGATAGTAAGTTTGATTTTATTTTTGCGGTAGGTGATGACTGGACTGATGAGTATACTTTCAATGTGATGCCAGAGGAGGCCTATACTATCAAGGTTGGCACAAAAACCACCAAAGCATCCTATTATATAGAATCAGTTGACCAGGTCAGAAAAATGTTGGATGATTTCACGAAGTAACAAACTACCCATCATACATCTCAAGGTTTAAAACTACGTAGTATGCTGGCTCTGTTATGAAATATTCAGTAAATGAATTTTAGAAATTTATATATCTTGTCCCTATGGGCATTCGCGTCAACCTAAGAAGAACCACCTCCCCCTGGCGAATTTATACTCTTCACTCCCGGAAATTGTATTAAGGAAAAACAGGAGATTTGCTTTCTCAAATTGATTAATTCATTCGCCAGGGTATTCGTTACTCAGACTGCTGGGGCAGTCTTCGTGCTGTTTTACTTCGTTCGCACAGGCCTTCCAAAAACCTACTCGTTGAAATGGCTCCGTAAAACGATCTTGAAAAAAGGAGGAGAATTTAAGATTCTAAACCTTATTAATGATTGACTAATTATACTTATCTTTGCAGCTCGATTTTTAAAAAGCATTAGTAAAAGATGGTAAAGATCACATTCCCAGATAATCGGGAAAAAGAATATAAGAAAGGATCAACTGGTTTTGACATAGCCCAAAGCATACATCCCAGGCTTGCAAAGGAAGCCTTATCTGTAACGGTAAACGGGGAATTATGGGATATGAGGAGACCAATTGACATGGATTCTTCCATCAGGTTTCACAAATGGGAGGATGAAGAGGGGAAGCATGCTTTCTGGCATTCATCTGCACATCTAATGGCCGAAGCAATTGAATCAATTTATCCGGGCACCAAATTTGGAATAGGTCCTGCAATTGAGCAGGGATTCTATTATGATGTGGATCCTGGTGACGATATTGTTCTTACCGATGCTGACCTGCCAAAAATTGAGCAAAAAATGCTGGAACTAGCCCGCACAAAAGAAACATATACCAGGCGGGAAGTATCTAAAAAAGAAGCTCTTGATTATTTCAAGAAAAAGGACGATGAGTATAAGCTTGAGCTTATAAATGAATTGGAAGACGGGACAATATCATTTTACTCCCAGGGAGTTTTCACTGATCTCTGCAGGGGTCCCCACCTCCCAAATACCGAATCAATAAAAGCCATTAAGCTTTTAAGCATTGCAGGTGCCTATTGGAGAGGTGATGAAACAAGAAAACAGATGACCAGGGTTTACGGAATTACATTCCCGAAAAAATCTATGCTGGATGAATACCTGCTGCTGCTGGAAGAGGCAAAAAAACGAGATCATAGAAAAATAGGTAAAGAACTAGAACTTTTTACTTTTAGTCAGAAAGTCGGACAGGGTTTACCTCTGTGGTTACCCAAAGGAGCACAATTGCGCGAACGGCTGGAGAATTTTCTGAAAAAAGTCCAGAAAGATTATGGATACCTGCCGGTAATTACGCCTCATATTGGGAATAAAGATCTTTATGTTACTTCCGGACATTATGAAAAATATGGAAAAGACTCATTTCAGCCTATTAAAACTCCTTCTGAGAATGAAGAATTTCTGCTGAAACCCATGAATTGTCCGCACCATTGTGAGATCTACAAATCGAAACCAAGATCCTACAAAGATATGCCTGTTCGACTTGCTGAATTTGGAACAGTTTATCGTTATGAGCAAAGTGGAGAGTTACATGGCCTGACTCGCGTTCGTGGATTTACACAGGATGACGCACATATATTTTGCCGCCCTGACCAGTTAAAGGAAGAGTTTATTAAGGTTATTGATATTGTATTCCTTATCTTTAAGTCACTGAATTTTAGCGACTTTATTACACAAATCTCATTAAGAGATCCGGAAGACGGTGAAAAGTATATTGGAAGTAACGAAAACTGGGAAAAGTCGGAATCAGCGATTATTGAGGCCTGTAATGAAAAAGGCCTGGATACACAAATTGAGTATGGGGAAGCTGCCTTTTACGGACCAAAGCTTGATTTTATAGTTAAGGATGCTATTGGAAGAAAGTGGCAACTTGGAACTATACAAGTAGATTATAACCTACCCGAGCGTTTTGAACTGGAATATATCGGATCGGATAACAAACGCCACAGGCCTGTTATGATACACCGGGCACCATTCGGATCAATGGAAAGATTTGTGGCCGTATTGATTGAACACACTGCAGGGAAATTCCCGCTTTGGCTTACACCCGACCAGGTTGTTTTGCTGCCAGTTAGTGAAAAGTATGTTGATTATGCAAAAAAAGTTTTTAGTTTTCTAAATAATTCCGATATTCGCACTTTAATAGACGACCGTAATGAAAAGGTAGGTAAGAAGATAAGGGATAACGAGTTAAAGAAGATACCATACCTTCTGATTGTGGGTGAAAAAGAAGTAGCAGATAATTCAGTTTCTGTGAGACGTCAGGGTGTAGGGGATAAAGGGAATATGTCACTGGAAGAATTTAAAACACTTATTGAAAAAGAAATTAAATCTGAAACCCAGATATAATAAGGATTATAGTAGTATTAACAAACAGAAAAGGAGGATAAGAAAATAGCTGGATACAATAAAAGAAAACCGGCCTTTAGGCCCAGATTCAGGATCAATGAACAAATACGTGTTCCTGCAGTTAGACTGGTAGGGGATAACATTAAGGAACAGGGTGTTTTATCTACCAGGGAAGCACTACAACTGGCCGATGAGCTTGAGTTGGATCTGGTGGAAATTTCACCGAATGCAGATCCGCCTGTTTGTAAAATTATTGATTATCAGAAGTTTCTTTATCATCAGAAAAAGAAGCAGAAGGAAATTAAGGCAAAAACTGCAAAGGTTATTCTTAAAGAAATTCGTTTCGGACCGAATACAGATGAACATGACTATAACTTCAAGTTAAAGCATGCTCAAAAATTCCTGACGGATGGAGCAAAAGTCAAAGCTTTTGTATTTTTTAAGGGAAGATCGATTTTGTTTAAGGAAAAAGGTGAGATATTGCTCCTGAGATTTGCTCAGGACCTTGAAGATTATGGGAAGGTAGATCAGCTTCCAAAACTGGAAGGGAAAAGAATGACCGTGTTTATCAGCCCAAGAACAACAAAAAAGAAATAATAATTCAATTAATATAAAAAGTAAGTCGAATGCCAAAGATGAAAACAAATCCCGGAGCTAAAAAAAGGTTTACCTTAACCGGTTCGGGAAAGATTAAACGGAAACATGCTTACAAAAGTCATATCCTGACTAAAAAAGCAACAAAAAGAAAAAGAAATCTTACTTATTTCGGAACAGTGCATAAAGCGGATGAAAATAACATCAAGCTTTTACTTGCAATGAAATAGGAGTTTCTAATTATTTATTAACAGAGTGAATTAGCCGAAAGATCCTGATTAAACAGGACGCTGATCATTCGAAAAACAAAGTATTATGCCAAGATCAACAAATGCAGTAGCATCAAAACAAAGAAAGAAAAAAGTACTAAAACAAACCAAAGGTTACTTTGGTAGAAGAAAAAATGTCTATACCGTTGCAGTAAACGCCCTTGAAAAAGGGATGCAATATGCATACCGGGACAGAAGAAACAAGAAAAGAAATTTCAGGGCTCTCTGGATTCAAAGAATTAATGCCGCAGTCAGAACTCACGACATGTCCTACTCTGATTTTATGGGTCAGCTCAAGAAAAATAATATTGAATTAAGCAGGAAGACCCTTGCTGACCTGGCAATGAATCATCCACAGGCTTTTGAGGCTGTTGTTCAGAAAGTGAAAAAATAATTTCATATATCCTCTTGAAAAGGGAAGCCCAGGCTTCCCTTTTTCTTTATTTTCAGCATAGGTAAATACCAATTTACAAATTCAAAACGTTACATTTGCGGATCAAATAAATAAGCATGAATCTTCTGACATTACTATCAAACAAATATTTCAAATTTTCTCTCGCAGCTATCGTTTATATTCTGTGGGTTATTTGGGTAGGCAGCTACTGGTTGCTGTTAGGGCTACCCATAATTTTTGATATTTATATTACAAAAAAAGTAAATTGGGCTTTCTGGAAAAAAAGAGAAGGTAAGAACAGTACTATAGTAGAATGGATTGATGCCCTGATCTTTGCTGTAGTTGCCGTTACTTTGATCAACATTTTTCTTTTCCAGAACTTTAAGATACCCACAGGGTCTATGGAGAAAACCTTATTGATAGGTGATCACCTGTTTGTTAGTAAGGTAGGCTATGGTCCCAGGATTCCAAACACTCCTCTCTCCTTTCCTTTCACCCAGCATACCATGCCTATAGTAAAGACCAGGTCGTACCTGGAATGGATCAAATGGCCATACAAAAGGCTGAAAGGAATAAGTGATGTTAAAAATGATGATATCGTGGTTTTTAATTTCCCGGCAGGAGATACAGTTGCCATTCAACAGCAGGCAAGAAGTTATTATTCCATAATACGGGATGTAAGTGAAGAATTGAAAATGCGAGATTCCAGGTCGGGACTGAAATTTAAGCCACAACAAAAATATATGGAAACAGGAAGAGTGCAGGTTCAATCTATGTATGATATAGCCTACCGTCCTGTTGATAAGAGAGACAATTACATCAAAAGATGCATTGCTATTCCGGGAGATACATTGGTAATAAAAAATGGAAATGTTTTTATAAACGGAGAACCGCAGAAGGTACTTGAGGACAAACAAACTAAATACTTTGTTTTTACTAATGGAACCAAACTGAATCCAAAAACTCTCGAAAGGATGGGTATTTATCAGAGTGACGTATATACACTTGGACTAACTGAGTATCTGATAACCTTAACTGAGGAAAATGCACATAAAATATCAGAGTTTAAGAATGTTAAGAAGGTTGAAATATACCTCAAACCTAAAGATAGCTATGCCTATTACATCTTCCCTCATGATAAAAGATACCCATGGAATGAAGATAATTTTGGACCATTATGGATGCCTGTTAAAGGAGCAACAATTCAGATTGACACTTCTAACATTTCAAAGTACGACAGGATTATAGAAGCCTATGAAAATAATAAGCTGGAAGTGAAAAATGGCAAGATCTATATTAATGACCAGGAAACCAGCGAATATACATTTAAAATGGGCTACTACTGGATGATGGGTGACAACAGGCATGACTCTGCCGATTCACGGTTCTGGGGTTTTGTTCCCGAAGATCACATTGTAGGAAAACCCAAATATGTATGGCTCTCTCTTGATAAAGAGAAAAGATTCATAAGCAAAATCAGGTTTCGCCGGATGTTTATGAAGATACAATAGAAGAACTCCTGGAAGAATGGAATATTGGAATGATGTAATAGCTTTAAAATAAGCTTTACTTTTAGAAGTCCTGCCTGTAGAGCGACTCTCTGAGTCGCTTATCGACTCGGAGAATTGATTTATAGTACTACCTGCTTTTTTAAATCTAAATTATTTCCCTTCCAAACGGAGTAAGGGCTATGGCTGCCAGTTTCATATGCTGTTTGGCAAATGGGATTCCGATAATGGTAATTGTGAAAAGCAGTGCAAAGATAAAGTGGCTGAGTGCAATCCAGATTCCCCCACACAGCAACCATAACACATTCATAAACGTATTTAAACCACCTGAAGCCTTTTCCCTGCTAACAACATCTCTTCCAAAGGGCCACAATGCCAGACTTGCCAGTTTAAGAGTCTGTAAGCCAAAAGGAATTCCAATAATTGTAATCATCAACAATATGCTTGAAATAAGATATTCAATGGCTATGAATATTCCACCAAACAACAGCCAGATAATATTTCCTAAAATTTTCATTTATTGCTTTTTAAATTGGTTAAAATTAGTGTCCTTATGGCAGAAAAGAAGAGTAGCCACTAATGCACTAATAAAGAACAAATGTACGAATATAAGAGTAAGAAAGTCTTTGCCAAAAGTATCCCTTTGGGAATATATCATAACTATATCTAATAAAGTTCTAAAATGGAAAGTCTTCTTCGTCTTCCATTGGGTTAATAAGTTCTTCCACTTTAGGTTTCTCAGCAAGGATATGCTCAAAGTTACCATCTACATAGATAGCCTTATAAGGTGTAGTGGGACAGGCAAATTCACAGGCACCACAACCAATACAAATCTCTTCTTCAACTTCGGGAATAACCAGGCTGCCCTCATAAGGAACCATTTTTACTGCTTTTGTGGGACAATGTTCAGAACAAGCTCCACAATCGGTTTTATCGGTATGTACAATACAGTTTTCCTTAATAAAGTTAGCTTTCCCAAGTTGTGTTAGCTTTTTTGTCTCCAGTTCCAAAGGCAAAATAGCCCCTGTTGGACACACTTCCAGGCACCTGACACACTCAAAATTACAAAAGCCGGACCAGTAATCCATTCTGGGTTGCATAATGCCAATCAGTCCATATTGCAGGAATGAAGGCTGCAAAACATCGGAGGGACAAGCAGAAACACACAAATTACAAGCAGTGCAACGCTCATTGAACAATTCTATTGAAGTAGCCCCGGGTGGACATACCGGAAATTCCTTATCCTCAGGAATGGTTGTTGGCACAGCATTTACAGGTATTACTTTTAAAGAATCAGAACTTACAGCACTATCTCCACCAGGAATCTGCTGAGTTCTTGAAAAGCCAGCCATACCCAGGCCAAAAGCAAGTGTTCCAAAAATAAATTTACGTTTGCTGAAATCGGGCTTTACAAATTTCTCATCAAGAGGCTTCTTTCCTGCCCACTTCTCAGGAAGGCCATAAACCACAGAATGAGAAGCACACACACCTATACAGTTAAAGCAGGTAACACAACGTGAAAGGTCAATTTTCTGATCTTTAGTGTCAAGGCAAGCTGATTTGCAAACTATACCACACAATCCGCAATGAGTACAGGTACTTTCATCTATCCGTATCCTGAACAAGGAAAATTTTGAAATAAATCCAAGTAATGTTCCAACCGGACAAAGTGTGTTGCAATATATTCTTCCATGAAAAGTTGCCATCCAGACTATCACAGCTAACATTCCGGCCTGAAAAGCAAGAATCTTAAATGCAATGGTTTTAGACTCAACAGGAAAGATTGAATAAACATCCACCCTGCCCAGAATATTTGAAACAAGGTTATTTAATTCCAAAATAAGCGGTTTGCCAAAAAAAGTAAAGATCCTTCCAAAATTACTATATGGATCAAGAAGGTTAATAAATATAATGGAACCAAAGACAAAAAACAGAATAGTGATAATCAGTATTCCATACCTGAGTTTTGTCCATGCCTTAGAATACTTGTAATGTTTTCGCTTTTTGGTCTTAAACTTGCTGGTAAACCAGGTAATTACATCCTGCAATATCCCAAGCGGACAAATAGATGAACAATAGACTCTGCCAAACAATAAGGTAAGAATTATTACAACAATAAAACCCGCAGCACCAAGTGTAAATACGTTGATAAATTTAAGTACAGAAGGAATAAACTGCAGCCAGGTAACTGTATTAATAAGACCTTCAGGTAATATTCTTCTGAAATCCAAAAAGGTAAGACTAAAAGCCAATAAGAACAGAATAGAAATAAATACTCTTACCTTTTTAAGAACCCTGGAACTCACTTCTTTAGATTTTTATTCTACCTATATTCAATTTACTTAAATCCATGGTTCCAAGCTTCATCTCATTGGCAATGCGAATATAAGGAATGGTATGTGGTTCCAGTCCAAACAATCTGGCTGCAGCTGCATCAATAGCTACCATATCGGTGCTGATCAATTGAGATTTCATGTTGGCAACATCAGCTATTGAAACTCCTCGTGGGCCATTTCTCATCATTACATTGTAGGCATCCACAATATTTAAATCAGGTTTCCTCTGGTAGCTGGCATAATCGGCAATACATTGATGCAGATCATTGCTGTGCCAGAACCTGCGATCCCATACAACACCCATTAAATTTTTCATAGCCACAGTCAGCTTTGCAGAAGAATGACTTTTTAATACAGGAACATTAATGAAAACATCAGATTCGAGGATCAATTCATGAACCTTGGTGGTAGTTAGTCTTTTTCCGGCCCCAATAGATACTTCCTGGTAATAAGTCTCTGTATGTCCGGGCACTACTTTCGCTCCTGCCTGCTTAACATAGTTCTCAATTTCACTGGTTTTATAGCATTTTGTCCAGTCGTCACAGGTATGGTCAAATACATATACCTGTTTGGCTCCAGCCTCATAGCAATGCTCTACAATCCTTTTCATCAGGGCAGGATTGGTATTGGCAGCCTTCTCAGGAACAACATCCCATCCAATATTAGGTTTTACAACAACTGTTTGGTTCTTCTTGACAAACCTGGACATCCCTCCCATTGCAGCAATTGCCCGGTCAAACATCAGTTCAGCTTCTCCTCCCTTGATAGCTACCAGGTCGTAATTATTCTGAGGCAATGAATGTGCCCAAAGTTTATTCATTCCTCCAAGGCCTATACTTGTACCGGCAACTACACCTGCACCTACTGATTTTCTGAAAAAATCACGTCTTTTCATCTGTTTGGTTTTTAATTAAGATAAATAAACGAATAATGTAGATAATATCCAATATTTATTATTACATAGATTTTCATTAGTGCTCGAACAAATTCAGCTTTATTCATTTATATTAGAACCTTGGACCAAAGTCCGCAAAAATATGACATGTTTGATGGGGCTGTCTCAAAAGTTATGTTTATGTAAAATGTTTTGCCCGTAGGGCATTAAGTTTTGTAGCAGAATATTTCCTAAATCAAATCATACTCCGTAGGAGTTTAACATTACAAAAAATAATTAAGAAGTATTTCTTTCTAAATGTCTATCCCCTACGGGGAAATTTTCAAATCCATAATGTCTTTCTAATCGGGTAGGAAGCGGCTTACGCCGCTGTCCCCCCACACCACCCGGCATACGCTAATCGTACCAAGGCGGTTTCTATAACTGTAACCGTACAACTCATTGTAAAATAGATTGAAGCCCATGTAGGGCAAACCATT
>JAUVKW010000015.1 GCA_030596025.1 Bacteroidota bacterium | reverse complement strand
GCTTCCTTAATGCTAACCCGTGAACCCAGTGTTTTACGTAAGAAAGGATTTTTTAATTTCCTGAAGTGTTTATTTACTGAAGCTATTACTTCAATTGCTTCTTTATTTTCTTTAAGGATCTCTGAAATTTTTGTATCTGGTGAAATTTTCATTTAAACAATATCTGTTGAATACTTTAAGCCACAAAAGTAATGTTCTTCCAAAAACTGGCAATACCTAATTATAGGGATTTTATATTTCAATATCGTATCTTTAGGACTTATTGGAAATCCGGATATTCCAAAACAGAGCCGTAACTCCTGATGATCAGGATTACGGCTTTGCAGTAAAACCAGAAATATAATTGTTTTATCTTGTACTGGTCATAGAGCTATGCACACATATAACATAGCTGGCAATGTTCAGCTTATCTTCATTTAATTCGCTAAGATCATCTTGTTTCTCGTTAGCTATGGTTAGAATATTCAGGTCGGGATAGTTTTGGCGAATATACCAGATTATTCCCTGAAAATTATTTGAATGATAACTTCCATTGTAATGTATGGTCAGTTTTCCTTCAGACCAGTTTTTCATAATAAAATGGGCCATAGTAGCATCCTTAATAGCTTGAGCTTTCGGGAAATTTTCATTTACACGGCCTCCCATTCCTTGCATGTTCAACATATCTGCATAACATTTTACAGTGGGGTCGTAAGGAATTGGCAGTGGAGGAAGGAATTGCTTTGCTTCGGCAGAAAGACTGTCAAGGGCTTCGAATCCTCCTTTATGTACCACGGAAGCATACCTTCTTGGTACGTTGGATGCCACAAAGAATAGTTCATTGTCTTTGGCAAATTCTACCAGGGGCTTGTAGTCTGTTTTATAATTGGGCCATATTCGGGCTTCTGACTCAAAACTTTTCATAGAGATCTTGCCATTTAGATATTCTGTAAGGATTACCTGGACATCTGATTCAAACATTTCTGCAGCCAACACAAGATCTTGTTGTTTACTTTCAAAAAGATCTTTGGTGATCTCATATTCCAGCCAGTGTCCTATTGGATCATCATGCAGCTCTCCAAAGAAAACCAGGTCAGCTTTTTCAAGCTCTGCCATCATTTTTTCATATTTTACAACTTTTCCTTCTCCTGTATACAAAACGTAGGCAGGCTTATCAGACTTAAAGGCAAAGCCAATAAGGGAAATTAAAGCTATTGCTAGTGTTTTTTTCATGTTTAAAGCTTTATGATTATTATTTCATTATTGTCTATTTGTCATCTAACTGGATCAGAAACACCTGTTTTTCCCCATCCCTCATTACATCTACAGTAATGGTTTGTCCAAAATCCAATTTATTCATTCTTGCCATATAGTCATAAATATTTGTGACTTCTTTTCCTTCAATGGCAATAATAATATCTCCTTTCTTTATTCCTCCAAGGTAGGCAGGTTTTCCTGGCGTTACACCATCAACCCCCAGGCCCTGATTTTCGGTATTTGTGAAACTGGGCATAATTCCCAGGGTTACACTGGATCGACGACGGGCACCTGTGTTTTGTTGCATTGGACCTGCTTCCTGGAAAGTTAAGCTACTATCGCTGGTAACAATGCTTACACTTAATTCATAGATAAAATCATCAAGCAGTTTCAGGCCTTCAAAATTGATTAACTCAATTACATCTCGTGGTGTGTGATAATCTTCATGTGCTCCTGTTGAGAAGAAAAAGACCGGAATTTCTTCCACATAAAACGAAGCATGATCAGAGGGCCCAAAGCCATTTGGTGACATGGCAAGTTTCAAACCGGTTCCTTCAACCAGGCTTAACAGTAATTCTTCACCCTCAACAGAAGTCCCTGTACCACCTACCATTAATTCATTAGTTTCTTTCATGCGTCCAACCATATCAACATTGATTACGGCAATAATCTTTTTAAGTTCAACAAGAGGGTTCCCGGTAAAATGTTTCGAACCTAATAATCCCATCTCTTCGGCACCAAAGGCCATAACAATAACACTTCTTTTCAGATTTTCTTTATTTGCTGCCAGTTTCTCAGCAATCTCAATAATACTTGCTATTCCTGAAGCATTGTCATCTGCACCGTAATGTATCCCATTTTCATGAGGGACTCTTGATCCTGAATTAGGTCCTCCAAAACCAAGATGATCATAATGTCCCCCTATGATCAGAATCTCATCTTTCAATATAGGATCATTTCCCTCGAGAAATCCAAGAACATTTTGAGTTTCTACTTTCTTAAATTCTATTTCTGAAGTTCCCTTAAGGCCAATCTCACAACTAAAAGGTTTTGGATCTCTTTTTTTAATGAGATTAGCTTCAAGTTTCTCAATAGTATTTCCACTTTTGCTGAGTATCTCATTCGCAAAGGACCTTGTGATATGAAATGCAGGGATTCCTGAATTTGAACCCATCTGGTCTGCTACCAGCTTTGCAAGTTCATCTTTCTTATCGTATTCCACACCTGACACAAGCAAAACTCCTGCCGCACCTTTATCCTTTGCGGTCAGTACTTTATCCCTGTCGCTGGAATATGGAATGAACAAACTCTCATCATTATCCAGTTCAGGATCTGCCCTTAAGATCATTACCCATTTTCCAGTTACATCTATATCCTGATAATCAAACCATGATAAACTTTCCTTATTAATATCAAATCCAAATCCGCAAAAAACTACTTCAGCTTCTAAACTTCCATTTGCAGAAAAATTAAAGGGGGTAAAATCTTCATTCAAACTGGCTGAAGATTCATCAAATGATAAAGTATTGCCTTCTCCTGCAACCACTCCCGTAATTACATCGAAATACTGAAATCCATCTTCAGATATTAGCTCATATCCAAATGATTTGAACTGGTTTGCAATATACTCTGCAGATATTTTTCCTTCAGCTGTGCCAGGCTTCCTCCCTTTCAGGGAATCTGAAGCAAGGAAACTTATATGATCATTTAATTCTTCAATGCTGATCTCGGGATTGTCAATACCATTTTGAGTGCAGGAAAGGGCAAGAGCCACAATTCCCAGAATGATAAGTGTTTTTTTCATTTTTGTTTTTTATTATTGTTAGTAGATTTTTGTTTTTGTTTTATTCAGTCAGTGCCTTCCTGGGTTTAATTTTAGCTAAAGCAGGAATGATTACACCACTATAGGAGATAGGATAGTTCAAGGGGGAGCCCAGAGTGGGGAATACTCCTTTCAAGGTGTTTTCCGGTTCTGTTCCTTTAAACCCCAGGTATGAATACTTCCCATAATGTGGCAATTTCCGTCCCAATCCTTCTATAGCCTCTGCCTGTATACTTCCTGCAAATCCCAGAGTGAATTCAGCATTTTCTGGATTTTGGATTGCATATACCAAAGACCCTTCAGCCATCAGAATTTGCATCTTACTTTTTTCATCCGCACTAAGTTGGTTAAAATAATTATAAGGAATTTTTGCAATTTCGTAGAATTTATTTTCAAATCCAAGCACCCAAATACTTTTGTTCTTTGGTAATTCCTGTAGTTCATTGTCTAATACAATCTCCAGGTTTTTTCCCTGAGCTTCCTGTGTGATTTTCCAAATCTCTGCCATTTTCTTGTAATTTGCAAGGGAAGGGCTTTCTGAAGGTAAAATAAGTGTTGCATTTTTTGCCCCAAAAAGTTGAGTCAGAGTAGTTGGCACTTCATTTCTGTCAAGTCGCCTGAAGAGTTGAAACATTGGATCTACCTCAATACGAATTGGTTTTGCGTCAAACTTTAATAAATAATCCTCTGCTTTGTTATTCATTGATATTGAAGTGCTTTTAACTTCAGTTTCTCCTTCCAGGTAAACATAAACGGGTATATCCAACTCAAATGCTTCTTCCAATTGGGTTTGGTCAACATGAAAGGAAAGCTCATAAGAAGAGCTGGTCTTATTGACACTTACCGCTGATAATTCCAGGGATGGAGCACCGGGTCTTTGAGTCCATTGCTCAAAAAATGAAGCGAGTTCACTTCCTGTGATTGCTTCAAAACAAGTCTGAATGTCAGAAAATCCGGCTTTCCTAAATTTATAATCATGATAAAACTTTGACCAGGCTTTCAGAAATAACTCATCTCCGAAATTTGTTCTCAGCATATTATTCATCATAAGGCATTTTCCATAGCCAACTGCTTCCTCGGCGGAATTATTTCTGGAGAGGAATTCGTTGAGTGGGAAATCATTTTCCGTATTGACAAAATCGGTATATTTTTGAAGTGTACTCTGACGATATGCAGCTCCCTGTCCTTGCTGTTCTTTAAGAAGGTGATCAGCCATATAAGCAGTAATGCCTTCACACCAGTTTCCTGTTTTATAATCCACATAAACACTATTTCCCCAGTAATTATGGAGGAGTTCATGAGGATATGAGGAGTATAGTATCCAGGGAAAACGTATTACTTTTGGTCCCAAAAGGGTAAAAGAAGGCATCCCGTATCCTGTTTCCCAAAAATTCTCTACCAGGGCAAATTTTGTAAAAGGGTAGGGGCCTATCATTTTCTCATACATGGATAAATAGCCTTGAGTGGCATTCAGGTATTTGTTAGCAAGCTTTTCATCCGGAGTTCTCAAAAAGGCCTGGAAAAGAACCCTCCCGCCGGGAATTGAATATTCTGTCCACTTCCCTCCAATTAAATAAATTTCATCCATTGGTTCCGGGGATTCATAGCGGATCCGTTTTTTCCCTTCTGTTATTTCGTTAATTGTTCTGGAACCTTGTGAAATAATACTCCATTCCTGATCTATAGTTACTTCTAAAAAAAAACTGAATAATTCAACATTCCTGAATTCTGGAATCCATTTCGTGGATCCGGCTAAATAGACTCCTTTCTCTGAAATAATACCACTGGTTTCACTAAAGCCACGTGCATATTCTGCAGCTCCGGTTGTAATATCATCATTTATAAGTCCTGAATAAGCTATGCGAATAATAATATCTCTATCGCTTTTTTCATTAAGCTGAATACTGTATGTTTTCACCGGAACCCTGGTTTCTTTGTTTTCCTTTTCGGTGATTTCCTGAATTACAGTTTTCTCATCCGGGGAATGTACCTTTAAATTTGAATTAAGCGAAAACAAAAAGTCAGGATTAGCCAGGAGATAATCATTAGGAATCAATATGTCATCAACTACTTCAATCAGATGGTCGTGAATGTTTATGTTTACACTCAGTTTATGAACAATATCCTGTGATGAAGCTGTAACAGAAAATGCCAGGAATAATAGGCAGAAGGATATGTATTTCATCTGTTTGTTTTTTTAATTAAGGGATCAAATTTAATTCTATTTTTCAATTTTCACCAAGCTTCATTGAAATATTGAATTGTTTCCTGCTATGGTTGAAAATACTCTACTTTGATAATTGCCAGGTTCAAATTATTTATGAGTTCAATTCTTTGTTTTTGCAGTTCCAGGGCCTGTCTGTAACTTTGAACATATTCGAATTGATCGATTTCCCCAAGGCTTAACTGATTTCCCGATCTTTCAAGGAGCAGTCTGGATTGTTGTTCCCAATTTTCTCCATGCTCTTCAAGCAATCTAAAATATACATCCAGCTCTATCAGACTATTCTCATATTCAGAATTTAGGTATATTTTGGTTCTTTCATATTCATTTTGAGCATATTCAATATTAATTTTGGCACTCCTGGTAGCCTTTTGATTTGGAAAAAACCAGAGTGGAACCCGAATTCCGACTTTAAATCCCTGAAGTCCTATTTTGGGGGAAATTGCCTGGTTAAAATAACTAAAATATAATTCCGGAAAATAATCTGATTTTACAGTATTCAATACTTTTTGTGAATGATCAATCCTGGCTTGCTGCAAATTGAGAAGTTGGGAGTTTATTAATACTCCGTCAGATGGAAGTTGACTTATTTCCAGAGTGTAACATTCAGGTGGTTCAATCTCTCCCTGAATCATGGTCATGATCAACAACTCTTTCTTTGCTTTAATGAGATTGACTTTTTCTATTGCAGATGCATTTCTGATCTTGCTCATTTCAGTTTCAATAAAACAAATATTCGAGCAGCCGATTTCACCGGTTTCATCGTTCAATTTTTTTTCTTCCCATTGCTTTTTCAGAATAGTGAACTCTTCATCTAGAAGCTTTATTTTCTGGCAGGAGTATATCCATTCCTGCCATTTCATTTTTGCATCAAAACTAATTTCTCGTTCTAACTGTTCTAACTGAGATTTATGGATTAAGGTTAATGCCTGGGATTCACCAGATAGTCTAACTTGTTTCACTACATTCCCAAAGTCTTGCTCAATTTCCAGGTAGGTGTCCGGGATGATTGCATTGATCTCACCGTAGGAATAACTGATATCTGTTTGTCCAGGGCTGAACTTTGATTTTTCATGAACAATACTTTGCTTCACAAGCAGCCTGGCATTTTTTAAAGCAATATTGTTTAAAAGAGCAGAATCAACAGCCGATTGGATTGACAATTCCTGGCCGAAAATCAGTCCTCCGGATTGGAGGAATAAGAGGCAAAAGATCAGGGGAAGAGTAGCTTCTTTCAGTTTATTAAAGTAACTGATTGGCATGAAACCACCTAACCTGGCTTTTTTATGAAGCCAGCTCAGGCGCTTGTTTTTTTCGGAGAAATCAATGATTATTGAATTCATTTTGTGTGTTTAAGGTGAGGATATTAAAGATAGTAATTAGGGACTATAAAGATACAAAAAACAGCAGATTTGAGAAGGTCAAATCTGCTGTTTTTAAACATAATCCGGATTGCTACTATGTGTTCAAGTATTTGGGGACTGTGTATTGCAGTCCCGGAATCTATGATTCTAACAGATCCTAAAAGCTATATTTTAGTTTGGCATAGATCATTGAATTATCACTATACTGACCGAATTGCCCTTTTGAATCGCCAATGAAGATATTTGAACCCAAAAGGATAGAGAAGCTATCTTCAAAGTCATATGTGATTTTTGGCCTTATCAGTGCATCTTCATTTGTGAGTCCTATATATGAAAAAAGTTCAAGGTGAAGTGTTTCACGCATCAGGTCATATCGGGCAAGGAGAGTCATTGTATTTACAGTTTTTTCATTTAGTATGAAGTCGTCATAGTCGAGAATGCCTTGCTGAATAAATTGAGTGCTTAACATTAAGCCCCCCAAACTAAAATCCAGACCAACTAAATAGTGGAGGTAATTTTTTTGAATAAGAGCATCCTCTGCCACAGGGTCTTCTGTCTGAAAATATTTACCATTGTAATAGGCTGCTTCTCCACGTAACACAACTCCCTTAATCTCGGTGCTGAAAGAACCTCCTCCAACGGATAAACGATGATGTTGTGGTGTAATATTAAGGCCAGTAAGTATGGGATTCCCAGTAGTTGTATCAATTTCAAATTGTTTTTGAATATGCATACTCGGGTTGTCATCCCATGTGTAAGCCCCCATTATTTCAAAATCAATGTTTGATGTCATCATTGAGAATTTACCAAATACCTCACTGTTTGCGAGGCTTGGTTGAATTTCAGCTTTGGACCAGTCATAGCTTGCAGGAGCCGGTAATTCAGGTTGAATGTACCATATTGATCCTGGAGCAGGCCTTTCGGTTGGAGTGAATACAGGGATCCAAATTACTTCGAAAGTGTTATTCCCGATATAATAATCCAATTTTGTAGCAATAACACCAGTTCTGATTTCGTCAAAATCAGGCAAAAGAAATTCAGTTAGATTTAATGGTGAAACAATATCCGTAATAAACACCCCATCCGCTTTTCCCCAGACAATTTGTTGTCTACCTGCCCTGATATCAAAATTATCAAAATACAGATCAAGATAGAGTTCTCTCATCCTGAAGTCCAGGCTATCTGCATTGTAAAGGTACATCATAGGGTTTGCCTTAAATGCAACCTTATCTCCACTTCCCTCAAAGTTTAGATTTAGTGTTTGCTGAACAATGGCAAAATCACCGGTATTAAATAAAATTCCTTCATAAGTTCGTGCAAATCCGGAAATGTCAAGGTTTTGAGCATTTGTAAACTGGCTGGTTGCCAGAAGCAGGAATAGTATTATTGATCTGACTCTCATTTTATTTTTGTTTATTGTAATTTGCTAATAGTTTTTAAAACGTTTCTCTGTCATTCTAATCGATTATTTTTATCGATTAGTATTAGTATATGCCAGGCATGTGAGCCTGTTAGACCGACTCTCATTGGCCTTAGCTGGGCTTTTGAGCTTATTTTTTTCAGATTTTACAGTATTCCTCAACTCTTCGCCCTAAACTTTTTATTCTCAACACTCAACACTCAACACTCAACACTTCTTAAGCCTACATCCCCCTCATCATCATCCGTTCGGTAAATTTCGAATCGGAAATTCCGGTGTTGATCTGAACGTTTTTTAGCTCCATAGTAGTTGAATGATCTTTCTGAACATTTTTCATTTCTGAATTGACAATGACAAAGATTCCGGAGATCTCCTTAAACTGTTTAATAGAAAGGATCTTTAGCAGGTCTTCATCTTCATCATAGAATTCCTTTTTTAAACCAATGAAATTATCTTTTCTGATCCATGTCATTGTTTTAGTATACATATAGTCTTCATCTTTTGACACACTTTCCACTACATAATAATCAATACCATCTATGGTTTCACCACGTAAAAGAGTATGAGTATCAGCATCCAGCTTGCGATCACCCAGGTCGTCATAAGTGAAATCTGAACCCATAAAGTAGTCACTTTTACTGTCACTTGAAATTCTCTTGGTTTTTTTGAGTGCAGGCAGATATATCCACTGGTCATCATTTTTATCAGAATCATAGCTCCAGCTCATGAATGATGTATTTTTCACATCGGCTGGTGATTGAAAAAACATGATGCTTTTTTCTACATTACCCATGTCTTTGGTATATTGTTTTATTTTCCTGACTCTCTGTTTTCCGCTTTTATTTGTAAGCGTCATAGTAAGATCTGCAACCTGGTCATCTCCTGATGGCTGTTCATAAACCTTTTTTACAATTTCTCTTCCTGTAAGTTCCTGGGCTGTTATTTCTGTGACAGCTCCTCCTGCAATTACTATTGCAAGTACGATTGTTTTGATTTTTATAGTTTTCATATTTTAATTATTAATGGTTTAATTATTTAATGGTATAATGGTTCTATTGTATAATTGTATAATTGTACCATTGTACCATTTCTTAATTCTTCTTGAAAAACAGATTTCCCTTATTTAATACAACACGCATAATTGTTAGCGTTCCTAAAAAGCTTGTAAACATATTCAGGGATACAAGGGCCCCAAGTTCCCTGTTTGGAGGAAATACTGAAAATAACAGTACTAAAAAGCCGGCAATGACCACAATCGCATTAAAGCTGATTGCCCTGCCTGAATGAGCCATGGTTTTTTGTGCGACAACTAATTTATCTCCATATTTTAAAGCATTAGTTCGGTATTGTTCAATAAAATGAACAGCATAATCAATTCCGATACCTATAGCAATACTTGAAAGTAATGCTGTTGTTGTACTTAAGGGAATATCTAAAAATCCCATGACTCCAAAACTGATGAGGGCTGTAACTGCAATAGGTACGGCTCCGATTAATCCTATCTTAAAGTTTTTAAACATTAGTGCCAGCAAGATAATTACAAGGATTAGCGACAAGATCAGGCTCATTATCTGCCCTTCAAGAATCAGATCGGTAAAAACCAAACCCTTATAACCACTGCCCGCATAATTGATAGTAATACCCTTTTCCTCAAAATCATCATCAAAGCTGTTTATTACTGCCAGTGTTGAATTAATGGCTTTGGAATTATCGCTTTTAAGCTGGAAATTCACATTTAGTTTTGAGTAGTCATAATCAACAACCTTATTAAGATTTTCAGGATCGCCAGACATTTCGTAAAGCAAAAGATATTGTGCAATCATATTCTTACTGTCGGGAATGGTATTAAACTCTTCCTTGTCGGCGTTCATTACTTTATTCATCCGGTTTACATAATCAGTAAGTGAGAATGAATTTCCAACAATTTCGAGGTCATGTACAACTGTCTTTTGCATTTTATCTACCAGCTTCAATACTTCAGGCTCTTTAAAAACGTCTTTATATTCTTCCCCTGCATCCAGAATAAGATTAATTGTTGTTGTGCCTCCAAAATGATCGTTAATAAACTTGTCAGTCAGAACAATCTCGCTATCCTTTTCAAATTTATCGAGGAAACTTGAATTGATCCATATTTTTTGCATTCCTATGATTGAAAGAACTATGATTACAGTGGTAGCAATAATGGAAATGCTTTTTCGATTTACAATCCAGGAAGCAATTTTGTCATAAAAGCCTGGCTCATCATTTATAGACTTTGTTTTAAGTTTTTTAACTTTTGGCAGACCAAAAATCATAATCCCTGCCGGTATTAGGGTCATAGAGAATAACATGGCTGCCAATACTCCGAATGCGGTAAATATTCCGAAATATTTAATTGGATAAACCTGTGATGTAAGTAAAGAAATGAAACCGACTGAAGTTGTTATGGAGGTCATTACTACAGGTTTCCACATATTCCGGATCATATCTATAGTTGCTTCTTTTTTAGATGCATCCGGATTTTTCTGCTGGAATAATTGTAAATGACTATATAGGTGTATTCCATCAGCAACCCCAATGGCAATGAGCATTACCGGTATCATTGTAGATACTGCATAAATTGGAACATTCAATAATGCCATCAATCCGAATGCCCATACAGTAGAAAGAAAGACAACCATCATGGTTAATATTGTGCTTTTCACACTTCGAAGCATAATAAAAAGGACTATTGTTATAACCAGCAGAACAATTGGCACCATTTTTTTCATATCTGCCGGCCCTAACAATGCCATTGTCCCTTCTACAATCGGACGACCTGCAACGTGAATTTTAATATCATCGGTTTGGTATGAAGCTGTTAATGAAAGGATTTCTTTATAAAACTTCTGAGTAAACACATCATCCCTTATTTCTGCAATTATCACTGTTACTGTTTCATCAAATGAAACTAAACGGCCAAAAATCATTTCGTTATTTTCAACGTTATGCTTTAGTTCATTTAGTTTTTCATCAGACCTGGGTACGCGTTTATAAAAAGTTTTTACATCCATACCTTCTTCAGTACCAACAATGTTATCGGCAGTATATAAAGAGGTTACATCTGCCTTTTCAATCTCCTCCATTTTCTGCAATCTCCTGGTAAGCTGTTTTAAGGTATCCAGGGTTGCAGTATTAAATATTCCATTTTGATTTTCAACGGCTACAATAATTCCATCGTTTATCCCAAACCATTCTTCGGCCTGGTCGCTATAAATAAAAGCAGGATGGTCTTGTGGCATATACTTGTCAAGATCTGTTTCCATCCTGGAGTTTTTCTTCATTACCATAAAGAATAAAGCACTGGTAAGGATTGTAGCAGCCAGTATTATCCATGGAGTTTTTAGTAGATTTTTCAGTAATTTTTCCATTATTTATTTGTTAATTAACATTCACTAACTTTTGTGTTCCGAGAAAACTCACTTATGAAAAATGAGTGCTTGTATTGAAGCAATGCTTGCTAAAGCAATTTTGTTTTTGTTGTCGGTTTCGGAGCTTTTACAACCAGAACTCTGACTGTTTTTTTGCTATTGTTATAAATACAATGCACAATATCTTTGGGACTTTCGACCAGGCTGTTTTCTTCAACTTTCCTTTTCTCTGTGCCGACAAGTACATCCGGAGTTCCTTCAATGACAAAGAAGAAAACATCTACCGGGGTAATATGAGGTTTAAGGCTTTCACCTGGATTTAGATGTATATGTACAGCCTGTGCTGAATCTTTATTATACAACATCCGGGCATCCACCTTATGTGGATTTTCATTGATTGCAGTTTCTGATACTTTTGATATTTTCATCCTTTTTGATTTTATGTTTTTATTTTAATATTTAAACATCAATTGCTATTGACTTCAGTCACTTCACACACTTAAAACTTTACTTAATACAGCTATCAGCTTATTGCCTTCAGTACTTAAATCAAAATTATGATTGTTGAGATCCCATCTTTTCACAAGCAATCTTAATGAACCCATTGTAATTAAAGCAAGGCTTTTTTTATCAATATCTTCCCTTACATTCTTTTCTGATTGCCCCTCTGAAATAATATTTTCAATTGTCTGTCCATGCAGGTTTAAAATTTCAACAATTTTAGTTTTAAGGATTTCTTCATTTTTAAAAATTTCTTCTGAAAATATAACTGAAACCATAGATGGGGTTTCAGAAAATAGATCAAGCATCTTTGAAAACATGAACCTTATCTTTTCTGTTGCCGTAGCATCATAGCTTCTCATCATTTTTGAAAGCATAATAGCCATCTCCTTAAAATTATTCAGAATGCTTAACAGGATTTCTGTTTTGCTTTCAAAATGTCTGTATATTCCCGGTTCGGATATACCTATAGCTTTTGAAAGATTTTTAATGGTTAAGCCCTGTATGCCTTTTTCATCAATAATATTTATTGATTCGGAGACTATTTGTTCCTGCCTTTCAGACAACATTTTAAACAATGTTAGTTAGTATTCGCTCGCAAAGTAAATACAAATATTTTAACTACGCAAACTTTTAAATATTTTTTTGTCTTTATTTTCTCCATTTTTATAGCTTTTTCCATTCAAGAGTCTTCCTCATAATATATTTGGAGCCAATCACAACAATTTCGTTTTGTCTGACTTCCGTAATTTTCAAATTGAAATGCATACCTTTTTCTGCACCATACATACTACCTTTTATCCATTTTTTTTCTTCCATATCATATTCCAAATCTTGAATAATAAGCTTTCCTAATAATGAATCCTTGCGTTTTGAACGATCGGGATTATTAATATCTTTTACCTGTCCGTCTTCAAATCCATTTAAAGAAATTATTTTTCCAAAATACTTACCCTGGTTTTCAAAGATTTCAATTTCCAGTTTATTAGGCAGACGATATTTACCAATAATTATATCCGCTTGTTGAGCGTATGAAATGGTTGTTAATATTGTGATTAAGGAAATGGTCAAATTTAATTTTAGCATGATTGTGTTTTTAATTTATTCTAGTATTAAACAATTTACGGATAGATTTTTATACCCGTCCCTGTTTTCAAATTCCCATCCCTTTTTTTTGAGAATTTTAATTAACTCTCTGTTAACTACTCCATGGGCTATTAAGACGGTTTTCCCATGTGTTTCTGCATAATTGATTAGTTCAGTTGAGTAATTTTCAAGACTTTGCTTTCTCTGTTTATAAGTTGGTTTATCGTCTTGATTATTACCTGCCATCCATGAAATAAGTGAAGTAGTTAACCAGACTCTTACAGGCAATCTTATCAGTGGCCACCGAATAACCGGGTAATTGAGTTCCATCAGGTTCTTATTAATTTTCAGGTTTGCCTTATTATCAAAAAGCACTTTAGCAGTTTGGATGGCTCGTAATTGTGGACTGCAAAAAACCGTATCAATTGTTTCAGGACTATCAATTTTTGTTAATACCCTGCCTGGATCAAATGCAAGAACAGAAGTATTGTTGTATGCCAATTTATATTCATAAGCAATTTGTGCACTGCACCATCCAGGATTTTCCATTGGAACAGTTGCATGCCTGATCAAATATATTTTTGGGCTTGCAAAAATATTAACAGAAAGAAAAATTAAAGTGAATGTACATAATAGAAAAAATCTAGACATAAATTTAGAATTGGTAATTCATTGAAAAATTTATGAGATTATCTTCTGTACTTCCTGCATAGGAAATAGTAAGCAGGGCCATATCAAAAGGTGACCACCAGAAACCGATCCCATAGCCATCATGCCAACGGGAGGAGTCTTCTCCATCAAGCCATACGCGACCTATATCATTAAATATGAACAATCCGGCAGTGGTATTTAAAATGTATGTATTAAGCTGCTTGCTCCTGATTCGTATTTCTGTATTCAGATAGATATTAGCATCACCATAGAATCTTGTTTGGCGAAAACCCCGCAGGTTCTCTTTTTGACCAAGTTTGGCAGCTTCATTAAACACATAATCACCGAAAAGCTTCTCTCCTCCAAACCTAAGTGCATAAACGACCCTGGGACGTTTAGAAAAGCTCAGATAAGAGGTCCACTCGCCTGATATTTTTGTGAAATCCGGAGAATCATTATTTAGTCCTATGAAATGTGTAATTTCTGTTTCCAATTGAATTCCGCGGGTACGGAACATATTGCTACCCCCAAATTCATCCTCCTTTTTCAAATCCTGATTGGATATGGTATTCCACTCATAATTCACAGAAACACCTGCAAAGGAATGTGGAAGCAGATCATCTGGTTCAAGATCATTATTGGGAAAATCCGAAATAAAACGACCAGTGGTTTCTTCTACACTTGTGTATTTATAAAATAATCCGAGACCTGCTTTATGATTCTCATTTTTGGCTAGAAATTTTATGAATTCTGGTTTTACATAATATTCTCTCATCCTTACCCAGTAATAATCTTTTTCAGATTTATCAACCTGCCATTTCGTTTCATTTCCCATGCCAAAATAGTTATTTACATAATTTGGCGATTTGATATCGGCAACTAAACTTAATTCAAGGTGCTTCAAAGGAAAAATGTTTTTTCCGGTAAAATGGAAATTATATGCATTAGTTAAGAATGCATAATTAGCAAGTATCTCATACCTTTCACGACGATAGGGTGAAAACTTATTGATTATGGGTCCGCCACCCAAAAAAACACCATCATCCTGATTATAACCTATGAACAAGCCCGGATAAACAACGTCGTACTCAAAGGCTTCCCTGTCATATTCCAATTCTTTTTCATCATAGATGTTTATAATGCGTTTTTTTAATGTATTAGACAGATTGGAACTTTCTTTATCATAGATGGAAATAGATCGAGGAACCTTATTCCCTTCATAAATTACCTCGTCATCATCATCTCCTCCAATTATAGAAAGACTAATTTTGTTTGTTTCCTTACTCTTAATTATAAAACGATCATTTTTGTCGAATCCGTAAATTCGAATTTCCTTTGTTTCTGAGGCGTAAAAATTCCGACTATAGATTTCATTTTGTTTTTCTACATTTTTTTTAAGATGAAACCTGCTTATACTGATTGTTGTATCATCAGGCATAAATATTTCGAACAGGTCTTTCTTATTAGTTCCTGTAATGTCTACCTCTTCAGCAAGGAATAAATATAAGCTCCTGGCCATTTGTTCTAAATTTCCCAGTCTGGCTTTTAAAATTTCTGCTGTTTGGCTGGCACATAAAGCCTGGATTTCTATAGGGAAGCTTAATACTGCAATGTCAATTTGCATTGGTGTCAATAATGCCTTAAGAGAATCTATTTGTTCTTGCCAATCTTCCCATTCATTTTGAGTCAGGAGAGTTCGATCTAAAAGGCGAGCATTGTATGATAGTCCTTCAACATTTTCTGTGTATTCATCGAAATCCTGAAACCTGGGAGAAAGCCACTTTCGTGCAGAAATTCTTGTAATTATCCCTTCATTTACGAAGAAAGCCTGGTCTCGATCCCTGGGAATAGGTTTGTAAATCGTTTTTCCATCATTTTTGAAACTTGCCCATCGCCATTGATCTTCGTGCCTGTCCCAGTCATTTATCAGGATATCAAACAATCGTGCTCTGATATATGCATCCGAATCAATAAAATGATTTTCATCTTCAAAAATCTTTTCTATCATATCAGGGGTGGAGATTATGTTTTTGGAATAGCCAAAGCTTGCCACATCACTTCTGTTCTTATCAGGACGTTCTTCAAAAATATAAAGCTGGCCTGCAATATCCTGTCTGTATATACCAAAATTGGGATCATCAGGGACATAAACAATTTCAGGATTTGTATGGTAAATTCCTGCATACTCTGCCAGTTTTGCCACAACTAACGCAGCGTATGGATTAGCAGTTGATATTTGATCCTGGACAAGATCTACTGCAAATGTATTATCCAATTCATCAGGGAGAAAACCTTCAACATTCTTTTCAAGTGAACGCAAAACATACTGTCTCCCATTATCATCTTCCAACCTGAGTGATAGTGTTTGTTTCCCACCACCACGCTTAACGACATGTAATCCCTCCTTTTTGTTTACTATGTCGAATACCGGAACTTTTACAGGTGTATCCCAGATTGCACGATAATTTTCGCCCATTAAAAAATATTTCGATTCAGATATATTGTATCTGCTGCTGGCTTTTATTGTCATACTATCTGGCAGCTGCTTTGCAATAGGATTTTGTTTGATGTCGCTGATAAATATTTTCTGGTAAATTGTTTTTCGAAAAAGTTCTCCTTTTTGACCTGTGAAAATTAACTCACATTTCCCTTCATTTGAAAAGTTCAAGTTGGCAAAACCGTTTTCAGAGCTACCAAATTCTAGTAAGTCAGAATTTACAAATCCTGAATGTACCATAGAGCCTGAAATTATGTGATGAACTTTATCTAAAGAAAAATACTGCAAATTTTTATCACCTGCTGAAAGGTATATTATATCAGGATAATTTTTCAAGATAGAAAGCATAGCATCACGGAATCCTTTGAAGTCCGGATGATGATTGTCTTTTCTTGTACCAAGGACTTTTCTATACAAAATATAAGGAGCTTCAAGAACGTTTTGCTTAAACGAGAAATAGCCATCGCTATTTCCAAAACTTTTAAGTGAATGATGCCCTGCAATTACCACATGTTTTGTTGGATAATGTCTCCGTATAGCATCTTCAATCAGAATCAATACATCCCTGCTTGTTTCTATCCCACATTTATTAAAACGCCTATCATGTTCATGTACCCACCAATGTGTATCTATCAGGATCACTACCAGGTGTTTGTTCAATATAACTTCTTTAGGTCCGGGACAAGCTGCATCTGGCATATGAATATGTCCTTTATATTCTTTCCTGAGTTTATCCTCAAAATCTTTAATCATTTCTTTTCCAGAAGAACTGCCATTTGCCCATTCTTTTTCCCCTGGAGCAAGCAGCAAAGGATGTTTATTACCAGGAAAAAGCTCTTTTGAAAATGTGTTTTCTTTGGAATTAAGAATGTTTCCAAGCATAAGAAAGGCAAGGTTTTCGGAATTATGTGATGATTTTTGCCATTTTTGAAGTAATTCATCATCGGGTAAGCCTTCTGATGTATTGCCTGTGAATAAAATACTGTAATGGCCTGGTTGTTGTGTGTTTAGAAGAGGAGTGCTGAAAACAAGTGATGTGTCGTGTTGTGCCTGGGCAGTCCCAAATTGACCGAATACAAATAGGATAAAGATCATCTTCTTCAAAGAAAATGATTGATGACAAAACTGATTCGATAGGATCTTGTTAAACATTAAACGTATCATGGGATATTTCCAGTTTATCTGTATCAGTAAGTTTTGGAAGCATTGTTACTTTCTTTTTTTGAAAATGCTGCATTCGTCTTAGTATCTTATCCAACATTTTCACTGCTTTGTCAATATATGCTCCTTTATTTAGCATTACACATTCCGCACGTTGAGCCAGAGCAGCATCCGTTATTTCTGATCTTGTGGGAACGCCTTTTTTTGCCAGGTTTTCCAATACCTGTGTTGCCCAGACATCTGGTATATGTGCAGCTTCACAAATCCGCAGAATCTCTTCCTGAATACTGGCAAAGTTTTTCCAGCCAGTTTCTATTGCCAAATCACCCCTGGCTATCATTACTCCTATGGGAGAAGTTTGCATAGCTTTTAAAAGTATAGTGGGTAAATTTTTAAAGCCTTTTTGAGTCTCAATTTTTAATATAATGCCTAATGATGTTTCATACTTACTTATCTCATTCAACAATTGTTGCACATCATTTTCATCATTGACAAATGACAAATTCACTGTATCTGCGTTAAGCGCAACGAATTCCAGGTCCTTTTTATCTTTTTCCGTTAAGCCACTCACTTTTAGGTCACTATCCGGCAAGTTAATTCCTTTGTCAGCCTTTAGTTTGCTTCCGGTATTTCTCGCATGTAAAATACCTATCAGTAATTCATCCTCATTTGCTTCCTCTACAATTCCTTCAATCTTCCCATCGTCAAAAAATATAGGTTCACCTTTTCTAAGGTATTTAAATATATCGGGGAGTGTACAGGAAATATGTGCATGTTGTAAGAGCTTTCCATCTTCATTATATTGAGTTGGTGTGCCGGGTTTTGGATCTTTATGAAGAATCAGTTTATCCCCTGTATGAAGCGTGATAAATTGTTCTATTGGCAATAATTCACATACATAATTCTTTTCTTCTCCTGTTTTTTTTACTTTCTGCAAAAGCAACTCTGTTCCGGTTGTTATATAGGATGAATCGCTGCATGCACCCCATTTCCCGCTGCCTTGCTTTTTTTCTATAATAATTTTACATTTTTTGCCTCGTGAGTCGGTAAAGCTGATTGTATTTCCGCGTTTGATTTTATCTATCATTAATTCATTAACAGGAATTATTGCATCTGCAGAATCATCAGGAGGTGGAATGTCTGGAGGAGCTATCCATATCTTTGCGGGTTTGGTGATTTTCCCAAATTGGTCATGTTGTGGCTTGATGTGAATAACCCCTGGTCCCGGTTTCATTTGACCAGTTCTCAATTTTGGCCCCCCAAGATCCATCATTACTTTACAATTCTTCTTTAATGCATCTTTTGCCCTGGATATATTGGCTATCATTTTTGCCCATACTTCAGGTTTGTCATGTGCGCAATTAATTCTGGCACTATTCATACCCAATTTAATAAGGCGATATACTAGTTTATAATCTTCCGCTGCACTGGATGGTAATGTTACCATTATGCGGGTTTGTCTTTTTTTCGATTTGTATCCGAATAATTGCTTCGTGTTTTTCCGGATTAGTTTTTCACTTTTCTTAATTGAAATGATATTTTTTTGTTTTTCAATTACATCATTCCCACTTAAGTGATTGATAATGGTTTTGATAGCTAGAAGACTTTTCATTACATGTCCTTCTATATTCACCAGGTCGGGTAAGCCCAGGTATCTTAACTTGTCTTGTAGGTCATCAATATCAAAACTCCTGAATGCAAGATAATGTGTCAGGTTTAAAGCACTTTCACGATAAGAGGGATGGACATTTGAAATCAGATCATCATAGTTATCCTCCAGTGCTTTGGCTTTATTTATGATTTCTTCAATTTGATTGTTAATAACAATTAATTTTTCCTGATATTTCATTTTCGTGTGATTTTCTTTTTTACCATGAATAACAATATATTGTCAAGATCTGCTATAATTGCAGGAATACAAATAAAAACGCTATAACTGAAATCACTAATCCTAGCATAAATACATTAAAAGCCCATCGTAACAACTTGTACTTTTTGGCAAGTACTTTTCCCAAAGAATACTGATCTTTCGTCATTGTTGAGTACAAATACCTGTCGTCATTAATCATTTCTCTAATTGCCCATTCATATTCATCCAGGCCCATTTTGTAAAAATTTCCAAAAAATAACAAATTGACCTTCTTTAGTTTAATATCATT
This sequence comes from Bacteroidota bacterium, assembly GCA_030596025.1. Lineage (GTDB taxonomy): Bacteria > Bacteroidota > Bacteroidia > Bacteroidales > VadinHA17 > JAYEGO01. Next base: position 12,191 of record JAUVKW010000015.1, on the reverse strand, counting down.
CCGGGTAAATTTACCCGATGAAATATTAGGTCGGGTGGATAAAATGGCAAGAATGATAGTGGATAAACTGAAGACAATGAAGATTAGAGTAGGTACAATAATGGCTGGATTTGCTTGAAACTTGCTAGCTAATGCAACTAAACCCAATGAAATAATAATACCATTTAGGGAAATAAGAATATTGGATTTATTATCGGCAATTGAACTCAAGTTTATTTGATTCCGGGCAGTTAGTTTAAACATTGAGTCCACACCTCGGGAATATCCTTTTACTTTTTTTGATATGGCTTTCTTTTTTTGTTCTCGTTTCATGAAGCTTTCTTGCAAGAGCTTAAGATTTTTCTCTTTTGTTTTTGTTATTTCTCCAAGGCAGGTTCTTGTATAATAGGAATGACTTTCGAATAATAGGATTGATTCTTTTTCAAATTCCAGTTTTTTTAATTTCCTGATACCGGCATTTGCTAATTCTTGTCTTAATTTTTCTGCAAATTCAAAATAGTTTTCTGCTCCCAAATGCATAAAATCGGCATCACATAAAGCTTTAGCAATTTTATTAGCAGGCTGATGAGGAAATTTTGTTGCCATGATACAATCTGAAACGAGATCTATGATATCTTTATCAACTTCTTTGAGCTTCAAGAAATTCGCGGCAATTGTTACGCTTTCTTCTTCATGCCCCTGGTATTTCTTTATGTATCCTGTGTCATGAAACCATGCCCCGGCAAGAAGAATACTCATTTCTTCTTCATTCATATTTTCACGGGCTCCAATAGTTTCCGAGTTTTTTACTACCAGCCTGGTATGTTCGATTGTGTGGTAGTTTAGATTTTCAGATGATTCGTTTATTATAAGATCGCTGACATATTTTTCAATCTCTTTTAATAATTCTGAATTAATTCTCATAGTTTCTATTATTAAAGGTTTTAATATTTTTTTTCTTAACTAAATTGTAGAGTGAAATCAGTTTTTCACTTCCTTTGATTTTTGAGGACCCGAGCCCATTAAATGAATTTTGGGTCTCACTATTTAGTTGATTATGTACCTCCTCTGAAATTAGCAGACATGTTTTATATTTTTTGTTTAATTGCTCAATTCGTGAGGCCATTATAACTACTTTACCTGTAATTGAGTATTGCTTGCGTATTGATGATCCAATATTCCCTGTTACAGCCTCATCATAATGAAGCCCTATACCAATGCGGGTTTTTGGGATGTTTCCTTTATGAAATTCACTGCTAATTTTAGCAATAATCTCCTTTGATGCTTCTGTTGCATGCTGACTACTATTTCCAATAGAAACCGGAGCTCCAAAAGTAGCCATAAAGCCATCCCCTAGAAATTGATTGATCACACCGTGATGAGATTGTACTATATCTATCATAAACCCAAATAAAGTATTCAGGTAAGCGACTACCTCTTCAGGTTGATGCTGTTCAACAAAAGGAGTAAACTTTCGTATATCAAGAAACATAATACAAACTTTTTTTCTTGCTCCGGAAAGTTCATTGCTATTCTTTAAAATATTATCGGCAATTTGTGGTGATATCTGTTGTCCGAATAAATCAATTACCGCATTTTTTTCTTTTATATTGTGCCATGATAATACCATCTTCTTCTTAATAAGATCAGCCACAAAACCGGCTGCTATTCCGGCAATTACCATAATTAAGCCCTGCCCCAGGTATTGCATGCCCGACAAGTCAGGATGAGCCGGATCAATAGGTGTATTTGCAAATAGAGTTGAATAATAAATAGATATAAAAATGAACTCAAAAGCAGCCAGAGTTCCTGTGAATATTGATAATTTGATATTAAGTCTGAAAGTTGAGAGGACGATGAAAATAAAATAGGTTAATGTTGCCGGTGACTGCAGAATAATGGTCTGGTTTGAATATTCGACAATAAATATTAAAAGAATACTTAGTAAACTTACTTCTGAAAAGCTATTAAAGTAGCTGAAAAACCGTGGATTCTTGAAATAGAATTTGCTTCTCCCTATTGAATAGTGCACTAAAGATTCATAAACAATTATGAGAACTGTAAAAATTAATATCGCATAAATGGAAATATGGGTATTGAATATTTGGAGATACTCTTCTCTATAAAAAAAGTAAATGACTAAAAGGAAAAAAGCTTCAAGTCCTAACAGCCCAATCAGAATTAATGCACGCAAGCGTTCACTTTTTGAAATCTCACTATTAAATGATTCCTCAACGGATATCATGTTTTGCGAATATTTATCTGTTTTCTTTTTCACTTGTTTGTAATTTTTTTCTTTGTTTGTATCTCAATGAGGTTAGTTAGTATTCACTCACAAAGTAAATACAAATATTATTAATAAACAAATTATTTATTTTTTTTAGGAATTAATCAGTGCTTTGGCTTATTAATATATGATTTTTGTTGGCATTCAAATAGACGATATTCACTTCCGTCAAATAAATATTCACCCCCTTCGGGCATACGCGTCAACCTAACTTAGCTTTTCCTTTGATTAGCAGCAGCTTACACCTTCTAGTTCTTTGTGTTACAAAAGCGTCACGATCCATACTTAGCAATCCAAATTCTTGGTGTTTTCTTGGTGTCTTCGTGGCTGTTTTTTTTGCCACCCCAGTACAGTCATTCTTCCTTACGGGGCAGGCCAAGGCTCCAAGGCACTAACCTGCCGGCAAGGCTTTCAGGGCAAATAAGCTTGATAGTATAAATCTTTCAGTCAAGTTTCCATTCGAGAATACCTGCTGAAAAGCTTTCCTGCAATTTAACTTCTAGCTTCATAGAAATTGTTTTTACATTAGAGATTTCGATAGAAGTAAATTCATCTTTTAAAACAGGATATTCACCATGTGTCGATATTTCTTTCCATTCTCCGTTTTTCAGATATGTTACTTTCCATGTTTCAGGAACTCTGCAACCACCATCAGGTCCGTCATCAAACCAATATATATGAATATTACTAATTGTTCTTTCTTCCTTAAAATCATATTGTACCCATTCAGTTGTTCCTTTATGATCCCAGAAAGTTAATCTTGGAACATCATGATCATTTGAGTTTTTGGGATTAAGCTGGTCGTTCACTGCTAAAATCTGGTCGTGAATATATGATGCGGATACTTTACTTTCAGAAGCTATTGTTGGTGGTAAAATTGGGTTAGCTGCTGATTTTTCATATGGGAACCAAACTGTCATTTCGCCATTTCCCCTGTGAGCCCAGGCATAATATGGAATAGCAGTGAGGTTTTGTTCATTTTCTATTGTAGAGTTTCCCGATTTATCGATGGATAATGATTTTGATATTCCCTTAATAACATTAACTCCGTTAATCAGGTTTTCATTAAATTCATAAGTGAAATCAGTATTTTTATCTAATAACAGGTTTCTTACTTTCCCTCCATTATCAATCCATTCTGCGCAGTATACTATAGGACCTCTTTCGATAGAGAATTTACCATTATCCTCCATAACTTTTTCATTTGCAATAACTTTTCGTATAGGCATAGGAAGATTAAGTTCGATAACATCTCCTTTTTCCCACTGCCTGTTTATTTTAGCATATCCTTTGTCGATTTTATATTTTATTTCTTCATTGTTAATTTTAATTATCGCTTTCTGATTTGATTCGTTCATAAAAGCATATAAATCAGATGGTACAGGTTTATTTTGAGCCCATCCGGGGATCCTTAATGATACAGTAAATTTTGATTCTATTTCAGGTTCAATTTTGATTTTCACATTTCCATCCCATGGATAATTAGTGCTTTGCGAAATCCACATATCTCCGAAATTCATATTTATGTTTGCCTCATTTCCGATATATAGATTTATAAATAAATCATTCTCGGTGTTTGCATACACATATCCAGGTAATGATGGTAAAAAGCGAGCAACATTTGTTGGGCAGCACGAGCAATCAAACCATGGCTTTCTTTGGTGACTACCATCCGATTCAAGTGGATTTGGATAGAAAAATCTATCACCATGAATTGAAACTCCGGAAAGGAATCCATTATAAAGAGTACGTTCTAAAACATCAATATATTTTGCATCTCCATTTAACAAGAACATTCTTTGATTCCATAGCATATTGGCAACAGCAGCACAGGTTTCGTTGTAAGCACTTAAGTTTGGCAAATAATAATTTTCGCCAAATGCCTCCCCGGCGTGCATTGAACCAATTCCTCCGGTAATATATAGTTTTTTTGATACTACATTATTCCATAAATTATCAATTGCCGTATTGTATTTTTCATCATTTGTCAGAGCTGCGATATCTGCCATTCCTGTATACATATATACTGCTCGTACAGCATGCCCCACAGCTTCTGATTGTTCAATTACTGGCTTATGATCTTGAGTATAATTTTTGTTATTTCCATCTTCACCATATACGTAAAGTTGATGTCCATCTGCATTTCCTCTTTGATCTAAAAAATATTTGGCAAGTTTCAGGTATTTTTCATCACTTGTAATTCTGTATAGTTTAACTAAACCTATTTCTATTTCCTGGTGGCCTGGAACTCCGTGTAACTGATTCTCGCCCGGGCCAAAAACTTCGTCAATTAAGTTAGCACTCTTAATCGCTACATCTAATAAAGATTCTTTCCCGGTTGCCTGGTAATAAGCAACAGCAGCTTCATACATATGTCCTATATTATAAAGTTCATGGCTGTCTTTTAATTGTGACCATTTTGTTTTTCCAGTATACCGGGGCAAGCTGTCGGGATTTATGGTTCGGCAAGTATATAAATAACCATCATCTTCCTGTGCTGCAGCAATTTTTACAATTAAATCATCTAAATACTTTTCTAATTCCGGGTCGGGATGGATATTCAAGGAGTATGATGCACCTTCTATTACTTTAAAAACATCAGAATCGTTATATCTAATCCCAACAAAAGAACCTTTCAATAAGCCTCCTGCAATTGCAAAATTATCTATTCTGTGAGTCTCTTCACATTTATTGAAATCGTATGGAATAGTAATTATTCTGTTTGTGTCTAATCGTGGGAGCCAGAAATTGTCTGTAAATTTTACATTCGTAAAGGCTACGGGCATAACAGGATAGTCTTTTGTTTTATTATCACTACTCGAACATGATCCTATTAAAGCTGTTGTGAGTAATAATAGAAGTAAATTTTTCATATCTGTTGAATTTTATAATATTTCTTTTGAAGATAAAGTATTTATTTTTTTTGCAGAAGAATTATTACTGTTTTTTTCAAGATATCCTGGCAAGTGGTAAATTTAAAAATCCCCGGAACAGAATCCGGGGATTTAGATAAATTAGTGCTTTTCAATGACTGGAAAAGAACCATATTATTTTAACAAATATCTTCGAAAAGAAATCGATTGGAAGTTGCAAATAAAAAGCTCTCTAGCAACCTTCTGGTGCTTTCACTACCTTAAGAACTACTTCCTCCTTTCCTGAGCCTTCTTCAAAAAGATCAGGATAGGCAGCAAGCCATTCTTCCCAGCTACAATCAAGATAATAGCAGTCGAGGTATTTAAGTTTTCTCAGGCTTGATGCTGCCAGAACAGCACTTCCTTCATTATTGCCCATCACTATAGTCATCAACCTGCGATTAGATATTTTAGGTGAAAACTCCAGCATTCCACGGGGAATACATACGGCCCCGGGAATATGGCCTGCGAGGAAATCTGATAATTCCCTGCAGTCAATGATCTGCATCTGACTTTCTTCCAGTATCAGACTGTTCAAATCTGCAGCACTGATAGCGGAGGTATGCTCCATTTCAGCTTCCACCATAGCTGTAACATTTTCAAATGTTTCTCCGGTTCCTGAAGAGCAGGAAAAGAATATGCATACAGCGACAAGCAAAAATGGAATAAATATGAATTTGTGTTTCATGTGTTTAAATTTATTTATTTTAGGATGAATAGAAATAATTCTTCATCCGGTTAAACATATTTTATATGGCTTATTACACCAAATCATTCTGTTTTTGCCTTGTAAGCGAGGTAGCCTCCATGCAATGAATAAACATTTGAAAATCCCAGTTTTTGCAGGCTTTCTGCTGCAAGTGCTGCCCTTGCTCCACTCTTACAATAGACAACTATTTCATCTTCAGGCAAAGGAGAATACAGGAACATTTCTTCCCAGAAGGCTTCATTTGAAATTTTAAACTCCAACTCTCCTCGTGAGAGAAGCACGGAACCAGCAATATTCCCTTCTTCAAATTCTTCAACTTGCCTTACATCAAGAAGCAAAATCGGATCATAGTTCTCTAATTTTACGATCAGGCTATCAACAGGCATTTCAGAAATTTTAGTTTTTGCCATTTCGGCCAGTTCACCTCCATCCTCAAAGCTGGCTATACAGCCAGCCAGGATAAAAATTGCAAGGACGATCATAGGAAATCTGTATATCTTACTTTTTTTCATGTGTTTGTTTTTAAAATGAATAGATTCCCATTTAAAATGCACTGAACTTTCCGGTTCGTTCATTCCATTTTACAAATACATACCAGATAAGTATGATAAGACAAACCAGCAGAAAAGCACCTGCATACCCAATGTAATCAGGAAGGTAGCTTTTAAATTTCATGCTGTGAGGAAGACTGTCAACGAGAGGTGCAGCAATAAATTTGCGAGATATCGGGGATAGCAGCAAGAAACCAATAGCAGCCATCCAGAGCTTTACCTGCCCTTCACCAACTCTCCATAGGGTTCCCACAGCACACCCCCCGGCAACTGTCATGCCAAGTCCGAAGATCAAGCCTCCAATAAGTGCGCGGAGCCAGAAATGCGGATATACCCAGGTCATTTCTATGGCACGAATAGGACTGTCTCCCACACCAATGCCAAAATATTTGATAGCAGTAAAGCCAACCAGGGTTACAAGTAAACCTACCATAACTCCAACAGAACCATCTGCCTCACCGGTCATAAATGGATCTCTGAAAGCTTTTACGATACAGAACCTGGAGCGCTGACATATTAGTCCCATTAACAATCCTGAGATTATAAACCAGGCAAGAACACCATTAACTCCTGCAACAAACCATGCTATGACGAATATTATACCAGATAATATCCATCCAAGCCAGACCTGCCAGTTTCCACTTTTCTTCGTTACTGCAAGGAAAGTGTAACTTTTACCGGAGCTGAACCCCGGGCGGTTTTCCATTTCCCACAACAGATATTTCAGGGCAACAATAACACCTACGAAAAGGCCTATGGTGAAAATAATAGCTCCTCCCGACAATGCAGGTACACCACTGAAAAATGATCCTATAGTACAACCCTGTCCTATGGCTGCTCCAAGGGCCATCACTGCTCCACCTATAAAACCTTTAATCAGTTCTCCTTTCGGTGGTATCCTGATGGCAAATTCTTTTGAAAGCAAGGCTCCTGCAAAGGCACCAATAACAAGAATAAGGCATAATAGCCCATAATAGTGTGCGCTAACCGGAGTAATTCCTTCATATCCAAAGATCCCTAGTTTATCGTAGAGATTCTCTCCCCAGTTGTTGATTCCTCCCGAAGCTCCCCAGGGACTTTTCACTGCAAAAAGCAGGATATTCAATATCCCCAGCATTATTCCACCAACCCAAACAGGCCAGTGCTTCGAGAAAAATGTTTTAAATAGTAAACTTAGAGCCCTTGGCTCCTCATCTTGTGAACTCATATTATTTTCTTATTTCTTTTGAATAACAAATCTGAAAACACCTCCATCCAGCTCAGTTGCTTCCAGAACTGTATGACCACCTTTTTCACACCAGCGGGGCAGGTCAGATTTGGTTCCGGGGTCAGTTCCCAGCATTTCTAATACATCATTTGAGTTCAATCCCTTCATAGCTTTTGCCAGTTTCATCATTGGCATGGGGCATGATAGTCCCTTACAATCAATAGTTTCTGTAATTTTTGCGCTCATCTTTTTGAATTTATTGGGTAAGTAAATAATTATCAGATTAAAATTTGCAACTATTAACTTATTTAGAAAGTAATAGTGCCTGATATTCTACCATGAAATTTCATGAGCTTGCCTAAACATTTTACTGATTTAGATCAGTAATTTTACTGATTTCATTATATTTGTGAAATAATAAACACTAGTGTGAATTAATTCACAGTTAATTTATTTCAATGAAAAACTTTGATACATTACATAGTTGTACAGTAAGAACAGATACCTGCGAATGCTTCAATTTACTAAGCCTGGAAGAAATGGCCCTGATAGAAGAAAACCAGGTTGAGATTAAGTACAAGAAAGGGGAGGTGCTTTGCAAACATGGTACTTTTGTGTCGCATGTTATTTTTCTTCAAACCGGACTGATAAAGGTATACCTTGAAGGGGAACATGATACATTAATTCTAAAGATCATTCCTGCAGGAAACCTCGTTAATCTTTCTTCTGTTTTAAAAGGGAACAATATTTTTCATTATTCGGCTGCGGCTTATGAAGAGACTATTGCCATCCTGATTGATATAAAAGTTTTTCGTCATTTGCTGAATACCAATGCTCCATTTGCCGCTTCCATTATAGATATCCTGTGTGAGAATTCCATTCAAACATTCGGGAGGTTTTTCAGTTTGACTCATAAACAATTGTATGGCAGGCTTGCAGACATTCTTCTTTGTCTTGCCGAAAGGATCTTTAAAGCCATGAATTTTGAACTCAATATTACCAGGAAAGAGCTGGCTGAGCTTTCGGGCATGTCCACTGAAAGTGTTATTCGAATGTTAAAGAAATTCAAAGATGATAAGATCATTTCCATGGATGAAAAGAAGATCAGCATTATAGATTATGATAAGCTCTATCAGATCAGTCAGTTTGGTTGAATTTATGTATAGGGTGCTGCATTGCAGGAAAGAGGCCTCACATTTTACATTATACATTTGACCATAGTGAAATATGCTCCTTCCCTGATGAAATATTTTCGTTCCTCAAATTTCACAGGGCAAGCGTCGCATTTCACATGGTAAGCATCTGACCTTTGACTTATTTTGTGTCTTCTCTCAGTTTCTCAGTTTCTCAGTCTCTCTGTCGCTCTGTCGCTCTTTCTCCTAGTCGCCCCATCACTCCCTCTTTTTCCATTATTCCATCATTCCATTGTCCCAATTCCCCTGAGCCCTTTGCCCTGCGCCTCTTGCATTCCATTCACCCATTCACTCATCAGTCACTATTATTAATTCATCATTATTAATTCGTAATTCTTTAGTGCTCATGTTTTTCAACAAAATATTTTTACCCAGTACATCTTTCCCGATTTTGTTTCCGGATATCTCCACATCTTTGCAGGCCTCAATAAGAAAATTATACTTTTGAGAATGCCAGGGTTTATAATCATAACTGCGGGTAATGGTATTGTTTTTAAAACTTAATCCATCAACTGATTTTGCGTAAAGTATGGGATAATCAGAAGGATTGAAAGTATTACTCTCTATCAATATGTTTTTGTGGAATGGATGCAGGGAATCTGCCTCCGGAATTTCAGGGTATATGCTTATAATTGCATTACAGAACTGATACGATGAAGAATTACATGGATATCTGAATTCATTACTTTTAATGATAATGTTTTTTACGGCACCGCTTTCATACCAATAATTCGCATCCCCGGCTATAAGTATTGCTGAACCACTTGTTTCAAATATGTTATTTTCTATTGATACATTACCTGGTGTAGAAATCAAATAACCTCTGGCACGGTTGCTACCCACAAAACAATTAGTTATTGTAACATCGGGTGTACAACTTAAATTTTCAAGAGAGTATCCTGCAGATAAAACTTCAGGAATTTTATTTTGAAATTTTAGAATAAAGCTGCTTTCATCCAGTATTTCAAATTTTGAAATAACACCAATCCCAATAGTATTCATAGTTTTCTTTTCAACAAAGCCGACAGAATCGCCAATCTTTGACCAAATTAAGCCAAGGCTCATGCTATGCGCATAGTTGCATTTTATTGTGGTATCATTTATTCTATCAATAACAGGCACGTAAGTACCATGAATATTTATAGGGTCATCCATTAAACCCTGAGCGTTACAACTATCAATAATAATTTCACCTTTACAACCCATAAAATGTAAACCATCATCATGTCCGCTTAAATACCGGTTCTTATTTGGATTGGGAATCATATTTACTTTTCTCATTTCGATATTTTCACAGTATTGAGAAAGAATGCCCAGACCGGAGGTGTGATATACATTTATGTTTTCAAGCTTGATATTTTTACTGTGAAATAGAAATATTCCTGCATGGTCGCGTGTGCTGTGACGCATAATCAGGTAGTTTCCGACAGCAGGTGTTTTAGTGAAATGTCCTACCATTAAAACTATCCCGGGTGTGACTTCAGTATAGTGTACATTTTTCAAATCACCATTTACACAACCATGATCTCCGGTGTAGGCAGGAATAATATGTTCTTCATTAAATTCTATCAGATAGGAACCTCCGGATAATTTCCACTCTGCCTTCCAATCTTCAGCTGCAAATGTCAATCCCTTTTCATGAACTGTATACGGGAATTGAGCGGTATCAATTTTAATCAGGATATGTACTGAATCGGCCTCAATAACTTCTGATTCCGCAGTCAGTGGTTTATCCCAATCAATATTTACATTCCTGATCGAAATGTTTTCTGTATTATCCAGAGTAAAAGGCTGTATATGTCCGTGATATATAAAATCTGATCCCCGGGCATCTATGGTAATATTCTTTTTTTTATCAATGAGGATAGCCAGTCTTTTTGGATTTACATCATAGGTGTTAGTTTCAAAATATGGTCTGAAATAATTTGAGTCAGGGTAAAAATCGTATCTGCCTTTTGGGAAAGTGATGATTACCGGTTCATCATTCAGGCTTTCTATAAGTTCATTGATTTTTGCAGTTGTATTTTGTTTTGTGTTTGCAACAATTCCATAATCACTGACATCAATTTTTTTTATCCTTACTTCTTGTTTGCAAGCAGTAAAAATAAATGCTATTGTTATTGATAAAAATATTGTTTTCATGATTAATTAATTTTGTAGTAGGCTTGAATTAGCTTTTTTCTTTTCAGTGGTGAGTATAAGAATAGTAGCCGATTGGGTAACACTTTCCTGTCAAAATACAAGAAAGTTGAAGCGGACTACAACCCTTGAATTTACTACTGTCACGGCTATTATTTTTATTGTTAGGCTTTGTGGTTTCTTAAATTTCAATCCATTTTTTTAGTTCTGCAATCTCATTTGTCGCATATTCTCTAATAATTTCTTCAGGATTATCACTTAAAAAGATTTTGTCTCCAATAAAAACAAGGATTTCCGTTCCATTGAAGATATTATTTATTGAATTTATCGCAGATTTCAATTCGTCTTCTCGATTATAAAAATCAGTCTGAAGTATATGAAAATGCATAAAACACACTCCATCTTTATTATCCATTCCAACAGTAATTTCTAAATCTTGGGTAGTAATCCAAAGTTCTATCTGTTTTGTTCGACTTGGGTATTCAATAGTTAATATATCATTGTCCATTTTAAGAAAGTCTGTGAATATTGGGAATTGAAGAAGCAATCCTTTTTTGATAAAATCCGAAAATTCTTTTTGGTCTAATTTCAACATATTCAAACTATCTATTTAAGAATTAGATTTGCATAGTTTATATTTTGTACTGTGCCCCACCATAAAGCCTAACGGGGCCGCTAAACGAAGTTTACTCACTTCCTGCCGGTTGGCAGGAAGTTTCCCGAGGATCGGGACAAGCTATGAGACCGCTTTGCTTAGTTCGTCTCTGAGAGCGAATTTACGAAAAATGCGGAACATTTTCAGGTAAATTTGGAGCTCGAAGAGTGGAGCTAAATTGCGTTTAGCAGGGTGATGTCGCATCGCTTTGCCCGCCGAAGTGATAACGAAGGTGGGTTTTGCGCTCGAAGTTTAGGTGTGTATCGGTATTGTGAGAGGTGTGTTGCGGGAGCGCCCGCAGAGAGGCGGGTGCGACAAAGCAATTTGGTTTAGCGTGTTACCAACTGTAATTTAATCTACTAAAGAATATTGTCCAAATCTTGTCTTCCAACTATAGCCATAATTTCTACAATATCATTATTTACTTTGTAATAAATGCTATCAGAACCACATACACAGCGTCTGTATCCTGTCTTAATATAATCAACCGATTCAAATGAAAATGGTCGTTGAGCTATAATGTCAAAATACTTGAAGAAAGAATCAAAATATTTGTCAG
>JAUVKW010000184.1 GCA_030596025.1 Bacteroidota bacterium | reverse complement strand
TTTCCTGATCCAAGTTCTTTATTCCTGAATAAAATTCATTAAACTTATCTTTCCCATCATCTCCTCCCATCATACCATTCATTACATATATACAGACTCTTGTATATTTACGGCCAAGGGGGAGCTTCTTTAGAGTTTGGGTAACGTCATCTATTTCTATGAAATTATTGAGTCTGTACTTAAGAATATTTTTAAAACGTGCCTTAATGTCATCGCTGATCAAACGAGTAGGATCAAACAGGAAAATATAGGTAAGACTTGAACCGGGCTTGGCCATAAAATAAATTATAAACATAAAAGCAGCGAATGTGCGTCTCAACAACACAGACAGCATGTGCAATTTACAAAAAACTATTAGAATTCATGACTGGTTTTAAGATCAATATCTTCAAGGCTGTACCACTTACAATCTCTGTATTCAAATCCATCATAAGAAAAGTCGGGTCCATAAAAATGGAACTGACCTTCATATTCAGGCTTTGATGGAGATAAATGATCAAGTATGATCTTTTCAGACTTTTGATCATAACGAAGCATCATGGTCACCTGGGAAGAGAATTCATAGACCCTTCTGTTGGTGCATTTTTCATTATCAAGGAATATTGGGGCCCCAAATCTTAAACCTTCTTCTGTAAAAGTAAAAACATCAATCAGCTTCTTACTTGTAAAGTAATTGTTTAAATCAAATCCAAGAACTATATAATAGGTCAGATTCTTGCATTTTTTTTCAATAACTGAATAATATAATGCTCCATACCAGGCAGTGGGAGTATAAATACTATCCTGGTTCAAATATATATCCTCCTTATCTGTAAAATGGATCAATTCTATATTTTCTGAAGTGGGGCTCTCTTTTTTCTGGACATAAGCAAAATACCTGTTTGTTCCGTCAATGAGCGGAATATTCCAACTATAAACCCTTAACAGACTATCTGTTGAATAAATTTTCCCAAGGTACTTTAAAGAGGCAAAAGAATAGGAAAAACTCTCTCTGCAGGAAAGCATTTCTACTATAAGGGAGTCTATTTCTGATGCGACTTTCAACTTATGCTGATCATCCACAGATCCTCTTATTTCAGACCATAGATTCTTCGTTTCTTTCTCTTTAGTGATCAAAGGAATTTCCTGTGCATCACATAGATCAGGAGCCAGGAGAAAAAGAAAGATTGTCAGAATAAAAAGTACAAGAAAATTGTGGGAATTCATAATACAAGTATCTTTCTTATGAACGCAAGAAGGAACAAATATAGTTTATTAACCTGCGTTAAAAGGAGATGTGAAAATTATATTTGATCAAGGGCTTCGATGATAAGCTGACAGGCTTCCTCAATTTGCTTAATAGTAATTATCAATGGTGGAGCAATTCTAATGGAATCATCCTTGAACAAAAACCAGTCAACGATAATCCCTTTGTCAAGAAGTATTTTTATTAAATCCTGAACCTGCTTGTTATCTCTCATATCCATTGCAAGAAAAAGGCCTTTACCACGAAGTTTTTTTATCTTCTTATGCACCAGCAGTTTTCTAAATAAGTCCTCCTTCGCAAATACCTGATCCACCCATCCTTCCTCGAGTAAGGCCTGAAGGTTTGCAAAGGCAGCTGCACAGGAAACCGGATGGCCACCAAAGGTTGTGATATGACCAAGTACAGGATCTGTTTTGAATACAGACATAATTTCTCTCGATGAAACAAATGCACCTATGGGCATTCCCCCTCCTATTCCTTTTGCAAAGCAAATAATGTCAGGAACTATGTCAAATTGTTCAAATGCGAATAGGGTTCCGGTTCGACCAAACCCCGTCTGAATCTCATCCAGAATAAGCAAGGTCCCGGTTTCTGTACATTTATCGCGAATGGCCTTCAAATAATTCTTTGGCGGTAAAACAATCCCAGCTTCTCCCTGAATGGGCTCAATAATAACACAGGCAGTATGCTCACTGATTTGATCTAAATCTTTAAAATTTCCAAATTCCAGGAACCTGGCTCCGGGAACGAGCGGACGAAATGAATTTTTAAACTCTTCGTTACCCATTACACTCAATGCCCCATAGGTACTACCATGATAGGCATTATTAAAAGCTACAATTTCACTCCTGCCTGTATATCTCTTTGCAAGCTTCAGGGCTCCTTCTACTGCTTCACTCCCTGAGTTTACCAGATAAGTATTGTTAAGAACCGGGGGTAATTGTTCTGCCAGCAGGTTTGCAAACTTTACCTGCGGAGACTGAACATATTCTCCGTACACCATCAGGTACAGATATTTATCCAGCTGGTCTGAAATTGCCCTGATAACTTTAGGATGCCGGTGTCCCATATTGCTTACAGAAATCCCGGAGATCAAATCAAAATACTTTTTCCCTTGTATATCAAAAAGAAAAACTCCCTCGGCTTTTTCTATTTCAAGCATCAAAGGAGAATCAGAGGTTTGTGCAAGGTAATCAAGAAAGAGACTGCGTTCGTTTATCATTCCTGTACTCTGTTATTGAGTTGACAAAGATACTACTTTACAATCAGGTTAATATCATCCAGAAGTTTATCCTTATAGGATTTACCTATAGGAATACTCTGGACCTCATCGTCAAATAAAATTTCAATCGTATTATCCTTTATAACAGAAATACTATGGGTATTGACAATAAAGGATCTGTGGACCCTGACAAAATTAGGACGTGGAAGCTTTTTCTCTATTGACTTCATCGTGAAATGAATGGTGAACTTATCACTTGCAGTATTTAGAATTACATAATTTTCAAGTGCTTCAACCCAAAGGATCTCACTGAATTTCATCCTTATCAGACTTGATCCTTTTTTAATAAAAATCTCATCCTTATTTTTTAATTCTATCCTGTCAAATGAATGGTTATTTATTGCCCTATTAACAGCCTTCAGGAAACGTGGGAAGGAGGTAGGTTTTAGTAAATAATCGGTAACATCAAAATCAAATGCTTCAATCGCATATTTCTCTTTGGATGAACTAATAATAACCTGAGGTAGGTTTTTCATGCTATTCATGAAATCGATCCCATTCATTTCCGGCATCTCAATATCCAAAAAAATCAGGTCTATCCGTGATTTGTTCCTGTTGATTGAATTTGAGGCACTAATAGCATCCTGAAAAGAGTCTATCAGTTTTAAATCTTCTGTTTTTGCAATAAACTCCTCCAGAACCATCCTGGAAAGCTTATCATCATCTACAATTATACAATTCATTCTTACTGAAAATTAACAGCTTACATACACACATATGGCACCTTTATCAATAGATACCGTTCATTCGTCAAAATTACAAAAAATGCTTATATATTAAAATTTTATTGAAATAAAGTACTTCAAATAAAGTAATATCTGCTATTTTGTTATTTTTCTAATAAACTCCTTTTCATGCAGATCAGCCCGTTTTATACTTTGCCTGAGCCAATCTAATTTTATTTCCATTCTCTCCTGATTTGTAAGTTTCCAGTCAATATTTGTCTCTCTTAGTTTTGAGGTGAGATGGTGAAGTATTATTGCAGCGGAGACAGAAATATTCAGACTCTCAGTAAATCCATGCATGGGTACAAAAAGGTGCTCATCAGCATTATTCAAAGCTGTTTCTGACAGGCCATTCAATTCAGTTCCAAAAACTATGGCAGATTTACCTTTGGACAGATCAAATTTTTCAAGACTGGCAGATTTATGATGAGGGCTTGTAGCCACAATTCTGTAACCTTTTTGTCTTAATATTTCAAATGCTTCCAATGTATTTTCATCCTTATCACTATACTTCTTGAGACTCAGCCATTTATTACTTCCCTGTGTAACATCCGGATTAATAGTATACTCATTCCTGTTTTCAATAATATGAACATCCTGAACCCCGAAACAATCACAGCTTCTCAACACCGCGCTGGCATTTTGCGATTGATAGATATCCTCTAATACCACAGTCAGGTACCTGGTTCTTTTATCCAATACCTGGGAAAAAAGATCAAGTCTTCGTTCTGTAACAAAACCGGAAAAATAATTCAGAAGTTCCTGGTTCATTCTAGCTAATAAAAGATGGTCATTGACAAATTTGACAAAAAAAAGGGAGTACCAAGGTACTCCCTGTAATAGCAAAAATGTTATTATTGAACGCTACCAGCGAGATCGCTACCAGCCTTAAATTTAACAACTTTCTTAGCCTTGATCTGAATTGGAGCACCAGTTTGTGGATTACGTCCTGTCCTTGCATTTCTTTTTGAAACGCCAAATGAACCAAATCCTACTAGAGCAACGCGATCACCTTTCTTAAGAGCACCGGTAGTTGCGTCTACAAAAGCGTCAAGAGCTCTTTTGGCATCAGCCTTAGATAATCCAGCGTTATCTGCCATTTGATCAATTAATTCTGCTTTGTTCATAATAAAATTGTTTTAATGGTTAGTAAAAAAGTTTTTTAATGTGGTCAAACCTCTACAAATATAGACTATTTAGGGCTTATGGCAAATAAACTGTATGAAAACTTTCATTTTTTCAATGAATAAAATGCCTGTTTTCGGGCGTTACAGAGCCTTTTTGTCTCTATATTGCTGTATTTCTGCACATTACCCGTTTAATAATTTGTTAATAAGAAAAGAGAAATATTTTTATAAAATGCCATAAAAAGCCTATAAAATCTATGAAACACAAGCTTTTTATCTCAATTATTAAGATCATTTTCTTAAGAAACAGACTATATTTTCTCAAAGTAAGTCACATTTTCCAGAAATGAAGTTTTGAATGATAAAAAATGAGGTATTTCTATCCATGTTGAGTCCTTAGACAATAATAATCTATTGAAATTAACAAATTATTTGCTGAGTTGTTTTGGCTTATTGCACTGTCTCACTGCTCTTTGTAAAGTTTTTACTACGTAGTATACTACGTAGTAAGGATTTTCTTCAAATAATTTTGATAAGGAGACATAGCAAATAGTTTGAACTGATGAGAAAAAATTCCTAATTTTGCGGCCTGCCTTGTGAAACACCTGTGAAATAATCCCGAATATTCGGGATTCCGGCTTTGCCGGATTTCACTGGGTAAATGCTACTGTGTAGCAATCCCGATACATCGGGATTATTTCACTGGGCCTATTATGGAGAAATGGCAGAGTGGTCGAATGCGGCGGTCTTGAAAACCGTTGTCCGCCTCGGCGGACCGGGGGTTCGAATCCCTCTTTCTCCGCAAAACTCAAAAAAGCCCGGCTAATGCCGGGTTTTTTATTTTCCCTGGATCCGTTGAAAACTTGTTTTCATAAGGGAACAGGGAAAATAAAAAGCAACATCCGCCGAAGGTGGATGTTTTTTTGAGTTTTGCTGGGGGCCCCGGAATGGGATCATGAGGAACGAAGTGACGAATAATCCTATTACATATCAAATGAAATAACTGAAAAACTATTATTACTCCTTATAATGTTTTTTTGAGTTTTGCAAGGGGCCCTGGAATGGGATCTTGAGGAGCGTAGCGACGAAAAATCCCTTAATGCTTTACAATTTAAAAACTGAAAGATTACATCCGCCGAAGGTTGTGAATAATCCCTCACATTCAAATAACAACAAAAACCCCTATCAAAACGCCCCCAGGGCCCACCACAGCAGATCTACCAGGCCCTACCATACTTCTGGTATATTAGCACTCCACAAAAACATCATCGATTAGACTGCCTCCCTTAAAACCATGATATCAACAAGTCTAAAGCATAATCTTAAGATCAAGACAAGAGGTAATTTTTATTAAATTTGAAAAAATAATATTGTGACTACT
>JAUVKW010000134.1 GCA_030596025.1 Bacteroidota bacterium | reverse complement strand
TGCAGGAGTACAAAATTATTTTACTCTCTCCAATGACAGGTATGTAAAAACCTTTGTTCAAATGCTGAATGATCCGGTTAAGGCAGTACGTATGGTTGCTGCTTTCAGGCTTAGTAATGTCCCGGTTGAAATGATTGATACGCTTCATTTAAAGGCATATCAGGATGCATTGACAGAATACAGGGAAGCCCAGGAATATATGGGAGATTTCCCTTCTGCCATGCATAATCTGGGCATCCTGAATGCTAATTTAGGAAAGCTCAACAAGGCAGTGGAAAATTACCTGGAAGCTCTACGAATTGATGACCAGTTTTATCCCGCAAAGATGAATCTTGCAGTGCTTTATAACCAACAGGGAAAAAATAAAGAGGCTGAAATTGTTTTACGAAATATTACAACAAATCACCCGGAAGTGGCAGAGTCTTTTTATTCACTCGGTTTGTTGCTGGCTGAAATGCAGAAGTATGAAGAAGCTGTTAAGTACCTTGAAATTGCCGGCGATAAAATTCCTGAAAGGGCCAGGATCTTCTATAACCTGGGATTGTTGCAGCAATACCTGGGGAGAACTCAAGCTGCAGAAGAGAGCCTGTTACGGGCAGTAGAATTAGAAGCTGAAAGTTTCGATTTTCTATATGCAATGGCAGATTTTTATATTAAGAGTGAAGACCTGGTAATGGCAAGAATCTATGCCTTGCAGATATTGGAAAAATATCCTGAAAATCAGAACGGATTGGGTATGATGGAATTCATTAACAATAATATTGGAATGGTGGAATAATGGTCCACCTTCGCTATCACCTACGCCAAGGCTATGGTGATCAAAGAAAGCTATGGTGGATGAAAAATGATGGAACGTTGGAATAATGGAAAGAAAGAAGACAAAACACAAGCTGTGAAAATATAGTTTATTTGTCTGACCATATATTATATTACTACTTTATGAGTAAGTGACTATTTAAGGTCAAAAAGTCTAAGGTCAAAAGTCCAAAAGCAAGTTGCAGGATATATATAAAAAAACTACGCAAAGACCTGGGTATTAATTAGTAATTCTGCAGGCAAGGGAGGAGCCCGGTGCTATTTTTTATTTATACTAAGCCTTAGCTCCCGAAAAACTGCAAACGTGTTTGCTTAGTTTTTCGTGGATCCTCGAAAATCAACAAAAATCGCAGATTTTCTGATTTTCGGGACTCAGCCTTAGCCTTCTTCAATATATTCAACTATCCAATCACCAACCTCACTTGTAGATTTTGGGCTTGTTGTATTCAGATCTTCAGTTGTGAAATTATCTTCAAGTGATTTTTCCACTGCCAACTCAATAGACTTTGCTTCTTCCTTTAAATTAAAGGCATACTCAAACATCATGGCGGCAGACAGGATGGTACCGAGAGGATTGGCTATATTTTTTCCTGTAGCCTGAGGGTAGGAGCCATGGATTGGCTCAAAAACTGAAGTAGATGTTCCGATGGAGGCTGAGGGTAAGAGTCCGAGAGATCCGGTAATCACGCTTGCTTCATCAGTTAAAATATCTCCAAACATATTTTCAGTTACCATAACATCAAATTTACCTGGTGCCTGGATAAGTTGCATGGCGGCATTATCAACAAACATATAATCTGTAGTCAATCCGGGATATTCCTTTACAATCTCCTGGGCTGTTTCTCTCCATAACCGGGAGGTTTCCAAAACATTTGCTTTATCTACTACGGTGAGTTTTTTTGATCGTTTCATAGCGTATTCACAGGCCAGTCTTACTATCCTGTCAACTTCGGCACGTGTATAATAATTAGTATCGAAAGCTGAATTACCATCTTCTGACCTACCTTTTTCACCAAAATATATTCCGCCTGTAAGCTCCCTGATGACCATGATATCAACATCCTGTACCAGGTCCTGCCGGATTGGTGATTTACCAACCAGGGATTTGAATGTTGTAACAGGTCTTACATTTGCATACAGACCCAGTTTCTTTCGCATTGCCAGGAGTCCTTGTTCAGGCCGTATTTTTGCTTTTGGGTCATTATCATATTTAGGATCTCCAATTGCACCAAATAATACAGCATCTGATGATTTGCATAATTCAAATGTCTTTTCAGGAAATGGGTTGCCTGTTTCATCAATGGCTGTGGCACCAACGAGGCCAAAAGTGAAATTGATATGGTGATTATACTTTTTGGCTACGGCTAAAACAACTTTTTTTGCTTCTTCAATAATTTCCGGTCCAATACCATCACCCGGAAGAACTGCAATATTCAGATTCATAATAAGTATATTAAGTGTTTTAAAGTGTCAAAAGCTTGTTGTTTAGCTTTGCTTGTCATTCTACTGTCTTGTCACTCAATAGTCATTCGTTCTCCGCCTTTGGCGGATCGCTGTCATTCAATAGTATGACCACCGTTTGACCATTGTATGACTATCGTATGACAATCGTTTGACCATTGTATGACTATTGCATGACCATCTATTTACTGTCCTTATTTTCAAATTCTGTAATTTCATCTTTTAAATTTACCAGAAAGTCAATATCATCATAGCCATTAAGCAAGCATTCTTTTTTATAATGGCTGATCTGAAATTTTTCTTTTTGTCCGTTTGAAAGCAAACTTATTTCCTGAGACTGCAAATCCACCTTGAGTCTGGTCTTTGGGTTTTCGTTTAGCTGGAGGAATATGGTGGTAAGAAATTCCTTTGATACCTGTACAGGTAAAAGTCCGTTATTTAAAGCATTATTTTTAAAGATATCTGCGAAGAAGCTGGAAACAACCACTCTAAAACCATAATCGTAAATAGCCCATGCAGCATGTTCCCTGCTGGAACCACTCCCGAAATTTCTTCCTGCAACCAGGATTTTCCCTGAAAACTTTGGATTATTTAAGACAAAATCCTCTTTCCTGTTTCCATTTTCGTCAAAGCTCCAATCCCTGAAAAGATTATCTCCAAATCCTTCACGTGTAGTTGCTTTTAGAAAACGTGCAGGTATGATCTGGTCGGTATCAACATTCTCCACCTGAAGTGGAACACAATTAGATTCCAGTATTTTAAATTTCTCTATGGGCATAATTTACAATTTTATATAAGGTCTCCCGGATTGGTAATTCTACCAGTAACAGCCGCGGCTGCAGCTGTAAGAGGGCTTACAAGCAATGTTCTTGCGCCAGGACCCTGACGCCCTTCAAAATTCCTGTTTGAAGTTGAGACCGAATATTTTCCTTCAGGAATTTTATCATCATTCATAGCCAGGCAGGCAGAACATCCTGGTTGTCTCAACTCAAAACCTGCTGCATTGAGGATGGATTCCAGGCCTTCCTTCTTTGCCTGTTCTTCTACTTTCTTTGATCCGGGAACAATCCAGGCAGTTATCCAGTCTGCTTTTTTTCTGCCTTTCACCAGTTTTGAAAATGCCCGTAAATCCTCAATTCTTCCGTTAGTGCAACTACCAACAAATACATAATCTACTTTTTTACCTATTACTTTTGATCCGGGTTCAAAGCCCATGTAATCTAAAGATTTTTGAAATGAATCTCTGCTTTCCTTTGGAATAGAATTGAGTTGGGGAATATTACCTACAATTGACATGCCCATTCCAGGGTTGGTGCCGTAGGTGATCATTGGTCCAATATCTTCTGCATTAAAAATCCATTCTTTGTCAAAGAGAGCATTTTTATCAGTTTGTAGCTGTTTCCATTTAACAAGGGACAGGTTCCAACTCTTATTATCAGGGCTAAATTCTTTCCCTTTGAGATATTCAAAAGTAGTTTCATCGGGAGCTATCAGTCCACCCCGGGCACCCATTTCAATACTCATGTTGCAGACAGTCATCCTGGACTCCATACTCAGGTTTGTGATTGCAGAACCGGCAAATTCAATGAAATATCCAGTTCCTCCACTGGCTGAAATTTTTGAAATAATATATAGAATAATATCTTTTGAACTTACAGCCTTTGCAAGATTTCCTTCAATGGTGATTCTCATCTTGTTAGGTTTGGCTTGTAAAACACACTCACTGGCCATAACCATTTCTACTTCACTGGTTCCAATTCCGAAGGCAATATTCCCAAAGGCACCATGTGTGGAGGTATGACTATCACCACAAACTATGGTCATGCCTGGCTGGGTAAGGCCCAGTTCAGGACCAATTACATGAACAATGCCATTATAAGGATGATTCAAACCATATAATTCAATGTTATGAATGTTACAATTATCAATGAGAGTTTGAACCTGAAGCCTTGAAAGTTCATCCTGAATAGGCAAATGCTGGTTTTCAGTAGGCACATTATGATCGGCTGTTGCCACTATTTTTTCTGGTCGAAAGACTGGCAAGTTTCTTTGTTTTAAGCCAGCAAATGCCTGGGGACTTGTGACCTCATGAATTAAATGTTTGTCAATATATAAAACATCCGGACCATCAGGGATGGAAGAAACTACATGGGAATCCCATATCTTATCAAAAAGTGTTTTTGCTTTCAATGAGCTTAAGATTTAGAGATTTCTTTTTTTGAATTTTTGAAATTACAGCACTTTGAAACAGCATCAATAAAAGCCTCTACAGATGCCGTAATAATGTCTGTATTAGCAGAAAAACCATAATAAAGTTTACCTCTGTTTTCAATTTGTACATGCACCTTTCCCATATCATCACTTCCACGGGTGATGGCTTGTATGAGGAATTCTTCAAGACGTACTTTCCTGTTAATAAGCTGCTTGACAGCTGAAAAAGCGGCATCAATAGGGCCGTTTCCAGAGGCAGTTGCCATCATGATTTCATCATTTATTTTTAAGCTGACAGTAGCCATGGGCACTGCTGATTTGCCACATACTACCTGCAGAAGATCCAGCTTCATTGCAGGCTCTTTTCTATCGGTTTTCCCAACAAGTGCCTTCAGGTCATCATCTTTAATGTCTTTTTTCTTATCAGCGAGAAGCAAGAACTCATGATATAGTTTTGTGAGTTTTTTCTTATCCAGTTTATATCCAAGAATTTCTAACCTGTGATTAAGTGCTGCTCTTCCACTTCTGGCTGTTAGAACAATAGATGATTCTTTAATTCCCACATCTGTTGGATCGATAATTTCATAATTTTCCCTGTTTTTCAAAACTCCATCCTGGTGAATTCCTGAGGAGTGGGCAAAGGCATTCCTGCCCACAATCGCTTTGTTTGCCTGGACTGGCATACGCATAAGGGTAGAAACAAGTCGGCTTGCTTTATGAATCTTTTTCGAGTCAATATTTGTAGTGTAGGGCAGGTCTTTGTGACTTTTTAAAATCATAACCACTTCTTCAAGTGAGGTATTTCCGGCTCTTTCTCCAATACCATTGATAGTTACTTCGACTTGCCTTGCTCCGTTTTGTATTCCCATTAAAGTGTTGGCGGTAGCCATTCCCAGGTCGTTGTGACAATGTGTGGCAATAACTGCCTTATGTATGTTTTTTACATTTTCAGTAAGGAAGCGTATTTTATCACCAAACTCGTTGGGCATACAATAACCGGTGGTATCCGGAATATTTACCACAGTAGCACCGGCAGCAATAACTGCTTCTACAACCTTTGCCAGGTATTCATTTTCAGTTCTCCCTGCATCTTCAGCATAGAATTCAACATCTTCAACATATTTCTTTGCATATTTTACCGCTGCTTTGGCCCTTTCAATAATTTCATCCTGATTTGACTTCAGCTTGTAATTAATATGATAAAATGAAGTCCCTATTCCTGTATGAATCCTTTTTCTTTTGGCGTATTGTAATGATTCAGCAGCCACATCAATATCTTCTTCAACAGCTCTGGTCAGGGCACAGATTACCGGCCTGGTTACGACTTTTGATAGTTCTACAACTGAGGAGAAATCTCCCGGACTTGAGATAGGAAAGCCAGCCTCAATAATATCTACTCCGAGACCTTCAAGAGTTTTGGCTACCTCAATTTTCTCAACTGTATTGAGCTGGCAGCCCGGTACCTGCTCTCCATCCCTAAGTGTTGTGTCGAAAATATAAATTTTTTCTTCCATGCTAAATGATATTTGGTTACACCTAAAAAGTTCAATAATAATTTGGTCATCGCGAGCATCGCGAAGCGATCTGCATAGCTTGCCTTATCGCTCTGTATTTTATGTGGTTTTTCTTTAAGATTTTGCCACAAAGTTACACTAGGATTCACCAAGGAACACAAAGACTTTTGAGGCAGCCAGGTGTTATTTTTATACTTTTAATTATATTATTACTATTTACTTCTTTATTCTTACTGCCTACTGCCTACTGCCTACTTCTTAATCTTTCGGCCTCAATTTCCTGACTTGTTCACCAGTTTGCCACAATTCTGATTCCCTCATTTCTTTCAGCTCAGCTCCAAGTTCGTTTTTATAATTCAGGCTTCCGGTTTTTTCCAGAACTATCCTGGTTTCGTTTCCACTTTTTACGCTACTGTAGAGGTCGTTGAATACGGGGAGAACCGCTTCCCGGAACTTATGTCTCCAGTCAAGGGCACCTCTTTGTGCAGTTGCACTGCAATTGGCATACATCCAGTCCATGCCATTTTCATCAACCAAACGAATTAAACTTTGTGTTAACTCTTCTACTGTTTCGTTAAAAGCTTCACTCGGGCTATGACCATTTTGGCGTAGTACTTTATATTGTGCTTCCATAATTCCTGCAATTGCACCCATCAGTACACCTCTTTCACCCGTAAGGTCACTGTATACCTCATTTTTAAAAGTAGTAGGAAAAAGGTAGCCTGATCCTATTGCAATACCTACAGCAAGAGTTCTTTCTTCGGCTCTTCCAGTATAATCCTGGTAGATTGCATAGCTGGAATTAATACCAGTACCTGCAAGAAAATTTCTTCGTACACTTGTCCCTGATCCTTTTGGTGCTACAAGGATAACATCGATATTCTTTGGGGGAATTACACCTGTCTGTTCACTAAAGGTAACTGAGAACCCATGAGAAAAATACAAGGCATCGCCCTCATTCAGACAATCTTTTAATGCGGGCCACACTGTTCTTTGAGCTGCATCGGATACTAAATATTGAATAATTGTAGCCTTTTTTGCTGCTTCTTCTATCGGAAACAATGTTTCTCCAGGTATCCAGCCATCCTTAACTGCCCTATCCCAGTCCTCTTTGAAATCAGGAGATTGTCCGATAATAACTTTGAAGCCATTATCTTTCATGTTCAGTGATTGAGCAGGTCCCTGTACACCGTAACCGATAACACAGATTACCTCGTCTTTTAGAATTTCCTGTGCTTTAGATAAGGGGAATTCTTCTCTAGTTACTACATTCTCTTCAACTCCGCCAAAATTAATTTTTGCCATGATATTTTTAATTTATTATAAAATCAGTTTACTTTATTTATTAGAGTTTATTTAGTTCCATTCGCTTCATCCTGTTCTTTGAGATAAGAAGTAAGTGGCTCTTTTATTTGTTTTGTGATAGCAACCCTGCCTGATCGCACAAACTGCAATATTCCGAATGGCTCCAGCTTTTTAAGCAGTTCAGTAGTTTCGTGTTTGTGCCCTGTTTTTTCTATTACCACATAACTTGGAGTAATTTCAAGAAACCTGGCCGTTGATGTTCTAACAATTTCTTCAATTTTATTGCTGGCCATAAGTTCAGTGGTTTTTACTTTATATAAAGCAATTTCCTGGTAAATAATTTCTTCGGTTGTATGTACATATACTTTTAATACTTCCACCAGTTTTTCAATTTGCCTGGCTGCCTTTTCAACTAATCCACGTGTGGTATTCACTACAATTGTTAGTTTATGTATCCCATTTATTGCAGATTCTGAGGCTGTAATGCTTTCAATATTGATTTGTCTCCTGGTAAAAATGATAGTTACCTGGTTAAGCAATCCAATACTATGTTCGGAAAATATTGATATTGTAAATTCTTCTTCCATTTTGTTTTTATTTTCGGTTAGAATTTCTGGATTATCTTTCAAGCTTAAGTTTAATTTCTGAAACAGAGTCCCCCGGTTCAATCATTGGGAAGATGTTACCTTCCTTTTCTACCATGACTTCAAGAAGATATGGTCCTTCTGATTCCAGCATAGTATTTATAGATTGATCAAGTTCTTTTCTTTCTGCCACTTTCCTGGCACTTATGCCATATCCTTCAGCAATTTTAATGTAGTCAGGATTAGTCATTTCTGTCGAGGCATATCTTTTATTAAAGAACATATCCTGCCATTGTCTTACCATTCCCAGGAAATTATTATTAAGAATTATCATTTTTACAGGTAATTTATATTGCATAATAGTTCCCAGTTCCTGGATTGTCATCTGGAATCCTCCATCTCCACTAAAAGAGATGACAGGGGTGTCTGGTTTTCCAATTTTTGCTCCAATAGCAGCCGGCAACCCAAAGCCCATTGTTCCCATTCCTCCGGATGTTACCAGGGAGTTAGGTTTGTTGAATTTATAATACCTGGCGCTTGCCATCTGGTGCTGGCCCACATCGGTTGCAATAATGGCATCACCTTTTGTTTTTTCAGAAATATGCCGGATTACTTCACCCATTCTGATTTTTCCATTTTTTGGAAAGCACTCTTCCATAATCACTTTCTCATATTCAGAATTCATACAAGATTTGAATTCAGAGAGCCAGTTTTTGTGTGAATTTCTCTCAACTTTAGGGATCAATGATTGTAGTGCTTCTTTTGCGTCTCCATGTATTTCAACATCTACTTCGACGTTTTTATTGATTTCGGCATTATCAATTTCTATGTGAATAATGCTTGCCTGTTTTGCATATCTTTTTAAGTCTCCGGTAACACGGTCGTCGAAACGCATACCAATTGCAATGATCAGGTCGGCTTCATTGGTTTTTACATTTGGTCCGTAATTCCCATGCATACCAAGTAATCCCACAAAAAGAGGATTGTTTGATGGAAATGCAGAAAGGCCGAGCATAGTTGCAGCCACAGGGATTCCCGCTTTTTCCGCAAAGTTAAGGAGCTCGTTTTCTGCCCTTGAAAGTAAGACACCATGTCCGGCAAGTATCAGAGGTTTCCGGGAATTG
>JAUVKW010000009.1 GCA_030596025.1 Bacteroidota bacterium | reverse complement strand
AGTTATCAGGCAATATGTGTTGCATAAATCGCCTGATAAACTCTATCGTGGAGAGGGTCATGGTTTTTTGGACCCCATTATCTTTGTTGTCTTTATATCAAAGATACAAAATACTCACAAAGCATTTGTATAATGATATCTGGTTAATAAGTTTTGGAAAGCCTTAGCCTTACTCAAGAAAAATCTTAATATTTTTGGAGCTTATTAACCCTCAACTCAATATTTTCATGGAAAAATCTATTGCCCTAAAAGCTGCTGATAATATCAGAATTCTTTCTGCTGCCATGGTGGAAAAAGCAAAATCAGGACACCCGGGAGGTGCTATGGGAGGTGCTGATTTTATTAATATCCTGTACAGTGAGTTCCTGAACTTCGATCCGGATGATAAACACTGGCCTGAAAGAGACCGGTTTTTCCTTGATCCCGGGCATATGTCCCCTATGCTTTATTCCATACTTGCACTTACCGGGAATTTCACCATGAATGATCTTGAAAATTTCAGGCAATGGGAAAGTCCTACCCCCGGTCATCCTGAAATGAATATTAGTAAAGGTATAGAAAACACCTCCGGGCCACTCGGACAGGGTCATACTATGGCTGTTGGAGCAGCAATTACCGAGCGATTCCTGGTAGCGCGTTTTGGTGAGTGGATGGCACATAAGACCTATACTTTTATTTCAGACGGCGGAATCCAGGAAGAAATTTCCCAGGGAGCAGGAAGATTGGCCGGATTTCTTGGTTTAAGCAACCTTGTCATGTTTTTAGATTCCAATGAGATCCAGTTATCAACCGGAACAGAAGAGGTAAGCTCGGAAAATACAGCTGCAAAATATGAAGCCTGGGGATGGCGGGTATTTTCTATTAATGGCAACGAGGCGAAAGAAATAAGAACTGCTCTGAAGGCAGCTGTTTCAGAAAAGGAAAAGCCTGTTTTGATCATTGGAAAAACCATAATGGGAAAAGGCAGCCTGACAGATGAAGGAGATAGTTTTGAAAGTCAATCCTCCACCCACGGTCAGCCCATTAGCAATGCAGGAGCATCATTTGAGAAAACTATTGAGAACCTGGGTGGTGATCCTGCAAATCCTTTTCAAATTTTCCCCGAGGTGGAAGACAACTACCGGGATATAATGAAAAGAAAAAGGCAATATGCAGCAGAGCAAAACATGATTCGTGAGAAGTGGGAAAAAGACTATCCCGAACTGGCTGCAAAACGACATAAGTTTTATTCCGGTGAAATACCCAAAATTGATTTCAGCAAAATTGAGCAAAAAGTAAATATTGCAAGCCGGGCTGCTTCAGGAGCAGTTCTTGGAGTGTTGGCAAATACTATAGAAAACATGATTGTTTCTTCTGCCGACCTGTCAAACAGTGATAAAACAGACGGCTTCTTAAAAAATACCCATGCTTTTACCAGGAATGATTTTTCAGGAGCTTTTCTTCAGGCAGGAGTGTCTGAACTTACAATGGCAACGATAATGAATGGAATGCTTGCCCATGGGGGTGTGATCCCCGCAGGCGGCACCTTTTTTGTATTTTCAGATTATATGAAACCTGCTGTCCGCATGGCAGCAATCATGGAGCTTCCTGTAAAGTATATATGGACTCATGACGCTTTCAGGGTTGGTGAAGACGGGCCCACTCATCAACCGATAGAGCAGGAAGCCCAAATCCGGTTACTTGAGCACCTGAAAAACCATTCCGGGAATCGTAGTGTTTTGGTATTAAGACCTGCCGATGCTGCAGAAACTTCCGTTGCATGGAAAATGGCACTTGAAAATACCAAAACACCTACAGCACTGATCTTATCCAGGCAGGGAATTAAAGATCTGCCGCCACAGAAACTCTCGAGATTTGATGAAGCTCTGGAGGCTCAAAAAGGAGCCTATGTAGTAAAAGAGGTAAATGGGGAGCCAGAATTGATAATGGTGGGAAGTGGGTCAGAAGTATCTACCCTTTATGAAGCTGCCTCTATCCTGGAAAAGGAAAATGGTCTTCAGGTAAGGGTTATTTCAGCAATCTCAGAAGGCCTGTTCCGGGATCAGGAATCGGAGTACCAGGAAAAAATTCTTCCCCCTGAAACACCTACATTTGGCCTTACAGCAGGAATACCTGTTACCCTTGCCGGACTGGTTGGGCAAAATGGAATGGCATTGGGATTGGAAAGCTTTGGATTTTCTGCACCTGCCCATGTTCTTGACGAAAAACTTGGATATACAGGTGAACAGGTAGCTGCACAGGCACTCAGGTTTGTCAAAAGCCTTTAGCAAAATGAATCTCTATTTGAAAAATTAAGCGCTAATAATAAGAATGGAATATTGGAATATTGGAATATTGGAATGATAGTTTAAAAGTTGAAAATCAAAAATTGTATAAGTTGAATAAGAATAAAAAGCAAAATTCAAAAATTCAGGTACCTGAAGGAATTGAGGGTTTGATCTTTGACCTGGATGGAACACTTGCAGATAATATGCCCCTGCATTTCCAGGCCTGGTCTAATGCCTGTTCAAGCTATGGCTTACCTTGTGTTCTGGAAGAGATGTTGAAATATGCAGGCTTATCTACATATAAAATTGCCCTGGAAGTATTCAGAAAAAATAAGGGGAATCATGATCCTAAACTTGCAAGGGAGCTTGCAGAAAAAAAGATCAGTGAGTATGACAGGCTTCATGATTTAACAAAACCGTTTCCGGAGGTTGTAACTGTTGTTTACCAATATTTTAACAAATTACCCATGGCTGTTGGAACCGGGGGTATCAGGGCTGCTGCAAAAAAAACACTTGAGTTACTGGGTCTTACAAAATATTTCGTGGCGGTAGTTGCAGCCGAAGATGTGGAAAATCATAAGCCTGAGCCCGACACTTTCCTTAAATGTGCTGAGCTTATGAATGTTGATCCGGCAAAATGCCTGGTTTTTGAGGATGGAGATCGTGGTGTTGAGGCTGCCAGACGCGCTGGAATGCAGGTGATTGATGTAAGGGGATTTGTTGAATAAATGTTTAGGAGGTTTAGGGGGTTTAGGAGGTTTAGGAGGTTTAGGAGGTTTAGGGGGTTTAGGAGGTTTAGAATGTTTAGGAATAGATTAATCAATCTTCTATCTCTGTAAATTTTGTACTAATATCTGAAGAAAATTTGTTTATCCGCTACGCGGAAATTCTCCGTAGGCCGTACCTTGGGGCTGTCTCAAAAGGTTCAAAAGCCGTCATTCTGAATTTATTTCAAAATCTTAAGTTATTGATTGTAAACAGATCCTGAACTTAGCGAAGCGATCTCATGACCGAAGGGAATAATCAAGTTCAGGATGACGATACGCATGATGGTTACTTTTTGGACAGCCCCTAGTCAAAATCACACAATCTCTTAAGCCTGGGGATAGTAACACCTTATTTTAATTGGGCTTTAGCCAAAAAGCATTCCTGAAATGATTTCTGCATTTTCTTCTTTAGGAGCGAGGGCATCGAGCCAGTGAATTGTAAAGCCTCTTTTCTCCATTCCCCGAAACCAGGTCATCTGCCGCTTGGCAAAACGATGTATTGCCGTTTCCAGTTGCCCGAACATCTCTTCCTGGTTCAATTTACCATCAAGGTACATACTAAGGTACTTATATTCCAGTCCGTAATAAATAAGTGTTTCTTTACCCACACCCCCGGTAAGCAAACTCCTTACCTCATCAAGCATGCCCTCATCAAGTCTTTTTTTTAGTCTTTCGGTTATCCTTCTTCTTCGTTCCTCACGACTGAGTTTAGTGCCAATGATCAAAGGCCTTATTTGAGGGGTGTCTGACTCCACTTCAGGATAGCCGGCATAGTAGGTCTCAATCTCAATGGCCCGCATAATCCTTTTCCTGTGCTTCAGATCAGTTGTATTGTGCAGTTTCTTAAAAGACATCAACTGTTCAGCAAGCTCTTCCATGCTCTTCTCCCTGAGAGAGTCGCTAAGTTCAGGATTGTCAGGAACCTGAATCAACTTATACCCCTTTAACACTGCTTCAATATAGAGACCTGTTCCACCACACAAAACCGGAAGTTTTTTTTTAATTTCAATATCCTGAAAAACCCGGAAAAAATCTCTCTGGTATTCATACACATTATATTTATATCCGGCATCAACTATGTCCACCAGGTGAACAGGAACTTGTTCTCCTGCCACAATGTAATCTCCATAATCCTTTCCCGTACCAATGTCCATCCCACGATAAACCTGCCTGGAATCTGCACTGATCATTTCTGTCTCCAGCTTATAAGCCAGATGTGCAGCCAATGCAGTTTTACCGCTTGCTGTTGGTCCCAGAATTACAATTAGATTATAAGGAGCCATAGAGACAATTCAAATGAAAGGATAAAATCCAATCGGGTTAATAAGTGATAAAATTAGCTAAATTTGTGCTCACAAATTACGAGTCTGGAATAATTCAGTTCAAGCAAAAAGAAGATATGTCCTCGTCGGTAAACATAAGAAATAAAAAAGCCTGGTTCAATTATGAAATTATTGAGAGGTTTACTGCTGGAATTCAATTGAAGGGAACTGAAATAAAATCTCTTCGGCTGGGAAAGGTAAGCCTGGCCGAATCATATTGTGCTTTTGCCAACAATGAGCTATTTGTTCATAATATGAGTATTGCCGAGTACTCTCATCGGGGATATGTCAGCCATGACCCAATGCAGTACCGGAAGCTTCTGATGAACCGGAAAGAGTTGAATAAACTTGAAAAAAAGGTAAATGAAAAAGGGCTTACCATAGTAGTTCTCAGGGTATTTATTAACGATCGTGGATTGGCAAAATTAGAGATTGCCCTGGGCCGGGGTAAAAGAGAATACGACAAAAGAGAATCTCTAAAGAATAAAGATGCCAAGAGAGATCTTGACAGGCTCAAAAGACATTAATCCTGGATAAAATAGAATTCCATCATTTCATAGATCATCTCCAGAGACAGGAATGTGCGGAAATCGAAATACTGTCTGATACCAAAAAGGAGCTCATCAAAGGACAGATAATCATCATCATCAAGATCGAAAGCTTTAAACTGGAGTGGCACTCCATGTGGTCTTGAAATTACTTTCTTATCAGTCTCCCTCATCATTTCAAGGTAATACTCCAGGTCTTCTCTTTGAATGGCTTCACCGGGTTGCAACATATTAATCAACACAGAATCCTCAATCCGGACTCCATCATCATCCACAAAGGCCCCGTAAGGTGAATCTACCTCCTTATCAAGGAAGTCGGGAATCAGATCCATGTCTCCATCCAGCGGACAACCCAGTGTGTCAACTTCAACTCCATAGGGTGTGTTTGGACATTCATCCCCGAAATCCAGAACCCAATCCTGGTCCTCATCCTCCATGAGGATGTCATCTACTTCAAAATCAACATACATCTTTTCAATCGTAACATATTCGGGCTCTGAAAAGAGGTCTAAATGAATACTGATATATGAGAAGTTAAAAAAGTCTGATCTCTTATTACTAACAGCAGCACTCCCTTTATGGCTCACATTGTCAATAAAATCACTTGTAGTAAAATTAAATGAAGTACCAACCCTCATGCTCACTCTTTTCGATAAGGAAGCATTTATACCAATACCAACAGGGAAGGTAAAACCAAACTGTGTATAATTCCCATTACCATATAAATCCATGCCCCTGAGGTCGCTTTCATAATTATAATCGCGGGTAATTAACAAATCATTTACATCCCTTATCGTTCCATCCGGAGCATATGTATATTCATTTCCTTCACTGTCTTTTAGATCTCCCTTGGGACTAAACTGAATGGTACCTACTCCAAATTCAACAAAAGGGGAGGCTGCAAATTTTCTTTTTCCGATAAAATGAGCAAATTCATAGTGCAGATTTGCACCAATACCAAAAAGTTGACTGGTAAAATTCAAATTACGCTCCAGGGTAGACTCATTTCCGGTAAGACTTCCGAAAAGCACATAAATATCGTATTTCAGAATATGATTTTTATCAATATAACTGGATACGGTAAGTTTTCCCCCGGGTTTTCCTGAAGACAGGCTATGAAAATTATCATTAACATCCCCAAAAAAGTTAAACATTCCAAATCCAGCCCCAATTACAGGTTTATAGATTGGATTTTCAACTTTAACCTCTTCAATTAACAAGCTGTCAAAATAATTATCCTGGGCATAATTTATGAGAGGCAGGGAAAAAGCCAAAAGAAAAAAGACACAGTATCTTATAATTGACCTCATATTATCAGGGACTGAAATACTTTATATTTTACTTGAACCATTTCTGCCTTGTTAATCTAAGTGCTTCATCTACCTGGATTCGGCTCCCATTATTATAGGCAGTTACAAAAGCTTCCTCAATACTTGTGTTTAAAAACAAATCTTCAATATAGGCCCGGGCATCTTTATAATATTTAAAGTTCCCTGTGGTATATTTATACAGGTTCCCATCCTTCTCTCCACTGATTTTACCAACATCCTGACCAGCGAAGTATTTGTCTGTATCAATGGGTCTGACAGAAGCCAGTAGTTGAACTTTAAAAATCACACCCGGAGCAGCCACAACAGCTTGTTCCTGAACCACCGGTTTCTCCTGTACGGGTTTGGGCTTTGTTTCAACAACAGGCTTGGGTTTAGGTTCCTCTTTTGGTTTATCTAAAATAAGGAGGGGCTTTTGAGTGACTATACCTGAAGAACCGGAAGGGCTTAACAGATCTGTCAATTCCTGATTATTCATTCCCAATAGTTCAACATCCTTCTGAATGATGCTTACATTTTTTACATTATCCTCAAGCATAAAGGAAAACTTACCATCTATTTCAGGGACTTCATCAACACTTCCACTCTCAGACTTCAGCTTATAGGATACTATAAAATATGGATCTTCAGGAAGGGTCATCCACAAAAATTTTGCTATGCCTCCCTTAAAACTAAAGATCGCATTTTTCCCATCAATATTTTCTGCCATATATCCAGTCGGAATGGTTTCTTCAACTCGTGCCAGTTTAGTAACCTCTCCCCTGCTTACAAGTACATTTACAATCCAACCATCTGACGAAGGGCTTATGTAGGGAGCCTCACGGTAACAAACAACCGGCAATTTCTCACCTGAATCTCCCAGAATATAAAAATCACCAACATAATCCTGAATATCAACAATCATGTCTTCACTTACCTGATCGGAAGGATTAATATGGATTGTTTTAGGATCTACATCCATTTCTTCTCTTTCACTTTCCCGAATATATGAGAACCTCCCTTCCAGCAAAAAATCGCCTTTCACCCTTTGATCTGCTATCAGCTCATATTTCAGAACCAGCTCGCTTTGACCAGGAAGGTTTAACCAGATAATATTCAGCTTGCCCTCAGAAAAACTAAAATCGGCTCCAGCAGATTCAATTGCCTTCACATTTATTGCATCGGGGAATGGCTGTTGCAGACGGGCAAATCCAGAAAGAGTGCCTTTTGACAATTTGATTTCAATAACAGCCGGCTCTCCGGCGGTAATTTCAGCAGGGGCATTTATATCTAGTTTTACGTCCTGTGCATTTAAAAGCAGGCCATAAAAAAGGACTGCAAATAGTGAAATTAAGTATCTCATGACAATGATAGATTTTGTTTTAAGCTTGAGCTATTTACAATATTAATAATTATTGTTTGAATCCTAAAGCTAAAGCCCATGAATAATACAAATTTACAGATTATTTGATTAGAAGTTCGGACTCAGAAGATATTTCGAGTAGAACTTATCTATCTGACTTACTGCATCTTTTGCCGTATCCACCAGCACAAACAGATCCAGATCTTCTGCATTTATATTCTTCTCTTCTTTAAGCATTACCTCTTTGATCCACTGGATGAGGCCCTTCCAATAATCTGTACCGACCAGAATAATTGGAAATTTTCCAATTTTCTCAGTCTGTATCAGAGTGATGGCCTCAAATAACTCATCAAAAGTTCCAAAGCCTCCGGGCAAAACTATAAAACCCTGAGCATACTTCATAAACATAACCTTTCTAACAAAAAAATGATCAAAGGTAATTAGCTTGTCGGTATCAATAAACAGGTTAGCTCCCTGCTCAAAAGGCAAGTTAATATTTATACCAACTGACCTGCCATTTCCTTTCCTGGCCCCCATATTGGCAGCTTCCATTATCCCTGGTCCGCCACCGGTAATCACTCCATAGCCTTTAGTGGTAAGCTCATAAGCAATTTGCTCTGCCAATTTGAAATACTTGTTATCGGGTTGGGTTCTGGCGGAGCCAAATATTGAAACACAGGGTCCAATCCGGGATAATTTTTCAAATCCCTCTACGAATTCTGATAGTATTTTAAATACACCCCAGGAGTCACTGGTCTGAGTTTCAGTCCAGGTTTTTTCTTTAAAAGCTCTTTTTACTTTGTCCTCTGCTGACATAAATTATATTTTTGTTGATTTATTAACAATGGCATTTTATGGCCCTCTTCAATATGTATATCATCTATTGGCCATCCAAGATACATTTTTTTTGAAGAGGCCACTAATTCACAAATAAAAAACGATTGCACTAATTAAAGGTTGCTGTATAAACTTGGTGTTAATTATTAACATTGATGTTTGAAAGTTTGATGTTGAGTATTGGCAAGTTGAGTTTCAGCCTGGTCTGAATTTCCACAAATCAAAGACATACTATTCTGGGAGCACCCTGTGTCTGCAGGTTTTCCTTGCACATTTCGGTTTTGTCACAAGTTTTGCAGCCTTCAACAACCTTCCATCTGGCATATCGAAAGGTTCAGCGCAAGGCAAAATTTGCGCCAAAACCTGACTCAAACTTAACCCTTAACACCAGGCTAAAGCCCGGTGCTATTTTTCCAATTTGGTTGCCACATTAAAGAAAAAAGGAGCAATAATTAAGTAATTTCTGACTTTAAGAATTTGGCAGTAAGGCTGCTCTTCTGGCCTAATATTTCTTCAGGAGTTCCGTGGGCAACTATTTTCCCTCCTTTTCTCCCCCCACCAGGACCAAGATCAATAATATAATCAGCAACTTTTATTACGTCCATATTGTGCTCGATTACAATCACGGTATTCCCCCTGTTTACCAGTTTATTCAACACTTGCAAGAGCACTCTTACATCTTCAAAATGTAGGCCTGTAGTAGGTTCATCCAATATATATAGAGTTTTTCCCGTATCTTTTTTTGCTAGCTCTGTTGCAAGTTTCACTCTTTGGGATTCTCCCCCTGAAAGAGTTGTTGAGGGTTGTCCGAGTCTGATGTATCCCAATCCAACATCTTTCAACACCTTCAATTTTTGATTTATTGAAGGTATATTCTCAAAAAAACCAGAGGCTCTGTTTATGGTCATGTCAAGCACATCACTTATGGTACTTCCTTTATAGCTAACCTCAAGAGTCTCACGATTATATCTTTTCCCATTACAATCATTGCACAGAACATAGACATCAGGCAGGAAGTTCATTTCAATAGTTTTCAATCCGGCACCCTGGCATGTCTCGCACCTTCCTCCTTTGACATTGAATGAAAATCTGCCGGCCTTATAGCCTCTTATTTTAGCTTCCGGAGTTTGTTCAAACAACTTCCTGATGTCGCCAAAAACGCCAGTATATGTAGCAGGATTTGATCTGGGTGTTCTACCAAGAGGAGATTGATCCACCTCGATTACCTTATCAAGATATTTCATCCCCTCAAATTTTTCATATGGTAGTGGCTCTTTCAAAGACCTGTAAAATTCCCTGCTAAGAATAGGATGAAGTGTCTGATTTATCAAAGAAGATTTACCACTTCCCGAAACTCCTGTTATACATATAAACATTCCCAGTGGAAACTCAACATCCACACTTTTCAAATTGTGCCCCCTGGCCCCTTTCAGTAAAAGGAATTTTCCATTTATACTTCTTCGCTCCCCGGGTACCGGAATATTTTTTTTCCCATTTAAGTATTCTGAAGTAATAGATTTTGTTTTTAAAACATCCTTCAAATTTCCCTGGGCAACAATCTCACCTCCATGTCTGCCTGCAAAAGGTCCCATATCAATTATATGGTCTGCTGAAGTAATCATTCCCTTGTCATGCTCAACCACAATAACTGAATTTCCGGCATCTCTGAGCTTTTTTAAGGATGAAATAAGCTTCTGGTTGTCGCTCTGGTGCAAGCCAATGCTGGGTTCATCGAGAATATAAAGTACATTTACCAACTGTGATCCGATTTGAGTAGCTAATCGAATTCTCTGACTCTCCCCTCCTGAGAGACTTCTTGTAGCCCGGCCAAGGGAAAGATAATCCAGGCCCACATCAAGCAAGAAATATAAGCGTGATTTAATTTCTTTTAAGACATCCCCTGCTATCAGCTTTTGCCTTTCAGATAAGAAATCAGGGAGTTTCTCAAACCATTCCAACAACTCATTTAAATCCATACTGGCAAGCTCACCAATATGCTTATCATGAATCTTAAACCACAGCGACTCCTTCTTCAAACGGAATCCACTGCATTCTTTACATCCAACATACTTGATAAATTTGTTCTTTTTTTTCTTCCCGTTTGGGGAATTATTCAGGGACTCCTGATTGGTTATGTAGTTAATAATTCCTTCAAAGCTTAAAAAGTAATTTGAGGATATTCCCAGCGAAGAATTCCTGATCATAAAAGACTCCTCTGAACCATTAAGAATGATATGCATAGCTTGTTTAGGAATATCCTTCAGTGGAGTATCCAGGTTGAATCCATATTTTTCACCTATGGCTTCAAGTTGCCAGAAAATTAATCCGTTCTTAAAAGACCCCAATGGTTCGATGCCTCCTTTTTGGATGCTCAGTCCAGCATTGGGAATAATCTTATCCATGTCTACTTCAGGCACATAGCCCAGTCCGTTACAGGCCGGACATGCACCCTGTGGGGAATTGAATGAAAAGGTATGGGGGGCAGGCTCATTATAAGATACTCCGGTATCAGAACACATCAACTTACTACTGAAATATCTTATCTCATCACTCTCCATGTCCATAGTCATGAACACTCCATGCCCTTGATTCATTCCCAGCTTTATGGAATCTTTGAGTCTCTTCCTGCTTTCCTTGTTTACCGGTAATTTATCAATTAGGATTTCTATA
Source organism: Bacteroidota bacterium (assembly GCA_030596025.1). Classification (GTDB taxonomy): domain Bacteria; phylum Bacteroidota; class Bacteroidia; order Bacteroidales; family VadinHA17; genus JAYEGO01. The sequence continues at coordinate 25,160 of JAUVKW010000009.1, read as the reverse complement.
AAGTGGGTTTTATACCTGTCTAATTTAAGTCCCGGGGTTAATTCAATAAATTCCCCATCTACCCGAACACTCAGGAATCCTTTCTTCCTGATTTGATCAAACAACTCTTTGTAATGACCTTTTCTCCCCTTTACCACCGGGGCCAGCAGGTAGATCTTTCTATCCTTATAACTCTTCATTACAAGAGATAATATATGGTCATCGGCATATTTCACCATTGCTTTACCTGTGTTATAGGAATAAGCAATTCCAGCCCTTGCATACAATAAACGCAGGAAATCATAAATTTCGGTAATGGTTCCTACTGTTGACCTGGGATTTTTAATTGTAGTTTTTTGTTCAATTGCGATAACCGGACTCAAGCCAGTGATTCTGTCTACATCCGGACGCTCCATACCCCCAAGAAATTGCCGGGCATAGGCAGAGAGGGTTTCCATATACCGACGTTGTCCCTCTGCATAAATGGTGTCGAATGCAAGAGAGGATTTTCCACTGCCACTCAAACCTGTGATAACCGTAAGTTGGTTCCGTGGAATTGAAACGTCAATATCCTTCAGGTTATGAACCCTTGCGCCATATACCTTTAAACTCGATTCCATTATCTGTCTTGTCCTAACATATGTCTACAGGTTGAAAAAACAAATTGCAAACAACAATATTTGATTTTTGTGATTTTTTGCACCTCTCTTACTCACCTCTTCTTCAACTCATCTCTCTCTACCTTGGTTTTGCGGTCCGAAACAGCATCTATTTATTATATTGCGTTTCGATCCGGACCTCTTTTGGGGTATTCCCTTTTTACACCAGGCTAAAGCCCGGTGCTATTTTATAAAAGAGGTGTCAACTTCACTCATCTCTCACTTCTTCTCTTCTTGCCCTGTGCCCTTAGCCCTGCGCCTTTTGCCTCATCTCCCACTTCCTTCCTCTTCTATTTCTATCCCATTTGGATTAATCAGCATAAGTGGTTCTCCCTGGTAAACACCTGTCCTGAAATCTTCGAGTGGGATGCTTATTTCATAAAGCTTACCATCTTTATTGCTTAGCTGAGTCTCCCTCAACCATGGGTTAAAGTATTTTAACATTTTATAATTCAAATTAAAAAAAGAAGCAAATCTAACCATAGAAGTAATTGAAGAATCAACTTTCACTTTTCGGGTTAAAACAGGAGGATATAAGTCATCGGCCCTAAAATGAAAACCATATTTTTGAGGATCGCTTAAAATAAGTTTTAATGCTAATAAGCGAAACAAATACCGGGATGTTTCCTCATTCAATAAAAGATTATAATAATTATCTTCCTCCTGTCTTATGAGTTGTTTATCCATACCTCTTCTTCCGTTGTTATATGAGGCTGCAACCATAGTCCAGTTCCCGTATTTTGAATATGATTCGGAAAGGTATTTACATGCTGCTTCTGTAGACTTCTCTATATTATATCGTTCATCTACTTCCTTATTCACTTCCAGTCCGTAATCTCTGGCTGTACCCGCCATGAATTGCCAGAATCCTGTTGCTCCTGTAGGTGATACAACCTGCATCAGACCACTTTCTGCAAGAGCCAGATACTTAAAATCATCCGGAATGTCATTTTTTCTCAATATGTCTTCAATAAGGGGGAAATATCGATTTGCTCTTTTTATAAACAATAATGTCTGAGATTGCCAGTAAGTATTAACAAGCAGTTCCCTGTCAAGATTTTCTCTTACGTCAAAATATTTCATTGGGACTTCTTCTCCGGCAAATTCCAGTTCCCCCGGAAGAGTTAAGGCGAAAATTGAATAGTTCTTATTAAACAAGTCCTGAAATGCATCGTTCAGACCATTCTTATTAGGAATAAAACTATTCAGTGCCAGGGCTACAAATAGTAAAATCAACATTCCCGGGAGATATCTTTTCACCCGACTTATCCCCTGCTTACTTACAGGCAAAAATTTCCAGTTAGCATACATATTTTTCAATCTTAATATTAAATTTTTGCAAAAGTAGTTCTTTTCCTGTTTTCCACAATGCAACCGCCTTTATATTATTGTTTAATATGTATAGACTAAAGTGCACTGAAGACATTTATTTGTGACGCCATACCTGCCAGCATATAGTGTACGAGCTCAACTAGGCTGCGGATTATTATTAACCTGGAAGATGAAATGTTGGTTCTGGTATGGGTTAAAAAGATACGCTTACTCCTGAATATACTCCAAAGAAATACGGATGCGTGCTAACCTTTGAATCTGTGTTTAGTGAATTCAGAAAATACTTCATTGTAGGTTCAAGATTCAGGGAAAGCTTTTTATTGACAGAATATTCAAGGCCGAGGCCAAGCGTTCCTGTAAAGTTTAAAACCTTTATATTCTCTATTTGCCCCATGGGGAATTGCTCTCCCATGTAATTCATATATACAGCATTATCAACAAGGAAACTGGCTCCCAGTCCACTAATCACATTCATTCCCAGTTTTCTGTCTATCAGTTTATATCTGACCAATACCGGGATTTCAAGAAATTCAAGATTTTGAGTAAGGAAAGTATTCAGGGCTTCATAGTTTTCAAACTCCGACCTGGTTGACAGGTTTCCTGTATATAGTTTCCCATTTAAAAGTTCGAAATCTGCAATATAGTGTACATAATCGCCAGAATTAATTTTACCAATGGAAGTTTCAATTGGATATGGAACATTTCCCTGGAATATCCCTGAACTCAATAGTCGCCCGGTTTGAATATCCTGATAAAAAATAATATCATTAAGCCTTTGACCTCCCTTGGAATACTGAACTCCGGTTTGAACAGACAATCTTTTCTTGAGACTATATATTACATTTACCCCACCAGAAAAGGACATGATCCCGGTTTCTTTTTCATAGAAATAATCCATTTCTTCACCAGAAGGTTCTGTATTGGCATAACGAAATGAGAACAGAGGAGAAACATTTCCACTTACAGCCCATTTATATGATTTGGAACTCTGCTGTTGGTTTACTGCAACCAAAGAATTAGAAGCCGGAAAGGAAAAATCAGAAAAATCAAAAACAGGCTTTGTCTTCACAACAGAAAAATAACGATCTCCCTCAGGATCAGTAATAAATTCGTCTGCAGCAATATTTGCAGGGCTTAAAAAAGAATTTTGAAAAAACTCCTGCCTTTCTATTGGACTAGAATTGGCTTCTTCTGAAGGACTTATTAATTCAGTATTCTCCCCTGAAAGGGTGTTAGTAACCAGAAATGCCGGTGATTCATTCCCTGAACTGATATTTTGTGGTTGTACATAAACATTCCTGACAGGAATATCCTGAGTGGGCTGTAGCCCTGCTTCTGAAAGATCCTGGTTAGGGGCATCAGAAATTTCTGTCTGAATCGCCAACTGATCCTGGTCTGGGTTAAAGAAATTTCTTTGAGCAACCCACCATGCACCACTAATAAATATAGCTACTACAGCTGCAGCCGCAGCTATCCTTACATAATATGGCCTTGCAGGACTGGCAATTCCGGCACGTATCGCTAACCATACATTGCCGGGTGCTTTAGTTCTGAGAAACAAAAGTTTATCCCTGAATGCACTATGAAAAAGACCATCATTAACAGCTGGCCATATATCAGAAGGTGGCTTTACTTCATAAGAAGCCAATCCATCCCTGAATATCTTGTCAATATGTTCTTCCTTATCTCTCATTTCCAGATCTTCTTCGACCTTCTATTGCTCTTAGTTTAACTATTCTTCCCTGTAAAATATTTCTGGCCCGTGACAAATTTGATTTAGATGTGCCTACAGAAATCCCAAGTGTTTTAGCAACCTCACTGTGCGAATATCCCTCCACCGCATACAAGTTGAAAACCAGCCTGTATTGAGGAGATAACTCCTGAACCATTTTTAGTAGTTCTGTTGCCGCAAGTTCCGAAATAATGGAATCCGAAATAATCTCTAAGGGAACCTCCAGCCTTTCATCAATAGTGAGAATTGGAATTCTGCTCCTGAATTTCTCAAGTGCTGTATTGATAAAGATCCGCCTCATCCAACCTTCAAATGATCCCTGGGCCTTATATTGCTTTAATTTTCCAAAAACCTTAATAAATCCATCCTGCAAAATATCCTGAGCCCCATCAGCATCTTTTGAATAGCGCAGACAAATCCCATACATAGTAGGGGAAAACCTGTCATACAGGCGTCTTTGTGCAAGCTGATTTCCCAGAATACACTCCTTGATTAGCTGCTTAAAATTTGCTTCCAATTCTCAGGGATATAATTTCAGCATTAATATGCAAAAATTAGGCCTAAAAATCAAAGTTTTCTAATCATTTTAAGATTTTTTCAAAGAACTTCGCATTTCATTGATGATTGAGTGCCTAAAAAGGTTGCGTTCTTTGAAAAGAATAAAAGCCATATATCCTCAAATATTTCCGTGAATTATGAATGAAAAATACTGGCATAAAATTTGTGCTTTCTAAACCTGGCTATTGGTAATTTATAAATTCTCTCTAAATAACCGGTATTACTACTCATACTAAAAATCAACCACCATGAGCTTCAAAACCATACTCCTTCTAATTCCTTTCCTGTTATTTTCCGCATGCCAGGAGAATTCCGAGTCACTTCCAGGACCGAAACCTATTAATCTGGATCAAAAATCATTATCGCTGATTGAAGCAGACAATGAATTTGCTTTTGAAATTTTCAAGGAAGTTTTACAGAATGAAGAGAATGAAAAAAATATAATGATCTCTCCTCTGAGTATTTCTCTCGCCCTGGCTATGGCTTACAATGGTGCTGATGGGGAAACAAAGGAAGCCATGGAAAACACTTTGCACCTTCATGGCCTCAGCACCGAGGATATAAATAAGTCATATCAAAGCCTGATAAATGCTTTATTAAGTGTTGACCCCAAGGTGATAATGGAAATAGCCAACTCTATCTGGTACCGCGAGGATTTTTCTGTAAAAGAGGATTTTTTGAATATCAATAAAACCTATTACAATGCTGAAGTAGCAAAACTAAACTTTTCCGATCCTGCTTCTATTGATATCATCAACCAGTGGGTTTCAGATAAAACACATGATAAAATTGATAAAATAGTTGACCAAATTAGTCCAATGGATGTTATGTTCCTGATAAACGCCATCTATTTTAAAGGAACATGGAAATATGAGTTTGATGAAAATGATACTCACGAGGCATCTTTTTATGATGAAAATGGCAACTCCCTCAGTGATGTACAAATGATGATGATTAAAGGGGATTTTAATTACACCTCAAATGATCTTTTTCATGCTATTGAACTGCCTTATGGCCAGGGAAATTACAGTATGATTGTAATGCTGCCACAATCAGGAGTTTCAATTGACAGTCTTGTAAACAACATGAATAATGAAAAATGGAAAACATGGATGGAAGGTTTTTACAACAGGCCGGACTTTGGTGTATTCTTACCGAAATTTAAATTCGAATTTGAGAAAGAACTAGAGGAAGTATTAACCAATCTGGGCATGGGTGTTGCCTTTTCTGATTTTGCCGACTTTACTAAGATCAATTCAAACGGAGGTCTTTTTATTTCCTCTGTAAAGCACAAAACATTTATTGAAGTAAACGAAGAAGGAACAGAGGCTGCTGCTGTGACTTCAGTAACTATCAGTTATACTAGTATCGAACCAGCAAATGAATTCAGGGCAGATCATCCGTTTGTTTTTATAATTAAAGAGAAATTTACCAACGCGATTATGTTTATGGGAAAAGTGGCTGAACCAGAAGCAGGTTCCTGATACTGACATCATTAAAATCAGCAAGTTGGCAAACATTTAACATAAATATTTTAAGGATAAGGAGAAATAATTATAAAACAGAATTAAAATGAAAATAAAATTATTATTCTATTTGGTTTTGGTTCCGGCATTATTGCTTGGAAGCTGCCAGAAAGATCCTGCCACACCTCAAGGGCCAAAACCCATTAATCTGGATCAGAAATCACTTCAGCTTCTTCAAACAAGCAATCATTTTGCTTTTGACATTTTTAAAGAAATTGTGTTGAATGAAGAAAACGAAAATAACCTGATGATATCTCCGCTCAGCATGGCTCTGGCACTGGCTATGACATACAATGGTGCCGATGGCGATACAAAGGAAGCTTTTGAAAATGTTTTGCATCTCAGTGGCTTAAGCGTAGAAGAAATCAACCAATCATATCAAAAGCTGGTAAGTGCTTTGCTCAGTGTGGATCCGAAAGTGATAATGGAAATCGCTAACTCAATCTGGTACCGTGATGATTTTTCTGTTGAAGCTGATTTTATAAATATCAACAAGAATTATTATGATGCAGAAGTTACAGATCTCGATTTTACCGATCCTGCTTCTGTTGATATTATTAACCAGTGGGTTTCAGATAAAACACATGAAAAGATTGATGAAATCATTGATCAGATTGATCCTGATGACGTAATGTTTCTTATCAATGCGGTTTACTTCAAAGGCATTTGGAAATACCAGTTTAATAAAGACGACACTAAAGATGAACCCTTTTATAAGCAAAATGGTGATCTCCTGAATAATGTAAAAACAATGTCGTTTAAAGAAAAAGTAAGCTATGCTTCAAACAATCTTTTTCAGGCTGTTGAGTTGCCTTACGGACAGGGGAATTTCACTATGATAGTTTTGCTTCCCAGGTATGATGTCTCATTAGACAATCTTGTTTCTGAGATGAATCCGGCTAACTGGGAAACATGGATGGAAAGTTTCTCAAACGAAACTTCAGTTAATGTTTATCTGCCCAAATTTAAAGTGGAATACAAAAAAGAGTTAAAACCAGACCTTGCACAACTGGGGATGGGTATCGCTTTCTCCCGTTTTGCTGATTTTACCAAAATCAATAAGAATGAAGATTTGTACATTTCTTCGGTAAAACACAAGACCTTTATTGAGGTTGATGAAGAAGGCACTGAAGCAGCAGCGGTAACTTCAGTTACCATTACCAGATTATCTTCTGATGGTGGTGATGGTGATGGCAGCATCGAATTCAGGGCAGATCATCCCTTTATTTATGTGATCAGGGAACAAACTACAGGAGCAATAATGTTTATGGGTAAAGTTACTGAGCCTGAAACAGGATCTTAAAACTTCTTTAGTTAAACAAAACTATACTTGTTGTTCAAATCTGAATAATTAAAGAAACCAACAATATGAAAACAATCTATTACCTTTTGTTCACTGTTGTATTATTCTCATTTTACTCCTGCGAAAAAGAAATTCCAACCGGACTGGGAGAAGTTGAAGGAATAGTCAGGAACTATACAGGATTGGATGGATGTGGGTTTATCATTGAACTTTTAAATGGAGATAAACTTGAACCGGTAGAGGTCGTTGATACAAATTTTGTTTTTATGGATGGCCAGCGGGTTGCTGTTACTTATACCGAATTGACTAACCGGTCAAGTATTTGCATGGTTGGAATAATGGTCAGGATTGAAACCATCAGGCTTACAAGCTGTACACCCTACAATCATGCAATCATCGGGAAACTACCAAAAGATTCATTTATACTTGACAGTCTCGCAATCAATGGAGATTGCCTTGACATTACTGTACATTATAGCGGAGGATGTGAGGCTCATGATTTTCAACTGACAGAGCTGCCAATATATGGAGCATCTTCATTTGGCATGCTCCCGGTATTACTTTTAAGCCATGATGCTAACAATGATATGTGCGAGGCATGGATACAGGATTATACTTCATTTAACCTTAGTGAGCTTCAAAATCCGGGGGCAGATTCCACTCTCTTTATTTTAACACTCAATATTGAAGGATCTGACTATTGGAAAGTTATAAATTACAAGTACGCTGAAGCGCACTGAAGACAGATGTTTGTTTACATTTATTACGTGATTAATAACTGAATTAATAACGTTATTATTTATGAAACTCAAGAATTGCAAGACCGATAATCATTACTCATATCTCAATGTATGAGCCGGATTTACGCTTGCCAGGCGTTGTGCATAATATATAATTGTAAGCAAAACAATCACCACAGAGAAAATAAATGTCAGAAGGAAGGTATCCGCTTGTATTCCGGTCTGGTATGCAAAATTACTAAGCCATTTATTCATTAAATAAACACTTAAGGGGATTGATAAGAGGTTTGCCAATACTACCAGAATTAAAAAATCCCTGGCATACATCTTAAGTATGTCTATAGAAAATGCACCTAAAGCCTTTCTGATGCCAATCTCATGTGTTCTTTGCCGGGCAGTGAACATTGACAATCCAAACAATCCAAAAGTGGCAATTAATATAGCCAGGCCCCCAAATATTGAAGTAATCCTGGCTATACGTTTCTCATTCGTATATAAAGACCCTATAGCTTCCTGAAAATCGATCATTTCAAAATAAGCCTCACCAGCATACTTCTCCCAAACATTTTTTACGTGTTCCTGTGCCCTTTGAAACTGTCCTGGCTGGTACCGGATAAGCATATCGCTGACATATTTTGGATCAGAAATGCTTATTTCAAGAGGGGCTACTTTTTCATGTAGAGAATGCAAATGAAAATCTTGTATGATCCCAATAATCTCTTTATTGTTAATTCGTTCACCCACCGGATTGTTATTGCCAAGCGCTTTGGCCGCAGTTTCATTTATTATCATCGTATTTGAGTCGGTAACAAATTTTTTAGAAAAAGTACGACCCTCGAGAAGATTTAGACCCAGGGCACCAATAATATCAAAATCAGCGACCATCCCTTCTATTGATATTACTCTTTCAGGATCATCTAAACCAGGAATTGTTGATACCATTTTACTATTAGTGGGAGGTAAAACCATGCCTCCGGATACCGCTATAACAGAAGTATTTTGTAATAATTCATCTTTAAAAATATCGTAGATATTGGTCAGCTGCCTTCTGCCCAGGTAAACACGCGCAAGGTTTTCATGATCGAACCCAAGATCTTTCTTCTGACCAAGTTGTATTTGTTTATGTATCATTTGTGTACCTGACAACAGGCTTACAAAAATGAAAATTTGTAATGTGATCAGTATTTTCTGGAATAGATACTTTGATTGTCCCCTCGCCAGTTTATGCCTGAATACAAGCACCGGATTAAGTTTCGACAAGTAAAAAGCGATATAGCCTCCCGATATGAATCCAACAAGTATTGCAATCAAAACAACCACCAACAGTGTTATCGGGTCTTTCAGCGGACTGGGAAAATCAACAAGGAACAACTGTTTTATTTTTGTCTGGCTTATCTCTGCCAGGCCAAGAGCCAACGGGAAAGAGATCAAACTTAGCAGAATAGATTCGCCAAGGATCTGGTTTCTGATCTGTTTCCGGGTTCCTCCAAAAACCTTTCGCACCCCAATTTCTTTTGTCCGCATTGCTGATTGGGCAATAGAAAGAATAATATAATTGAAGCAAGCAATTATTAAAATTCCTGTCCCCACAGCCAATAGCAAATAAATCTGTTTGATATTCCCGGTTTTACCGGCATTGACCAGGTAATCTGAAAACAGGTGGATCTTTGTTAGTTTTTGTAAGTTGTACTCTTGTTTGATAACTGGGTCTTTATAAGTCTCTACAAGCTCTGTTATCTTGGTTTCAAGGGCTTCCTGATCCACACCTTTTTCTCCAAGAATAAACAAGTTAAAGAAATCATTATACCAGTCTGTCCTTACATTTGATGACCACTGCTCTTGTTCATAGCCTTTCAGGCTAAGTTCTATATGTCCGATAAAATTGGCCTGCAATGAAGATTTAGCTGGCAGGTCTTCAATAATCCCGGTTATGGTAAGCATGAAAACATCTTTGCGATTTATCACTTCAATGGTACTACCATAGGCATCTCCATCCGGGAAATACTGGTCGGCCACTGATTTGGTAAGTATAACAGATTGGGGATCTTTTAAAGCATTTTGTGGTGTTCCTTCCAGAAAGGTAAATGAAAAGATATTAAATACAGAAGGGTCTGCAGTGCGAAATAGCCTGGCCCGCTCCAGATCTTTATCGATCTTTATCTGCGCATATGGGAGATATCCAATGCGCACAACAGATTCGACTTCCCTGATATCCTGGATTATATACTCGCCAAGGATATATGGTGCCTTGGGCTCAGCCCATTGTACATCAGCTTTATAATCAACAATTCTGTAGATTCTGTTTTTATTGACATTGTGACGATCAAATCCTAATTCAAAAATAATATAGCTGCTGATCAATATTGTGGCCGACAGACCCAGTGTGAGTCCCACCATGTTGATCAAAAGATTCAGTTTATTGCTTTTATAATGCCTGAAAGCTGAAAGCAGCAGGTGTCTGAACATTAGGTAAACAGATATTAGTATATCCTAAAACTAAATAATAAAGCTGAGTTTCACAACCCGGGGGCAGATTCCACTCTCTTTATTTTAACACTCAATATTGAAGGATATGACTATTGGGAAATTATTAATTACAAGTACGCTGAAGCGCACTGAAGACAGATATTTGTTTACATATTAAAAGACAATTCCCTTTTTCAGGATTGTAGTTCGATCCTCCGGGTCGATTAACGAACCCGGAGCTTCGTTATACTTTTCAGACCTTACTAAAAAACTCTACAAAACTTGAATGTGGTACGGATACACAAATCCTTGCATAACTGGCTGCCCACTCTTTCTCATCCTTAGTAAAGAAACTCAGTGAAACAGTTCCGATAAACTTGTCAAGTAATTCCTGTTCAGTCTTATTTACCACCACAAAAATCCCCATCGGTTCTGAATCTTTATAAAATTCCGAAGCCAACAAACCCCTCTCTTTCAAAAACTTTATATTTAATCCAATATCACGAACCGTCTCCTCTCTGAAATTATCAACAGCTTTTTTTCCTGCATCGGATATCAATAACTGGCTTACCAATTCCTGTGCAAAGCCATTGATCCCATTGTTTGCATACAAAATGCGAATTCCGAGCTCACGATTAAATTCCTCATTATTTGAGTGTATAAAGGCCAATCTTTGTCCGGACAAACCTATCGACTTGCTAAAACTCTCAACTATAATCACATTTTCCAGTTGTGATAAGTCTTTAAACATGGGTTCATCTCGATCATAAAAAACACGACGGTATGGACTGTCAAAAATAACTACCGCTCCACTTTTATTCAAAATCCTAACTGTTTCCAGAACTTCCGCATCGTCATATTTATTCCCAACAGGATTATTCGGATCGCAAATAATTACAGCAGTATTTTGCAGTTTATCTGAGAGTTTTTTTAAAACCGGAAGGCTGTCATAAGTTTCATTCAGAACATTCCTGATTTTAGAAATATGTCCGTAGGCCCCCCAGTAAAACCGGGGTAGTAGTATTTTCTCAATATCCAGGGTTTGAAAAACCAGATCCAGACCTCCCATGCCACCAGCTGAAATTGTAAGATTCTCTGCCTTGGTCCGGCCATGAAAATACACGTCATTAATGGCAGATTTCAATTTAGGGAATCCTGAATTTGGAGGATAAACCTGTATGGTACTCGAATTAAAATCAATTTGCTTAACCACCTCATTCAGGTCGATATTACATACTGAATTAACCCCCCGGTTCAAATACAGATAATCCCTGCCACTCTGTTCACTGAGCTTTTTGATTTTTTCTCCTATGCCAACGATGGCTGAAAAACGAGCCCCACTCTGGTTGATTTTCATATTCAATTCTCTTAAACTGGATTATATATTAAAGATGGATCACCTCATCATAGGCCGCAGCTGCAGCTTCCATAATAGCCTCAGACATTGTTGGATGAGGATGAACCGACTTGATCATTTCATGTCCTGTAGTTTCAAGCTTTCGGGCTACAACAATTTCCCCAATCATTTCGGTCACATTGGCCCCTATCATGTGAGCACCCAGAAGCTCACCATACTTTGTTTCAAAAATCAATTTCACAAAGCCATCTTTATGACCGGCAGCACTTGCCTTTCCTGAAGCAGTGAAAGGGAATTTCCCAATCTTGATTTCCAATCCCTTTTCATTGGCCTGAGCTTCAGTAATCCCAACAGAAGCTATTTCAGGAGAAGTATAAGTACAGGCAGGAATATTTTCATAATCAAGTGCCTGAGGATTTTTGCCGGCAATATTCTCAACACAAATAATTCCTTCGGCAGAAGCAACATGAGCCAGAGCCTGACCATGTACAATATCACCAATAGCATATATACCAGGTACATTGGATTGATAATAATTATCCACTTTTACCTTTCCCGATTCCAACTCAATGCCAATATCCTCCATGCCGACTCCTTCCACATTCGGACTGATTCCAACAGCAGACAGAACTATTTCTGCTTCTATTTCCTCCATTCCCTTCTTAGTTTTCACACTGACTTTACACAATTTACCTGATGTATCAACAGATTCAACTGAAGAATCTGTCATTACCTTCATTTTTACTTTCTTAAAGGAACGCCCAAGCTGTTTAGACACTTCCTCGTCCTCAAGTGGAACAAGATTTGGAAGAAATTCTACCAGGGTAACCTGGGTGCCCATGGTATGATAAAACCAGGCAAATTCACTGCCTATAGCTCCAGATCCAACCACCAGCATTGATTCAGGGATCTTGTCTAAAGTCAATGCCTCACGATATCCTATAATTTTTTTTCCATCTTGTTTTAAATTAGGAAGCTCTTTTGACCTGGCACCGGTAGCTAAAATAATATGATCAGCGGTATAGATCATGGTCTTTCCATCTCCCAAACTCACTTCCACTTCTTTTGCAGATTTCAATTTCCCGAAACCGTTTATCTGATCAATTTTATTCTTCTTCAATAAAAACTGTACGCCTTTACTCATTCCATCTGCTACATTCCGGCTTCTTTCCACAACCTTCTTCATATCAGGTATAGGTTCATCCTTTAAAAAAATACCATATTCTTCGGAATGCTTCAGATAGTCAAAAACCTGAGCACTTTTTAGTAGCGCTTTTGTAGGGATGCAGCCCCAGTTTAAACAAATTCCACCAATTTCATCCTTTTCAATCACTCCTACTTTCATTCCTAACTGTGAAGCTCTGATTGCGGCCACATATCCACCCGGACCACTCCCGATAATTAAAAGATCATATTTCATATTTTAACATTTTTATTTCCTGTCAAAGTTAAAAATAACTTATAATAAATCTTCTCAAATAAAAGTATTATGGAGGTATGCGTATATGCGGTATTCGTCTGACTACTCAATAATGGTCTGAGGATTATCTCACAAACTGCAAATATTGTATCATAGTAATCTTTTAAAGAACTACGTAGCAAGCATGAACACTTCCTGCTTAAAACCAAGAGCTTATAAGAAATATAATGACCAAACTTTTCCAGAACCTCATTTAACCTTAGTTCCTTCTTTTGTATATAGTCTTTGAATGTTTTACATTTGGGATTGCAAGATTAGCTTAGACCTTAACCCGAATTTCATAATAATGACTTCCGATCAGGAAAGCAGGGACAACATTTTGAATTTGAGCCAATTTATTGGCAAGGATAAAAAACTCATGACCTACCTGCATAATCTGAACTCTGTTGAGCTGGCTAATGAGATAATGAAAACTGGGTTCAATTTTGAAAATCATCTACTTAATACTACAGATCTTGTTTCTCCGGACGACCTGGTTGAAGTCACTTATTTCATGAATATCCGCAAAGCCTACGGGAATATTACATTGATTATACAAATCAACAATGCCTTAATTCAATCTATAAACGCAAGACTCATCCAGACTCGTTCTCATTTTTCTGAAGCTCTTACCAAAACAGCCCCCAGAAATGGTCCCAATGAACTATTTGTTTACACTTTACCGGAACAGTTTATCATGGGATATTTTATCAATAGTGAATCCCTGGGTGTAAAAAATCCAAATTTTGATCCTTATTGTATTTCAAAAAGGTTTGAAGAAAACATTCAAATGATTCTAAAGAATAAATAAGGTATTGATATTCAAATAAGCAAACCCAATCCATGAAATCGAACATAGTAAAAGTTGCAGTTGTAAGGGCTAAGTTTGATTTTGATGTTGCAGGGCATTATAACCGGCCTGATGTTTTCAAGTTTGATGTTCCTGATCAGCCACCTTCGCTGAAGGTGAAAAATAAGAAGAAGCCTGCTTCTTAAAAAGAGACAGGCTTAAAAATATAAATTTTTTGAGATTTTATTTAAAAATTTCAGCTAACTTTTCCTGCAGTTCTTCACCACGAACATTTCTTCCAATAATAATTCCTTCCTTATCCAGCAAGAAATTTCCCGGAATAGCATTTACTCCATAGAGCTTTGCCGCAGAATTCGACCAGCCATTTAATTCAGAGACATGAGACCATGTAAGATTATCATCTCCAATTGCCTGTAACCAATTTGCCCGGTCATTATCCAGGGATACCCCAAAAACATCAAATCCCTTTTCATGATAGGTTTGATATGCTTTTACAACATTTGGGTTTTCTGCCCGGCATGGGCCACACCATGCTGCCCAAAAGTCAACCAGTACATATTTCCCAAGATAAGATGCTAAAGAAACCGGATTCCCGAGGGAATCATTTTGAGTAAAATCAGGAGCCGGCTGGCCAATGGCAACCGTCTTAAGAATTGCCGCTCTTTCTTTTAAGTCTATAACTGTTTGAGAAGTTGCCAGTGATTCATCCAACAAACCAATGTATTCTTCAAGCTCAGTGGCATCCAATCCGTAAGAATTTGAACGCAAAACAAATGGAGCTATATAGGAGGAAGAATTCTCTTTGATATAATCCAACTGATAAGTGGTAAAAGCTTTATACAAAGAATCAGACCTGGAATTGTACAGCTCTTCCAGCTCCTTATCACCTTCCTGCTTTGCCTTCCTTCCGGCAATAGAAATTTCTCTGAAACCATCATAAAAAACCTTCAGTGATTCTGAAAATTGGTCATACTCATCATGTACTGCAGATCCTGAAATCTTAAGATCTCTAATGCTATCTGCATGACCGGTTATGACAATTTCTGCATTTTCGAGGAAAAAGCTTTTTGCACCTCTTTTCCCATCTATAATAAGGTAGTACATTTCTGGCATCTCAACACTCCCCTGCATGGAAAATAATCCGGATTCAATATTTGATGAATCAATATGGACATATTTACCTTCCACACGTTGATCTAAATAAGCCATACCATCAGATATTCCTGCTAATTCACCACTAATTTTATAAGTGGGTTCCTCAGTACAAGAAATTACAAGGACTCCAAGTACAAGTACAGTTAATATTTTTTTCATTTTTAAATTTTGATTTGTTATAAGAATTGCTGCAAATGTAAGTAATACAGTAATTAGAATTTCTCCAAATTAGGTATAAAAAATAAAGGAAGAAACCAGGATACCTGTATTTTATTGAAAATCTGAAAAGCTCTCGTTTATTTGCCCATTTTTAATTATTACCAGCATGGTAATTGTGCAGAAATATTAATTCAAATGAATATGATTCAAATAAAAAGCACCATGCTTCAGCATGGTGTTATATGTCAGCAAACAACTGTCTTCAGTGCGCTTCAGCGTACTTGAGACTATTATATAAAGTCAGCTCAAAGCTGACTTATCAAATATGGTATTTCCCACTAACACCAAGCTGAAGCATGGTGCTGTTTTTGTCCCCAAATTGTGAAGTATTACATAGCTCCTAGCATGCTTTAAATTAGCCTTTAGCCTAAAGATCTTTCCTTGAGGATGTATATTTTTTCCATTTTTCAATGACTTGCTTCATATCCTCCGGAAGTTCAGATTCAAATTCCATACGCTTACCCGAAACCGGATGTATAAAAGAAAGGGATTTTGCATGAAGGGCCTGCCTTGGAAGAATTTGGAATGAGTTCTCAACAAATTGTTTGTACTTTGAAAAAGTAGTTCCTCTTAATATGACATTCCCGCCATATTCACTATCATTAAAAAGAGGATGTTTAATGAATTTGAGATGTACCCTGATCTGGTGTGTCCGGCCTGTTTCCAACCTGCATTCAATAAGAGAAATATACCCAAGGTCTTTCAAAACCTTATAATGGGTCACAGCATGTTTCCCCTGGCTTTCATCAGGATAAACCTGCATTATAGTACGATTTTTGAGGCTTCTGCCAATATTCCCGGTAATTGTACCCTCTTTTTCTTTGGGAACACCCCAAACAAGTGCCTGGTACCTTCTATCCACAGAATGATCAAAAAATTGTTTTGCAAGGCGATTCAGTGCAAGTTCATTTTTGGCAATTACAAGAAGTCCCGTTGTATTCTTATCAATACGATGAACTAATCCCGGCCTGAACTCTCCTGAACTGAACAGGGGAAGATCTTTGAAATACCAGCTTAATGCATTTACAAGGGTGCCTGAATAATTACTGATCCCGGGATGAACTGTCATTCCAGCTTCCTTGTTTACTATTGCCAGGTCATCATCCTCGTAAATAATATTCAAAGGAATATCTTCGGGAATTAACTCAAATTCCCTTGGAGGATATGCCATCACAATGGAAATGGAATCGCCGGGTTTCACCTTATAATTTGGCTTAACAGATATAGTATTTACAAGGATATTACCAGCCTGAGCAGCTGCCTGGATTCTTGAACGGGAAACCTTCTCCAGCTTATTTACGAGGTACTTATCAATTCTCAAGGCACTTTGACCCCTGTCGACATCAAAATGATGATGTTCAAACAGTTCGTTTTCTTCACTTGGAATTTCCTGAGAAGGCATATAGAAGGCTTTGTGTTTTTACCTGGTGTACAATCAACTTAACACGACACTAATACTAAGTCAAGTATCCCTGTTCGGGTCCGTCATTCCGAACTTGTTTCGGAATCTATTGCCTGACAATAAGATGCTGAAATAAATTCAGCATGATAATAGGCAATAGTAGTCTTAACTTTACACTAATCGATCTTAATAAATTTCTTACGGGTTCTCTTTTCCCGATCTCTCAATTCAAAGATATATAATCCGGGGGAATAGGAGGAAACATCAATTTGATCTGTTGTGGAATTCCATTGTCCCAGTATCCTTCCCCATGAATCATATATCCTGATTTCCAATTCCTGTACGGAAGAAAAATCTCCATAGTCAATCCTCAATACATCTGAAACCGGGTTGGGATATATTCCGTAAACAAGATTTTCATGCTGGTTTACTATTGCTGTCACCAAACTACTTCCAACAACCGGCCTTATCATCAAGGCCCCCGGGAAAGTAGACATATACCACTCCCCCATCATTCGATAAAATAATTTGTTGTTCTTAATCCTGTTCTTATCAAAACCCACATTCAGGAAGACCTCAGAAGTTTGTTGCCATCCAACAAAAAAGAATCCATCAACCGGAACCGGATCATCTAATTTATAGCTTATAAAAGTATTAAGGCTATCTTCCCATTCCGGTTTTAAGTTTTCTTTGGAATATAGGATATTGCCTGGCACTCCATTATCGCTATCCCACACAGTAAGGTGAAAAGGGACATCATTTTCATCGTCATAAGACCTGTTGAAGAAAATATTTACAGCTCTCAGACTATCCGGCATGTAGGCCCTGAATTGATATGCCACATTCATATTTGAACTGCCTTCACCATCTATACCATAACCTGCCTCAGCAGTGCCATCATCATAGGCAAAATAATTTCCGAAATACTGCTCAAAAGATACTGTATCATTGATCTTTTCATCAAAATCATCTGTAACCAACCAGGCTTTTACAATAAAAAGTGCAGAGTCTTCTCCACTGGTTTCAAAGTTTTTTATCAGATCTGACTGATAATCTATAGTCTGCCACGGGCTGATGTTCAATGCCCCTGCAGAATAAGCGTGAAGCTCAAGATCATCATATACATCCCATATTTGAAAATCCCTGGTTACATTCCTGGTAATTGAATCTAAATTTGTATATCGAATAGGAATAGAACCACCCATTTCATTGTAAATATTTTTTTTAAATTGTTTCCAGGGCATAGATTCATGATTGTTAAGAATAGACTGGAGGGGTGCTGCCACCACCACATCATGGGGAACAGTATCTGTGGGAGAACGGCCGGAATCCAGGATAATATAATCGATACTCCAGTGATCTGAATTTGCTCTCCGCCCAGGTTTGTTTTCATCCCTAGATATACTTGCCATGTTAAGAAATCTGAACTGGAACCCTCTATCCAGGTATTTCAGGCTATCAACATGGATCAAGACCTGCTTGAAAGCCTGCACAATATTAGTGTCAGGTCCGGGCATACTCCAAACGCGATTCCAGGCAGTATCGGTTGGAGCTAAGAACTCAAGAACAAGAGAATCTTTGGTTTGAGGATAATCGCCATGACCCATAGGCTGGTAATAGAAACTAAGATACACTTTCGATCCTGCAGATGTCAGATCAATTGGCCTGGAAGTTAAATAATCTGCAATGAATAATTCAGTATTTGCATGTTCATATATCAAGCCTGCACTATCTAAAACATCAAATGTGGCAACTCCAACAGAAGGGGGATTTATTCCATAAGAGGAGTTTACAAATACATCCTGGTCTTCCCATTTTTCAGGAGATGGATAAATAGTCTCCCTGGAAAAATCGTCAAAGAAGGGAAGATCCAGAGTATCGGGTGCAAGAAAGGCCTTAAGCACAGGCATCATGGTTTTGCTCTCCTTTCTTAAAACAGGATTTTCTTCAAGTCCAACAACTTTTTCCTGAGCCAGAAGCAAAGCTGGAAGACTAAAAGAAAGCAGAAGTATGTATTTATAGTACCTGAATATTTTCATCCTGGATAAGAGAAATTAAATTTGTATCGGGTTGTGGCAACTTCAATGAATCAAGGCTAAGCCAGAGATATACCGGAGAGCCCAGTCTTACTTTCCTTTCTTCGTTATATTCCGGATTTTGTTTCCAGACAAAAGCTTCAAGGGAATCTTCTTCAGTCAAAATGGTTTCATCATACAAAACAGCACCCATATTTAAGGAAGCATTCAGTATCCTGTTCCTGGCCTGTTCAAAGCTCATCCCTATTAATTCCGGAGCCAGGGTCTTTCGATTGCTCAAGCCTGTTCCAAGTACCAGATCAATGCTGACACCCTTAGGAATTGTATCTCCGGATTCAATTTCCTTACCCTTATACATTTGTTTCAAAACACTATTTACTGCAATATCATGAACATAACTCAGTCTTCCCACCTCCAGTCCTGTCATCTCCAGGGTGGCCTTTGCCTGTCGGTGAGTAATACCAACTACATCAGGCATAATTACCGTTTCACTATTTATTGCGTTGATAATCAGAAATATTCGCCGGTTTTTCTTAACCATCTTTCCCACCCTGGGATTTTGCTCCACAATAGTGCCCCTCTCAGCATTGATACTGTATATAGAATCCACTATTTCCACTTGCAACTTTTTATCACTGGCAATTCCTTCAGCCTCAGTTAAAGTTAAACCATAAAAATCCGGAATTGGTCTGGTTCTTCCGTGTTGGGTAAATATCTTCAGCCATAACAAGGAAATAAATATCAATACTATGGATAGTACCACTGCAATTCCCAGATTTTTTAGAAAAATCTTACTGATCAGGAATTCGAAAAATTTCATTCTTCTGGACATGAAAGGGAAAAGTTTACTTTATAAACGTAATGGCAAATATAAAATTATCCGGGTTCATTTGAAAACGCAAATTTTTGACTTTTAAAGTCACTCCTGTTTTGTTCAGTTTTTCCAGCCTGACTTTTTATTCCCGATCAATAAACTTTTATTTTATTATAAAGGGTATCCCTTTCAACAGGGATGCGTCTTGCTTCTTTAATAAGAGTAACAAGTTCATCAGTGGAAAGCTTTGGTGTCTGGTCCTCAGAACCAGCCATAGAATAAATTTTTGTTGAATCATCAATGGTTCCGTCAATATCATCTACCCCAAAGGAAAGTGATAGTTGTGTTACCTCCTTACCGATCATGGGCCAATAAGCCTTAATGTGAGGGAAATTATCCAGGAAAATCCTGGAAATTGCAAAGTTTTTAAGATCTTCAATTGTTGATACCTCCCCAATCTCAGATAACTGGTTATTCTCCTTTTTAAACTTCAGGGGAATATAAACATTAAACCCATTAGTATCATCCTGTAGCTCTCTTAAGCGATTCATGTGATCTACCCTGTCGGCATAGCTTTCAATATGTCCGTATAATATTGTAGCATTTGAGGGGATTCCCAGTTCATGAGCCGTACGATGAATATTTAACCATAATTCAGAGCTTGACTTATCATCACAAACCTGCTTTCTTATATCTTCGTTAAAAATTTCAGCGCCTCCACCCGGAATAGAATCAAGACCACATTCTTTTAAAGCAAGAAGGCCTTCCTTAACAGACATACCTGCTTTCCGGATCATGAAATCTAATTCAATCGCAGTAAATGCTTTAATATGTATATCCGGCCGGTGGTCTTTTACCAGCTGAAGCATTTTTCCATAATAATGCAAATCCCGTTTTGGATGTACTCCTCCAACAATATGAATCTCTGTTAAAGCCTTCCCATCATAAAGCTTCAACCTGTCCATAAGATCCTCGTAAGTATATTCCCAGCTACCTGGTTCATTGATCTTCCTTTTATAGGAACAAAACTTACAGTTGTAGATACAAATATTGGTTGGTTCGAAATGAAAATTCCTATTGAAATAGGTATAATCTTTATTAAATTTTTCTCTTAAATGATTTGCTAAGATCCCCAGTAAACCAAGCTCTGCCTCCTCGTAGAGGAGTAAGGCGTCATTTTGATCCAGTCTTTGCCCTGATAAAACTTTATCAGATGCTTTCCGTACGCCGGCAGATGCATGCCGAACCAGATCATTGATCAAAACCTCTGTTGCCATAATAAACTATGAGTCAAAACTGAACCAGGATTACTAACAGTAAAGGAAAACAAAAAAAGGATCATTCCTGATCCTTTTTATTACAAATTATTTTAAAATATCACTATACTTTGTGCCTTGGTTCATCAGAGACTGATAGTTTAGCCCTGCCTTTAGTCCTTCTTGAAGCAATTATTTTCCGTCCATTGGCGGTGGACATTCTTTCCCTGAAACCATGCTTATTTTTCCGTTTCCTATTAGATGGTTGAAATGTTCTTTTCATTGCTGTCTGATATTATTTCTGAAAATTGAGTTTGCAAATTTAATATTTTTTATTTATCAAACAGGGATAAAGATGATTTTTTTCGTTTCAAAGAAGGCTTCAGTGAAAAAATCTGAAATTAACACTTCTTTTGCCTCAACAGGAAGTTCATTCAATTCGTTTTTCATGTCTCCTCCTTTCAAGCATATCATGCCCTGCCTGGGGTTGTTAATTCCGGAGGGATAAAAATTCTTTTTCACCCATTTATAAAAAACAGGCAAAGAAGTAACTGCCCTGCTGACTATATAATTAAAATGAGTTTTCACATCCTCAGCTCTGATTTGCTCTGCACTAATATTCTCCAAATTGAGGGCTAATGATACCTCATTTACAACCTTGATTTTTTTTGCAATACTATCAATGAGATAGAAATGTGTGTCGGGAAAAAGAATAGCGAGAGGAATTCCAGGAAAACCGCCACCAGTACCGACATCCATTACCTTTTGTCCTCGTTTGAAAGAATGAAAAATTCCAATCGCCAGGGAATGCAACACATGATGTTCATACAGATTCCCAATGTCCTTTCTTGAAATCAGGTTTACCCGTTCATTCCAATAATTGTATAAGCTTCCTAAATCTGAAAATTGTTGAACCTGAAGGGGAGATAGGTGAGGGAAGTATTTGAGAAGGATATCCATAAGTGCAAACCGGAATTACCGTCCTGATTTAGGATTATTCAGGACATTATAAAGGAGTTCTCTTGCCCTGAAAAGTTGCGCTTTTACAGTACCCAAAGGCAAATTCATCTCCTTTGCAATTTCTTCGTATGAATATTCCTTAAAGTACCTTAACTCAATCAGGCTCCTGTACCTGGGTTTCAATTGGCTAACAATATCCCTGAGTAAAATTTCTCTTTGCTTTTTGATCAGGTTCTCTTCCGGATCGAGGGTTCCTGACTGAATGGCCAAAGGAGAACTGCTGGACGGGTCCTCAGCCTGATCAATGGAAATGACATTTCCTCTTTTCTTCCGGATAAAATCAATACAATTGTTGGTAGCAATTTTGAAAAGCCAGGTACTGAATGCAAAGGAAGCAGTATACTGTTTGATGTTTTTAAAGGCTTTCCCAAATGCCTCGATAGTCAGATCCTCAGCATCTACACTATTGTTTACCATTTTCAGAAGCATATAATAGATGGCATCCCTATACCTGTTCATCAATTCTGCATAAGCTTTCTGATCCCCTGACAAAGCCTTGTCTACAAGTTTACAGTCGTATTGGGCTTTTTCAGAGAGGTTTGGGTTTACTTCCATGTAGGTGGGGGTGAGCTAATTATGTTAGAAATTACAAGGCTTAAATTAATAACTGGCGAAAAGAAGTCATAAAAAAGCGAAGATACGAATAAATTCACTTCCTTCAAACGCGTCATTCCTATTTTATAGATAGTTAGCATGGTGGATAGTCTCACAAAAAAAGCTGCCAGAATAATTATTAAAAACTTTAGATTAATAAGCAGCAGGATAAACAAAATGTAGAATAAAACTCTTGAAATAAGTTCGCCTGCCAACAGGTATTTAGTACCCGTATTATAATGCGAGCCCGTTGTCAGGTGCCTCTTTTTCTGTCGTAGCCAGGCACTAAATGTTTTCTCCGCTTCTGAATAGGTGTGGGTGTTAAAAGAAAATTCCACTTTCGTATTCTCTGCTGTTGCAACCTGGTTAATAAACAAATCATCATCCCCTGAAGCAAGTTTCCGATGTGCAGCAAAACCCTTATTCTCAAAAAAGAGTGACTTTCTGTAGGCCAGATTTCTACCAATGCCCATATAAGGTATTCCTGCCATAGCAAAACCAAAATACTGGATGGCAATAAAAAAAGTATCAAACCTGATAAAGTTATTGATGAGGCTTTTTTCCCTGCTATAGGCACCATAGCCCAGAACAACAGAAGTCTTATTGCTGAAATTCTTCTGCATCCCGGAAATCCATTTCTCAGACCCTGGCTTGCAATCAGCATCTGTCAGCAAGAGCCACTCATGGCTGGCTGCTTTAATTCCAATTGTGAGAGCTAATTTCTTTCCGTGAGTAAACTTTGCATCTTTCTTTATATGAGTAGTTTTCAGCCTTGCATACTTCTTCCCGAGGTCTTCAAGTAGTTCTGCTGTATCATCTTCTGAGCAATCATTTACAACAATTACCTCATATTCGGGATAATCCTGATTCAAAACAAGGGGTAAGTTTTTTTCAAGATTCCGGGCTTCATTTCTGGCACAGATAACAACAGATACCGGCTGAACCACTGTCTTTATTTCTTTGATTTTTGAGAATGGGACCCTGGAATAGAAAAAGAAATAATAAAACAATTGTACCAAAGTGCTTATAAGGAACAAGACAATCATTAAATCAGAAACCAATAAGCTGCCAAAAAGTATGTTATCCATATTATTAGATGATAGGACAATTTTATTAAAGATTTCTTTAGAATCCAAATACCAGGCTTACCAGTCTCATTAGTTCATACTTAATATTTATATTTGTCATCATAAAAAGAATATGTAAAAATCATCATTAACAGATGAAATTCAGTATTGATCATAGGGATTCAGGATCTTCAGCACGTGCAGGAATCATCACAACCGATCATGGTATGATTCCGACTCCGGTATTTATGCCGGTGGGAACTGCGGGTAGTGTTAAGGGCATTTCCCAGACCGAATTAAAAGAAGCCATTGACGCAAAAATTATTTTAGGAAACTCTTACCATCTATTCCTTCGTCCGGGCATTGAAATTCTGAATCGTGCCGGGGGACATCATAAATTTATGGCATGGGATCGCCCCATCCTTACCGACAGTGGGGGATACCAGGTCTTTTCCCTGTCTAATAACCGGGAAATAACAGAGGAAGGATATGTTTTCCGTTCACATATTGACGGGTCAAAACATACTTTCACACCTGAATCAGTAGTTGATATACAGAGGAATATTGGTTCAGACATTACTATGGCATTGGACGAATGCACTCCTTATCCCTGGGATTATGATTATGCCCTGAAATCTATGGGACTTACTCACCGCTGGTTAGAAAGAGGTGTTAAACACTTTGCAGCTACTCAGGCAATTTATGATCACACCCAAAGCTTTTTTCCAATAGTGCAAGGGAGTGTTTACTCTGATTTAAGGAAACAATCTGCGGAAACAATCAGTTCTTATAACCAGGAAGGTAATGCAATTGGGGGTTTATCTGTTGGCGAACCTGAAGAACTGATGTATGAAATGTGTGATGTGGTAACACAAATTCTTCCACAGGATAAACCCAGATACCTGATGGGCGTTGGTACACCTGCGAATATACTGGAATCAATTGCACTGGGTGTGGATATGTTCGATTGTGTTATGCCTACCCGAAATGGGAGAAATGGAATGTTGTTTACCAGCAATGGAATTATCAATATTAAAAATGAAAAATGGAAAGATGACTTTTCTGCTATTGATGAAGCCGGCACATCCGGGGTGGGAAAACAATATTCGAAGGCTTATTTACGTCATCTCATAAACGCAAAGGAGATGCTGGGAGCACAGATTGCCAGTATTCATAACCTCAGTTTTTATATGTGGCTTATGAATGAAGCAAGGGAGAAAATTGCAAACAATACTTTTGCCGATTGGAAAAACAGGATGGTACCAAAACTAAAAACCAGGTTGTGAAATCCTCATGTATAGGTTAAGGCTTAATAAACTAAGTACTAAAGGAAATGTATATCCAGTATATTAATAAATTCTATGATGAGGGTTCACTGAACACTTTAAAAATTAAATTACTTTTGTGAGGTATCAAATACCGGAGACCATATTTTATATTGCCACACAATAAGCTCATTTACAATCTTTAAACAAGACTTTTACACTTGAAAACAAAAGGGAGTTTCATACTTGACAAATACATCATTAAAAAGTTCCTGGGCACTTTTTTTTATGCCCTGACTTTACTGATGCTAATTGTTATTGTTTTTGATATTTCTGAAAAACTGGATGATTTTATTGAAAACAGTGCTCCTTTTAAAGAGGTAATATTTGAGTACTATCTTAATTTCATT
>JAUVKW010000132.1 GCA_030596025.1 Bacteroidota bacterium | reverse complement strand
TCACCTCATCACTTCTTATACCCATCCCTTCTTACAATAAGCACCCCCTCTTCTGTATCTGAAGTGCCCATAATTTTTGGCCGCGTAAGGGAGTTCACTACTTTTTCTGAAGTTTCTTTGGGGCCCTCCAGTTTTTTCTGGCCAATAGAAAGCATAACTTGTTTTATCTGTTCCGGGGACAACAGGTCGGCCATTCCCCCATCCATTACTCCTATCATGTAATAAATACTTCTTACTCCATAACTCAATGCTTCGGCAGCAAAACTAGCAGCAAAGCCATGAAGCCCTTGTTTTGATGATACATATGAAGAAGATCCTGAAAATTGAGCGTCTTCAGAAACCGAACCCACATACAAAATGGCTCTTTTTACTTGTGTAAAGAGAGCTTTTGTAATAGCAACCGGGGCCAGTTGATTTACCTGGGCAACCATTTTTGCTTCCTCATGACTGACTTCACTGGCTTTGCTCAGGCTTCCGGTAATTGCAGAAGTATGAACCAGAAAATCAATGACTGTATATTTGTCAGACACAAACTTTATAAAAGAATCTACTTCCGGAGAGTTTGAAAAATCTGCTTTAATAAATTCGAATTCACTTTTTAATTCTTCAAGCTCTGTAGACAACTTTTTGGCTTTAGAGCTATTTGAATTGTATTGTAAGACCAGTTTACATCCTTTTTTCGCCAGGTTTATTGCTACTTCATAACCTAAGCCTCCAGTGGCCCCGGTTATTAATGCTGTGGTTCCGGCATAAAGACCCAATTCATTATTCTTGATCTTCACTTTTTCAGGAATGATATAAGAAAAAGCCCCAAACTCTCCGCCAAGTCCAGCTGTAGATGTTTGAATTTTCAAGCCCGGCTTTAATAAATTTTTTTGTTTTAGTTCTGAAAGCGATGCAGGTACAGACGCTCCTGAAATATTCCCCTTCCATACCTGGACTTCCTGGAAGGTTTTTTCAATTGGAATCCCAAGCTTTTCTGCTGCTCCATGAACAATGGCGTGGCCAGTCTGGTGAGGAATAAATATATCTATATCCCCTGTGTTCCAATTAGAGTTTTTTAGAACTTCGGTAGTAGAGCGATGTATGTCAAAAATGGCTGTACGCTTAACATTGGAAGGGTTCATATACAGGTTCCCATTTTTGTCAGCACCTAAATTATCCAGCATCCTCAGATCCTCGTTGTTCACAATCGAAATCAATCCTTCCTTTGTTTTACTTTTTACCCTGCTAAGCACTACAGCAGCAGCTCCATCTCCGAATGTCACAAAAGGGACAAAATCAGTGGTTTCAGTAAGCAGGCTGGTTAATATTTCAGAATGCACTACAACAACATGATTTGCCTCGGAATTACATTTCAAAAATTCAACTGCCCGCTGCAGGTTTATATTGAAGCCTACGCAGGCAGAGGTTATTGTGGATGTAATAGTTTGATTGTCCCAGTTCGTAAAATAGGCTTTAATTAATGAAGCAATTCCCGGGGCCTGAAGTGGAGGTGTTCCTGTACTTGCATACCAGGCATGAATATCTTCGGGATGAATTCCGGCATCTTTTAAAGCCATATCAATAGACTTAACTGCGAGGTCAATTGCCGTGTTAGCCTCCAGCACTTTCTTTCTCGTAGAAGAAAAAGGAGCCACATGATTCCTTACCTTAAAGCCCATAGCTGTTCCGGCAAAATATTCAAAGGGACTGATTCCGGGATTTTCTCCTAAAAAATTAAGGTAATCTTCATTGGCGGCTACACGGTCTTCATTAAATCCATCCAACCGGCCATCCTTAACCGCTTTTTCTAACATTTCATTGTTTACTGGATACTCTCCATAAGCATGGCCAATACCGGAAAAAACAAAATTTTCAAACATATTGAATTATTTTCGTCCACTTAATTTTTTGGGTATGCGTCCATTCCGTATACTCTCTGACCGCAATCTTCTTCCCACAATCCGCTCTATCATGGTTCCAATTTCAAGGACCTTGTCGACATCAAGACCTGTGTCAATTCCCATTTCATCCATCATAACAACCATGTCTTCGGTTGAGCATAATCCCACATAACCAGGATCTTTATAGTAATAAGATCCTGTTCCACTTACCGGAACTCCATCTACAAAGTTTGCAGGCTGGCCCCCGATTCCTCCCATACAAGATTCGTAATTAGTCATTCCGGCCTGAAGAGCAGCCAGAACATTTGCCAGGCCCCAGCCCCTGGTTGTATGAAAATGAACTATATGCTTATCGGGACTTCCAAAATGATCAAGAAGCATAGAGTAGTATTTAAAAACCCTGTCAGGGGAAGCCGATCCATCATGATCTGCATGTTCTACATCGGAGGCTCCTATGTCAAGCCACCTGCTTGCAAATTTAATGGCTTCTTTCATATCGGTAGGACCCTCAATGGGGCATCCCCATATTGTACTTACTGTACCATTGACTTTTAATCCTGCTTTTCTAGCTTTAGGAACCCATTCCTCACACATTTTCCAGTATTCAGCAAGACTAAGCCCGGAATTGACCCTATGATGAGATTCGGAAGTAGAAACCATTAAAAGAATTCTGTCGGGCCCATATCCTTCCTTGTATGCATTGATTGCTCTTTCAATAGCCCTTTCACGAATGGTAATAGCTGTTAAAGAAACATCCTTCAGCAAGTCTTTGACCAACTTGCTGTTTCTCAACTTCATAAACAGTTCATCAGCATCCTTAAACTGGGGCATCCCCTTTGGATTCCCAAAATTGCTTACTTCAATATGCTTGAATCCTGCGAGGATAAGTTGTTCTGCTACCCAAAGTTTTGCTTCGGTAGGAATGAATTTTTCTTCATGCTGAAACCCATCTCTGATAGTTATATCTCCTATTGTTACTTTTCCCGGATAGTTCATGTAATTATATTTCTTTAGATTGCCTGTACTAAAATAATCAAAAAATTTGCATAAATTTAATAGCTGGTATTTTTCCAAACAGGATAAATAGTTCAAATCAAAAACCCATCATTTTGTTTAGAATTGAATCAAAGATAAACACTTCATCTCCCGAATTCGTGGAGAACAAAAAAAACTTCCTCGAAATATTTAAAAAATACAGAGCTACATTGGAGCAAGTACACAAGGGAGCATCTGAAAAAGCTGTTTTACGACACAAGGAAAGAGGTAAACTGTTGGCTCGTGAGCGCATAGATTTGCTGCTGGATCCCAATACTCCATTTATGGAACTATCTCCATTAGCTGCTTTTGGAGAGTACAACAACCAATTTCCATCTGCAGGGATCATTACCGGAATTGGGGTGGTTCATGGACAGGAAACCCTGATCATTGCAAATGATGCTACTGTAAAAGGGGGTACCTATGTAAAAGAGACGATAAAGAAACATCTTCGTGCTCAACAAATTGCTCTTGAGAATCATTTACCCTGTGTTTATATGGTAGATTCCGGGGGGATCTTCCTACCTGAACAGGCTAAAGTATTTGCAGATAGAGATAATTTTGGCAGGTTTTTCTACAACCAGGCACGGCTTTCGGCATTGGGAATTCCACAAATAGCCGTAGTAATGGGTTCCTGTACTGCAGGAGGGGCATATGTTCCGGCGATGAGTGATGAAACCATAATCGTAAAAGGGCAGGGAACTATCTTTATTGGAGGACCTCCCCTGGTTAAAGCTGCAACAGGTGAGGTAGTTAGTCCCGAAGAATTAGGTGGTGCAAATGTTCATACTTCTGTTTCGGGCGTAGCAGATCATTTTGCCGAAAATGATATTCACGCAATTCAAATCTGCAGGAACATCTTTGAGAACTTAAAATTCAAGGAAAAACAGAAGCTCAAACTCTCTCCGGTGGAAGAGCCTTTTTATGATCCTGAGGAACTTTATGGAATTGCACCCATTGATTTGAGAAAACCGGTTGATTCGAGAGAAATTATAGCCAGGATGGTAGATGGAAGCTATTTTCATGAGTTCAAGGCAAGGTATGCACCAACTATGGTTACGGGTTTTGCTAACATCATGGGCTTTCCAATAGGGATACTGGCAAATAACGGAGTGCTGTTTTCAGAGACTGCTTTAAAAGGGGCACACTTTATCGAATTATGTACGCACAGGAATATTCCCATTCTTTTTCTCCAGAATATTACAGGCTTTATCGTTGGCAAGCAGTATGAACATGGTGGAATAGCAAAGGACGGAGCAAAATTTGTGCATGCAGTGGCAAATGCTAATGTACCCAAATTTACTGTTGTATTTGGTGGTTCTTTTGGTGCAGGCAACTATGCAATGGCAGGAAGAGCATATGATCCCAGGCTTTTGTTTATGTGGCCCAATGCGCGTATTTCCGTTATGGGAGGAGAACAGGCATCGGATGTTTTGATCCAGGTAAAAGAAGACCAACTGGCTGCAAGGGGAGAGAAGATGAAAGCTGAAGATCGCAAAACATTAAAAGATGAAATTTTGAGTAAGTACGAAGAAGAAGGATCGATTTATTACAGTACATCACGAATTTGGGATGATGGCATCATAGATCCTGTGGATACACGAAAAGTTATAGCCCTGGGAATAGCAATGTCTCAGAATAAACCTTTCCCTGAAACAAAGTACGGAATATTCAGGATGTAAAACCAGGAGCTAAAAATTATATAAATAGAATGAAAAGACTTAAGAAATGACACTTGTCTTTATAAAGGGCATGGTGATATTAAAATTAATTAGGATAGTTTATGAGTCATAAGTAATAAAAAACAGAAAAGAATGGCAGTAAAAATAAAAACACTGAGTGGGTATTTTCATGAATATCAGAAAAGCATTGTTAATCCGGAACAGTTTTGGCAGCAGCAGGCAGAAGATTTCTTTTGGCGTAAGAAATGTGATTGTGTGTTGGACTGGGACTTTGAAGAACCACGGATAGAATGGTTCAAGGGGGGGAAACTCAATATCACTGAAAACATATTTGAGCGACAGTTATTTACCCGGAAGAATCAGGCTGCCATCATATGGGAACCCAATAACCCTGAAGACGACGGAGTTACTTTGACCTATACCCAACTTTTTGAAAAAGTGAAACAATTTGCCAATGTTCTGCTTCAAAATAACATTAAAAAAGGGGATAGGGTAGCCCTGTATATGCCCATGATTCCCGAGCTGGTGATTGCAATGCTTGCTTGTGCCCGAATTGGCGCTATTCATAGCATTGTTTTTGCTGGATTTTCCAGCAATGCCCTGGCCGATCGTATTATAGATGCCCAGGCTAAACTGGTAATTGCTTCTGATGGTGCTTTCCGTGGCAAAAAGAGCATTCCTATCAAATCTGTAGTAGATGAAGCATTGAAAAAATGTGATTCTGTTGAAAAAGTGATAGTAAAAAAGAGAACCGGGGAGGCAATTCAGATGAAAGAAGGACGGGACTTTTGGTGGGATGAAATATGTGAGGGTGTCTCTACAGAAAATGAAGCTGAAGTTATGGATGCCGAAGATCCGCTTTTTATTTTATATACTTCGGGTTCAACCGATAAACCTAAAGGAGTGGTTCATACTACTGGCGGATATATGGTTTATACTTCCTACACTTTTCGCAATGTGTTTCAATACAGCGAAGGCGATGTGTATTTTTGTTCCGCTGATATAGGCTGGGTTACAGGTCATTCTTATATTGTTTATGGTCCTTTGCTTAGTGGTGCCACCTCCCTTATGTTTGAAGGAATACCCACCTGGCCCGATGCCGGAAGATTTTGGGATATTGTAGAAAAACATAAGGTTAATCAGTTTTATACTGCCCCAACTGCCATAAGAGCTTTAATGGCAGAAGGCAATCAATTTGTGGAAAATAAGGTTCTGAAAAGCCTGAAAGTTCTGGGTACTGTAGGTGAGCCTATAAATGAAGAGGCCTGGCACTGGTATCATGATCATGTAGGGAAAAATCGTTGTCCCATTGTAGATACCTGGTGGCAAACTGAAACAGGTGGTATTCTAATAAGTCCTATGGCTGGTATTACTCCAACCAAACCTTCTTATGCTACCCTGCCTTTACCGGGAATTCAACCCATAATAGTTGATCCTGAAGGAAATGAACTTAAAGGGAATAGTGTTGAAGGTAATTTGTGTATTAAATTTCCCTGGCCCGGAATGACCCGCACTCTCTATGGCGATCATAAGCGTTTCAGGCAAACCTACTTCAGCACTTATAATGGCTATTATTTTACCGGTGATGGAGTGAAGCGGGATGAAGATGGTTATTATCGTATTTTGGGGAGAGTGGATGATGTAATAAATGTTTCCGGTCATAGAATGGGAACTGCAGAAGTGGAAAATGCCATCAATGAACATCCGCGAGTGGTAGAGTCTGCTGTAGTCGGGTATCCGCACGATATCAAAGGACAGGGCATTTTTGCTTTTGCTGTATGTAATGATGTGGATGAGAGCACAAGCCTGGAAGGTATTATCCAAAGCATTAAAATTGGGGTTAATAATATTATAGGACCCATTGCCAGACCAGATAAGATTTTGATAGTAAGTGATTTGCCTAAAACAAGATCGGGCAAAATCATGAGGAGAATTTTAAGAAAAATAGCCTCTGGTGATTATTCCAATTTTGGTGATACCAGCACCTTACTCGATCCGGGAGTAGTTGAAGAAATTATTGAAAAATCTAAACTGTAATGACAAAGTGAATAAATTTGAAACTATAGAACTGGAAATAATCAATGAAGTGGCTACCGTTTGGCTTAACAGGTCCCACATCCACAATGCTTTTAATGAAGTGATGATATCTGAACTTATAGATTGTTTTGAGCACTTAAATACCTTGACAGATGTGCGTATTGTGATGCTCAGGGGAAGAGGAAAATCTTTTTGTGCGGGTGCTGATCTCAACTGGATGAGAGATGTTGCAAAATATAGTTACGAAGAGAACTTCCGGGAAAGCCTGAACCTTTCAAAATGCTTTTATGCCATTTATACCTGTAACAAACCAACCATTGCCGTTGTTCATGGTGCAGCTATTGGAGGGGCAAACGGATTGCTTGCTTCCTGTGATTTTGCCTATGCTGATGATGAAACTGTTTTTAGTCTCAGTGAAGTAAAAATTGGCATTGTTCCCGCCTGCATTTCTCCTTATGTTACCAAAAGAGTAGGTGAATATGGCTCCCGTGAATTGATGCTTACAGGCAGAAGAATTGATGGAATTGAAGCTGAACGATTCGGACTGGTGAATAAATCTTTGAAGAGTAATGAGATGGAATCATATTTGGCTACTATGATTGAGTTGCTTTTAAGCAGTGGTCCAAAAGCAATCGAACACTGCAAAACTTTATTATTTAATATATCTAATAAAGAAAATCTGGATGAGGCTCTTGAATCCACGGCCAGAATGATTGCAGAGATCAGGGCATCTGACGAGGGACAGGAAGGAATGGCAGCATTTCTTGAAAAAAGAAAACCCGGGTGGATGGGATAATGGATGGTTGGAAAGATGGAATGATGGAAAAAGAAAGCCACTAACCTTTGAGACCCGTTAGGGGATCAAAGCTCACAAGCGGCTTTTCAGGGGTGGCACTGTGGGTGTGAAGTAATGCACTAATGTAAGACGAATACACGAATGGGGAAATGGAATGAAGAAGTTTAATAAAATATTAATTGCTAATCGTGGCGAAATTGCTGTCAGGATTATCAGGGCTGCAAGAGATCTTGAAATCAAAACAGTGACTGTTTATTCCGAAGCCGACCGGGATGCCCTTCATGTGGAACAGACAGATGAAAGCTATGCCCTGGAGGGGAATGATCTGGCAGAAACCTACCTGAATATTGATAAGATTATTTCTATAGCAAAAACTTCCGCTTGTGATGCTGTACATCCCGGGTATGGATTTTTAGCCGAAAACCCTGCATTTGTTAAAGCTTGTGACAAGGCTGGAATCATTTTCATAGGACCCTCAGCAAAGGCTATTCACTTGATGGGAAATAAAATTGAGTCACGGGCATTTGTTCAAAAAACAGGAATTGCCATTACGGAAGGAATAACGGGCGATGCCAAAACCCTGTTAGAAAAAGCTTCAAAAATGAACTATCCTATTCTCGTTAAAGCTGCAGCCGGAGGTGGAGGAAAGGGGATGAGAATAGTAGAAGATCATAATGATTTGCTGGAGATATTGGAGAGCACGAGCAGGGAGGCCGCATCGTATTTTGGGGATGGCACAGTATATATTGAGAAATATATTCAACAGCCCAGGCACATTGAAGTACAGGTTCTTGGAGATAATTACGGAAATATAGTTCATTTATTTGAACGGGAATGCTCCTTACAAAGGAGATTTCAGAAAATTATTGAAGAATCTCCTTCAATTACACTTAATGCCAAAGTAAGAAAAGCCCTGGGAAATGCTGCCGTTCGAATAGCCAAAGAAATAGGCTATAACAGTGCAGGGACTGTTGAGTTTCTGTTAGACCAGGATCTGAATTTCTATTTTCTGGAAATGAATACCAGGATACAGGTTGAGCATCCGGTGACAGAGATGGTTACAGGCATAGATATAGTAAAAGAACAATTACTGTTGTCTGCAGGGAAGAAAATGGATCTGCATCAGGAAGAGATCTCCCAAAAGGGGCATGCTATTGAATGCCGTATTTATGCAGAAGATCCGGAAAATGGATTTTTGCCATCTCCCGGATGTATGTCTTTGTATTCAGAACCTCAAGGAGAAGGGATACGAGTGGATTCAGGAATAAACAGGGCTGCCAGGATAGAAAGTTTTTACGATCCCATGATCGCCAAGCTTATAGTTTGGGGCGAAGACAGGGAAAAGGCGAGAGTGAAAATGATTAAAGCCCTGGATGATTATGTCATTCACGGAATCAAAACCAACATTTTATACTTGAAATATTTATTGAAACAGAAAGTATATAAAAACAATAAAATTTCAACCAGCTATTGTGATAAGCATAGCAATGAAATTATTGATTTGATAAAAAAGGAGAAGAAAAAGCAATCGAGACTGCTCCCATTGGTTGCTTCTTTCTTATTTGATGATTTGAGAACCAGACTGGACCATTTTGATCATGAGGCTGTGTCTGTCTGGGGGAAGATCGGTTATTGGAGGGATGTTTTCAGTTTAAATACAGAGGTTGACAGAGAAGAAATATCCATTTCAGTGAAACAGGAAT
>JAUVKW010000096.1 GCA_030596025.1 Bacteroidota bacterium | reverse complement strand
CATATCAACAGGGTTAGTCCCCGGATAAATTACTGCCACCGAAGCCCCCGGTATTTTAATCTCAGGATTTTCCATGCGGGGCATACTCAGGTATGAATTCAATCCGGCTATCGTAATCAGAATGAATACAATGATTGTGAATTGATAATTGTAGATTGCTATTTTTGGCAGTTTCATTTTTTAGAGATTTGATTTAAATACAGAGGCACTGAATCGTAGAGTTTTTATTTTTTTCTTTTCTGCGTCTTTGCGGCTCTGCGTCAAGAATCATTTTATCACTTCAACTTCAGATGTTCCAATAACATAGCTCACTCCTTCGGTGATTATCTCGGCTCCGGCTTCTGCGCCTGATTTTATGAATAAATCTTTATCAGAAATCTTGTAAATTTTAATTTTTAACTTTTTAACTTTGTTTTTATTAATAACCTGATAAATATATCCTTCTGTTTCATTGCCTTCAATGAGCGCATTAACAGAAATAATTTTAAATTTCTCTTTTCTTGAAGGATAAATATCAACCGTTGCAAATAAGCCTGAAGCGAATTTTGTATTGGTTTGTTCTAGCCTAAGTTCAACTTCGTAAGTTCCTGTATATGGGTCGGCTGAGTTTCCAATTTCGGTGACAGTTGCATGGAATATTTTATCGGGATAAGCATCAAATTTTATATCAGCCTTATCATTTAGTTGAAGTGAAAAAATATCCTTATCAGTAATATTAACTCTGACAATCCAGTCATTATCAGTAGACCCAAACAAAAAAATCGGATTCCCGGGTCCTACGATTTCGTTTTCTTCGGCAATACGCCTAAATATTTTACCGTTTGAAGGAGCTTTGATTGTTGAAAATTGCAGATTAAATTCAGCTATTTCCACGTTTGATTTTGCAATATCTAAAGCAGTTGTTACATTTTGTAGCTGCTCAAGAGTTATAACACTGTCCTTGTACAAATTACTAGCCCTCCTGAAATCTCTCCCGGCTTTATCCAAACCAAGTCTTGCCTGATTTACCTGTGCCTGAACTTCAGAGAGATTAAGCTTAGCTAGTACTTGTCCTTTTTTTACGGCTTGTCCTTCATTAACAAATATGTTGCTGATGATACCACCGGTTTTAAAACTAAGTTTTGATTCTTCTTTTGAAGATAATTTCCCGCTGCAATGAACAGGTATTGATATTTCTTTTTCAATAAGCGTTGTTGTTCTGACTTTTACCTTCTCAGCAACTTTCTTTTCGGCAACTTGTTCTTTACAAGCACTAAAAAACAGTATAGTAATTAATACTATGGAAAGAGTTTTAATTATATTTTTCATCCTTTAAGGTTTTATTTTATTAACAAATATTATATAGAACACGGATAACACCGATGACACAGGTTTTCACGGATTTGTTTTTTTCTTATCTGTGTATATCTGTGTAATCCGTGTCATCAGGGTTCTATTCTAAATTCATACAAACAAGCCGCCCTTTCAAATTCCGCATATTTTATTTTATAATCATAAGTTGCAATAATCATGTTATATTCGGCATTTGTCATAGTGGTTCTGGCGTCAATGAATTGTATAAGGCTTGCCTGTCCTTCATTGTATTTTTTATTAATAATTTCAAAAGATTTCGTAGCGCTAAGTTTTTCTTGTTGAGCTGCTGTAATTGCTTTTTCAACAGCTTCTACTGCGTAGTACAAATCGAGGACTTGTAATTTCACCCGGTTTTCCGCCTCGATATATTGCATTTCAATAATTTGTTTGTCAATAGTTGCCTGTTGAATTTTTGCCCTGTTTTGAAATCCTTTGAACAAATCCCAGCTTAAAACAAATGAAGCCATTACATAATCATCATCAGATGTGAATCTGTATTCTTCTCCCTGAAAACCATAATCAACAACAGCAGTTAAGTTCGGAGCTTTATTGAATTTATTCATCTTCAAATTGTAATCATTTGCCTGTTCATAGCTTTTAATCATATCTAATTCTTCTCTGTTGTTTATTGCATTCTCCTGTGAATATTGAAGCTCTATTTCAAGTGGAGTCAGTTTCATTTCATCCAGAATTTCAATTTCTGATTCAAGCGGCTTGTTCAGCAGAAAATTAAAATATGCTTTTGCTGATTTATTATACTTAACAGCTTCCGCAATATTCTGGTCAAGTTTGCTTAGCTCTGCTTTTGAACGGTAGACATTGTCAATTGTAATTTTATCGTTTGCAAAAAGTCGTTCGTTAACTCTTATATTTTCTTTCAGAAGTTCACCTGTTTTATCTGTCAGTTCAAGAACTTGTATAGTCTTTAAATAATTATAAAAAGCTGTTTTGATTTCAGCAACTAATTTCCTTTTATAGCTTTCAACATCCGCCTTTTCGACATTTGTCAGTTCCGATTTTATTTTTGAATTATAATATATTTGCGGATTAAACAAGGGCTGAACCAAATGCAGCTTGGTTTCCTGTTCGGTTGGCCTTAAAAAAGGAATTACTTCATTTTCTATTTGTGGAAACTGGTCTGACGATGTTAATTGATTGAGTGTGCTGTAAACCGGATTTAACATATCACCCACAGGAAATTCAATCAATCGTCCGCCATCAGCTACAGAATATCGTGCATTCAGGCTTATATTTGGGAAAAACATTCCTTTCGCTTCTTTCAAAACCTGTATACTTTTTTCATAAGAAGATTGTTTTTGTTTTAAAGTAAGGTTGCTTTGCAATCCTTCCTGAATGTATTCTTCCAGAACATTGTTTTGAGCCTGGAGATGATTCATTAATATCAGAAATGATAAATATATTATTGTCTTTTTTTTCATGTTTCAATTATTTATTTTTCTGTTTTCTCTGTGTCTGTGCGCCTTTGCCTTCACTCTCTATTCCTTTTTTAATAATTTCAAACTGGCATTGAATAATATCCTCTGCTTTCACACCGGATAATTCAAGTATTATTTGTTTAGTTGAAATGAACTGAAGAACTCCGTTAGTTTGAGCCCAAACCGTTTGTGCCAGAGCATTTGCAGGAATATCACTTCTGATTGTACCATCTGCTATTCCCTGGTTTATTGTTTGTACAAAAAATATTAATGGATTATCTTCCTTAAAAAATTCCTCACATTTGTCTCTAAATTCACAAATACTACAATCATTACTCTCAAAATATATTATTGCTTTGTGATAATTTCTATATTTATTCACAAAATCCACATAAGCTTTTCCTATTTCCAGGCAATTCTCAATACCATTTTTCTTTTCAGAGATCGACTTCCTGAACATATTTTTCAAAATATTCAGAGCTCTTACTTTTATTTCAAAATGGATTTCTTCTTTGCTTTTAAAATATAGATACAAAGTGCCTTTACTGAGCTCAGCTTCTTCGGCGACTTCATCCATCGTTGAATTTGTTAATCCTTTTTCAAAGAACACAATTTCTGCAGCATCAATTATATCATTTCTGCGTTGCTCTTTTTCCCGCTCTTTACGTTCGGATATGCCCATAACTATAAAATAAACATAGATAAATAAAATGACTAACAGTCAATATATGAATAAAGGTATAATAAAGAATTCATTAATCAGGTTTTTTTACCTACAAATCATATATTTTTTATACTTTTTTTCAATTTCCCAGCATACTGGGGTTTTTCATTGTCATAAAAAATTAAATTTTGATGCAAATTAACATCATGATATATGTTCAAATGAAATTAAATATAGTGACTGTGGAAAAACAGGGGGTGAATGCAAAAAAATTTTTAACCTTAAATATGTTTTGTAACATTCTAGGTGGCAAAGATTCTTAAATTTTGGTAAATTTATAAGGTGTATTTCATGAATGACTTAAACTGCAAATTACCTGTTTTATGGAAACTAAAAGCTATAATCCTTTTTTAACTGCACAACAACAATTTGATCATGCTGCAGACCTCCTGGAACTGGATGAAACAACAAGAGAATTATTAAGGACCCCAATGCGGGAATATCATTTTAATATTCCGGTACGGATGGATAATGGTACAAAAAAGATTTTCAGGGGATTCAGAATCCAGCACAATGATGCCCGTGGACCTGCCAAGGGAGGTGTTCGTTTTCATCCACTTGAGACCATAGATACTGTGAGGGCATTATCTATGTGGATGACCTGGAAAACTGCTGTTGCTGATATTCCCCTTGGTGGGGGAAAGGGTGGAGTGATTTGTGATCCACATCACCTGAGTTCTTCTGAACAGGAGCAATTATGCCGGGGATGGGTTAGGCAGGTAGCTCGGAATGTTGGACCCAATTTAGATATTCCGGCACCGGATGTTATGACAAATGCTCAACATATGTTATGGATGCTGGATGAATATGAAACAATCATGGGAGGCCATTATCCGGGATTTATCACTGGAAAACCCGTTGGCCTGGGCGGATCACTTGGAAGAAAAGAAGCTACCGGTTATGGCACTATGATAACGGTGCGTGAGGCTTTAAATGAATTGGATGTCAGTTGCGCAAATACCATTGCCAGTATACAGGGTTTTGGAAATGTTGCCAGATATGCAATTGAGCTATATCAAAAGATGGGAGGAAAGGTAATATGTGTATCCTCCTGGGATAATGAAGAACAAAAAAGTTATTCCTTTAGAAAAAAAGATGGAATTAAACTGGAAGAGCTAAATTCAATCAGAGATGTTTTTGGTGGCATTGAAAAATCCAAGGCTCAGGATCTTGGATATGAAGTATTAAAAGGGGAAGAGTGGCTGGAGCAAGAGGTGGATATTCTGGTTCCGGCGGCATTAGAAAACCAAATTACACTTGACAATGCTGAGAATGTTCATAAACGGGTAAAAATTATTGCTGAAGGGGCCAATGGCCCAACAACACCAGACGCAGATAAAATTCTTGATAAGAAAGACCTGATGATCATTCCAGATTTTCTTGCCAATGCCGGAGGTGTTATTTGCAGTTATTTTGAGCAGGTTCAGAGCAACATGAATTATTTCTGGGAAAAAGATGAAGTTTTGGGTAAGCTGGATGTCAGGATGACATCTGCCTATGCCGCTGTAAGTGATTTTGCTCACTCAAATCAATTGAATATGAGAGATGCAGCATATGTTATATCAATTGACAAGGTTGCAATGGCTTGCCATGACAGAGGTTGGGTATAATAGGATTTTTAAAAACCTAACAACATCTTACTTGGTGAAACTTTGAGCCTTGGTGGCTTGGTGGCAAAAAAGAAGAGTAGCCACAAAGACTCCAAGACACCAAGAAAACACCAAAAATTCGGACTGTTAATTGAGGATTGTAACAGCTTATTACTACATACAATGTAGAAAGAGATTATAAATCAGAAGAAAAGTTGCTTTGGGTTGACGCCTACACTCAATAGGACTACTTTGTGACTAAAATAAATTATAAACACATGAAAGACCAGGAAATAACAAGGTTCAACAGAAACTTTTTTGAATCGGGAAAGCCAATCAGTTATATTGGTTCCGGTTCACTGGGGGGTAAAGCTCAGGGCTTAACATTTATTGATAAAATTCTGGAGGATATCCAGGCAAAGGATTTTCCCGGTTTTGAAATCAATATTCCCCGGATGATAGTGTTGCGGACAGACATTTTTGATTCTTTTATGCAGCAGAATAAGCTTTCAGAGATAGCCTTTTCAGATGCTTCGGATGAGAGAATAGGTCTGGCTTTTCAGAAGGCTGATCTTCCTTTTGAAATTCTTGGTGATTTACGCACACTGATTTCCAATATCAAACAACCCCTGGCAATACGCTCCTCCAGTATGCTGGAAGATGCTATGTACGAGCCATTTGCTGGTATTTATGGCACAAAAATGACGCCTAATAACCAGCATGATATAGACGCCCGGTTTCGCAAACTTACCGAGGCAATCAAGTTTGTGTATGCTTCCACCTATTTTAGGGCTGCCAAAGACTATATGAAAGCAACCCGGCATAAAACGGAAGATGAGAAAATGGCAGTTATTATTCAGGAGGTTGTTGGCGAGCGGCATGATGAGAGATTCTATCCTGAAGTTTCGGGTGTTGCCCGATCATATAATTATTATCCTGTGGGACATGCAATACCTGAAGAAGGTGTAGTAAACCTGGCTCTTGGAATGGGGAAGACAATAGTTGATGGAAGTATTTCCTGGGCTTATTCACCTTCCTATCCCAGAACAAATCCTCCTTTTAAATCAATGGGTGATATGTTGAAGCAAACCCAGATCAGTTTCTGGGCAATCAATATGGGGAAGCCACCTGAATACAATCCGATTCAGGAAACAGAATATCTTACAGAGGCTTTCCTCCCTGATGCAGAATCTGATGGAACCCTGAAGCACCTGGTATCGACTTTTGATGCCTCTTCAGACCGTGTATGGCCTGGAATTAGTGGCAAAGGACCACGCATACTCACTTTTTCCCCAATATTGACACTGGATACTATTATGTTAAATGATTTGACAAAAAATTTGTTGAAAAATTGCGAAGAAGCTGTTGGGGCTCCTGTAGAAATTGAATTTGCCGTAACACTTGCCAATGAGGGTGAACATCCTTATAGATTTGGATTTTTACAGGTTCGGCCAATGGTAGTTTCTTCAGAAGAAGTTGACCTGAAGATAGAGGAACTTACGGGAGATAGTATTCTTGCAGCCTCTGAAAAAGTGTTGGGAAACGGAGTGATTGATTCAATAACAGATATTATTTTTACCGACCCTGAAGCATTTCAAACACGTTTTTCCAGGGATATAGCAGCGGAAATTGGATCTATGAATAGTAAACTGCTTGAAGAAAACAGAGAATACCTTTTAATTGGTTTTGGCAGGTGGGGGACTTCCGATCCTACAGCCGGTATTCCGGTGGATTGGGGCCAGGTATCAGGAGCAAAAGTAATAGTTGAAGCAACTATGGAGAATGTATATGTGGAGATGAGCCAGGGTTCACACTTTTTTCACAATGTAACAGGTTTTAAAGTACATTATTTTTCCATTCCTTTTGCCAGCATTCATGGGGTTGACTGGGATTGGCTGGCAGAACAAAAATTAATTGAAGAAGGCAGGTACGTTAAACATGTCAGGCTCTCAAATCCGCTTCAGATTAAGGTGGATGGACGATCTGGTATAGGCGTGATAAAAAAAACAGATTCATAAGCTATGGGAAAGGATAATTACGTAAAAAAGGTAATTGATGACCTTAAGGAGAGAGCTAAGGAATTGAAGTGCCTGTATAAGGTTCAGGAACTTTTGCATTCTAAAGACTTAAGCCAGGATGATACATTTCAGGGAATTATAGATGCTATTGCTCCGGGATGGCAATATTCAGAGATTTGTCAACCCAGGATAATAATCAGGGATAAGGAATACCATTCAGATGATTTTGAAGAATCAAAATGGTCTTTGAGTTCAGATATTCTTGTTCAGGATGAAAAAATAGGCATAGTAAGTGTATATTATATGAATGAAAGACCTTTGGCAGATGAAGGTCCCTTTTTGAAAGAGGAAAGAAAACTGATAGACAGCATTGCTGAGCAGATTGGATCTTACTTTTTTCATGAACGATTAAAACTGGTATTTGAAAAGGAAACCCGGTTTCAAAAAGAACAAAAATCAGAATGGGGGGTTGTTCTGGAAATGCTTAAAAGAACAGATCCGAAATTACTGGTGCGTATTTCACGTAAGATGGTAAACTACCTTGGTTGGAGTGGAATAAAAGAGGCGGAGGGTCTTTTTGAGCACTTTAGCCCAATCTATAAAGACAAGGAGGAATTATTCAAAGATGATAATAAGCCATACCAGAGAATACCTGAAACTGATTTGTTGGGGATAAGCGAAGAGATTTTTGAGGTTGCAGGGAAATATCTCAGCAGCAAAGATATACTTGACAATATTCATAAATGGATGAAGCAGGACAGGTCAGGCTTCCTATCCAACGTATTGGAAAACACAGGTTCGTCATTGATTGAGATAAGTGGAGCTATTGAACGATTTCACCACCTGGCTCCCCAGGGACTGGAACTTTCCACGCCAAGGGAAAAGAACTTCCGGGTGGCACTTATTCGAAGAATTCTCAGTGATCAGCCTGGTTTTATTCATATTGCAAAGAAGTTTGTTGGGATTGAGGATTTTAATAAATTAATTCAACAGGTGATCTTTCCTGTAGGGAGTCATGGCAAATTGGGAGGAAAAAGTGCCGGATTGATTGTTTCAAAGAAAATTCTTGAAAAATCTGCAGCCCGGGAGCCCTTACTGGATAAAATAAAAACTCCCAAAACCTGGTACTTGACCTCTGATGGAATCCTGAGCTTTATGGTTCATAATAACCTGGAGGATATCCTGGAGCAAAAATACAAGGATATTGGCCAGGTAAGAAAAGAGTATCCCTATGTTATTCATGTATTTAAAAATTCCTCATTTGCACCGGAAATTGTAAAAGGATTATCTCTTGCCCTGGATGATTTTGGAGAAGTCCCTTTAATTGTACGCAGTTCAAGTTTACTTGAAGATAGACTGGGAACAGCTTTTGCTGGAAAATACAAGAGCTTATTTATTGCAAACAAGGGGAGTAAGAAGGACCGAATACTGGAATTAATGGATGCTATTTCTGAAGTTTATGCCTCTACATTTGGACCTGATCCTATTGAATATCGTACAGAAAGAGGCTTGCTGGATTATCATGAGGAGATGGGTATTTTAATTCAGGAGGTTGTTGGGACGAAAGTAGGGAAATATTTTTTCCCGGCATTCGCCGGTGTGGCTTTCAGTAGAAATGAATTTAGATGGTCGAGTCGCCTCAAACAACAGGATGGTTTAATTCGTATGGTTCCTGGTTTGGGAACCAGGGCAGTTGATCGTTTGAGTAATGATTATCCAATATTGATTGCACCAGGTCAGCCAGGACTAAGAGTTAATGTTACTCTTGATGAAATTGTCAGATATTCCCCTAAGAGTGTTGATGTTATTAACCTGGAAAGTGGCAGCTTTGAGACTATTAAAATTGATGACGTGCTGAAAGAAGCAGGCAGAGATTTTCCGTCCCTGAGTTTAGTTTTATCCTTACTTACTGAAGACCATATTCAGCCAACAAGGAAGCTTGGAATGGATTTTAAAAAAGATAATTTTGTGGTAACATTTGATGGTCTGATCAATCAAACAGATTTTGTTTCAAAAATACATGCCATTTTGAATGTGCTGGAAAGGGAATATGATTATCCGGTGGATATTGAGTTTGCTCATGATGGCAAGGATTTGTATCTTTTACAATGCCGTTCACAGTCTCACCAGGAAGAGTCAAATCCTGCAATAATTCCCTCAAACCTTTCACCCGATGAAATGATTTTTACAGGAAGTAAATATATTTCCAATGGGATTATACCAAAT
Source organism: Bacteroidota bacterium (assembly GCA_030596025.1). Classification (GTDB taxonomy): domain Bacteria; phylum Bacteroidota; class Bacteroidia; order Bacteroidales; family VadinHA17; genus JAYEGO01. Next base: position 3,005 of record JAUVKW010000096.1, on the reverse strand, counting down.
ATCTCTCATATAGTATATGTTGACCCACAGAAGTATTCAGAGTTGTCGGATTATGATGATTTAAAAGTCATTGGGAAAGCTGTTGGACGGTTGAATATGATATTACCTAAACGACAATTTATACTTATGGGCCCCGGTAGATGGGGAAGCAGGGGTGACATCAAATTGGGTGTTAGTGTGAGTTATTCTGAGATCAACAATACATCTATGCTAATAGAAATAGCGAGAAAGCAGAAGGAATATGTCCCTGAACTTTCATTTGGCACACATTTTTTTCTTGATCTTGTTGAAGCAAATATCCGGTATCTCCCATTGTATCCTGATGATCATAATACTGTTTTTGATGAAGAATTTTTTCTGGGATCGAATAATGTATTGGGAGACTTACTCCCCGATATGAAGTATATGTCTGATGTTATTAGAGTAATTGATGTTCCAAATACTACCGGAGGGAAATTGTTGCATGTTTTAATGAATGCAGATGATAGAAAGGCTATTGCCCATCTTGCTCCTCTTTCAGAAAGTGAAGAATCGGAAGGAATTGTAAAAATGAAGGTTAAGGAATCGAAGAGGAACGATATTCACTGGCGCTGGCGATTGCGAATTGCAGAAAATATTGCTGCAAAACTTGACCCCTCCCGTTTTGGGGTAGTTGGGTTTTATATTTTTGGAAGCACTAAAAATGCTACGGCTGGCCCTGGCAGTGATATAGATTTACTGATTCATTTAAGAGGGTCAAAGGATCAGGAGAAGGATTTGAGAACATGGCTGGAAGGCTGGAGTCAGAGCCTGAGTCAAACAAATTACTTCCGTACGGGTTTTAAGTTAGATTGTTTGCTGGATGTTCATTTTGTTACAGATGAGGATATAGAGAAGCGTACAAGTTATGCCGTAAAAATTGGTGCTATAACAGATGCCGCCAGGCCGTTACCTGTTGGAACTGAGATAAAGAAAAAAGATTGTTGGTAAATTATTGTTATTTGTAATAAAAAGCCCCGTAAGTCATACGCGTGAACTTAAGACGATATTTGTGTGCAACTGATTCTATTGCTTGTTATTAATTGTCTCATAGGATTGTCGGGAAAAGATAATGTTTATAAGGAATAAAAATTCTGACGATGAATGTAAGGATTAAAAACAGCACCATGCTTTAGCTTGGTGTCAGTGGTAAATGCCATATTTGATAAGTCAGCTTTAAGCTGACTTTATATAATAATTTCAAGTACGCTGAAGCGCACTGAAAACTGGTATTTACTTACATTTAACACCATGCTGAAGCATGGTGCTATATTTGAATCCTATTCATTCTGGTTTAGCGTTTCTGCTTCAATTACTGACCTTTCATGATATTGGTTAAACCAATTCCCTGGAGTGGACTTCAGGTGTATCCAGGTCAAAGCGAACCAAAGCCAGTTCAGGACCATCATGAGCAGCACTAAACAAATATGTGCTTCCGATTTTATCCATCCATGACCCTGTAATTCTTGCTGATTCATGGACGTGACCATGAAGGCTTATGAGAGGTTTATTTGATTCAAGAAATCTTTGTACAGCAATACTTCCTACATGTACATCCAGCGGAACATGCTCAATCATTTTTCCATCCAGGGCAGCACGATCAAGATTGGTTTTATAAGGTGGAGTATGAAAAAGAAAAAGAGCATTGCTTAAATCATCTTCAGCCACAAGTTTATTCAGATCTTCCTTGATGCTTGAATAAACAATATCATCTTTTTTCTCCGGAACAGACCGGTAGCCTTCTTCCGGTGGTACACACCCGGGATCTACATATCTTGATACATCATATCGCTCCCAGTCTTTAAGTAAAAAGGGTGTTGGGGGTACATAGGAGTATCCATAGATATTGTGACTTTTAAAGCTGGTTCTTTTATTGTGTATATATTCCCATATCCCTCTTTCTTGCGCCTCAATAAATACATTTTCTTCAGCTTTTCCATCATCATTTCCAAGAATTAGAAATACACGTGGATATGCAGGGCCAAGAATATTCTTAAGATTCAAAAAACCAGTGATCAGCACCTCATTAATAAAAGCTTCATTTGACTCAAACTCAGATGTAAGAGACTTTAAACCTGATGGCAGCAGATCACCTCCGAGAAAAACTGCCTGTGGCTTTTCAGCCTCTATACTATGAAACAATTTCTGGTATCTGTCAATTTTCCCATGAAGGTCAGAGAAGAAGAAGCATGATATCATCTTATTATTTGTTTTGAGTTAAATTCGAAATTAAAAAAACTATTTAAAGTGAATCAGTTATTAGTAAAAAAAAAGCTGCCTTGTGGGCAGCTTTTTCTATAATGGATGAAAAAATTATTCAAGTGTTTCTGATTTCACAGCCGAGTAATTTAGCTTCAAAGCGCTGGCACGCCGTAGTGCCAGTTTCACATCGGAGATAATACCCATTTTTGTTTTTTTATCTACTTTCATGGAAACCGACATTTTCGCCTGGTCGGCCTCATTCATGGCATCTCTTTCCTGTGCTATGAAGTCCTGAATGTCAGCAACATTTTTAAATTGATCATTAAGCTGAATCCTTGGTTCTGTCCCAAACATTTTTTGATTGGGCAGGGAAGGTTCGCCAATATAGATAAAGGAAACAAGCGATTTTTTTTCAAGCTTTTTTGCTTCTGATGCATTGGGTAAACGAATGTTGACTTTTAGATCAACTTCTCTCATAACCGTAGTGGTCATAAAGAAGAAAAGAAGCATAAATACAATATCGGGAAGAGAAGCAGTATTGATTGCTACAACTCCTTTTTTACCACCTTTTTTAAATTTTGACATTATTTAGCTCCTCCAATATTTTTAGGTTCAGCCTCAGATAGTACAGCAGTATAATACTTTTTTACAGCAGCTTGCTCATCCTCCTCCAGATCCTCATATTTGCGCCCAAATTTTTGCACGGAAAGATCATCTCTAAGTTCATTCTTAGCAGCAAGTATCTCATTTGAAACCATCAGGTAGGTTCCATAAGAAGTTCCTCT
>JAUVKW010000097.1 GCA_030596025.1 Bacteroidota bacterium | reverse complement strand
TTCGGGACTGCTTACTGCCTACTGAGTACAAGGTGCTGTTTTCCCTCAACCTTTTAAGTACTTTAGTCACTTCTTCACTTTAGTCATTTTAGTCATTTCTTCATTTATACAAATAATACTTCTTTGAAAGTGCCCTGAATTCTTCTACATCCTTATTCAGAATTTGCTCAATATCAGAATATCTATAATTTTTAAAGAAGCTTTCCCTGATTTTTGAGGAACCCGTTACTTTATCAAACATATTATGTCTGCCTTCAGATAAAGCATAAACATCAATATCGGGATAAAGATTATGATGAACTTCCATAAATCTGAATTGCAATCCCATCAGGTTTAGTTTATCCTGATCGGTAATATGTATTTGTACCCCATTTAATTCTTTAGCTTTCCATTTTCCGTAGTAGGGTTTAAAATGTATGGGTCTGAAAATAACGCCATCCAGATTAAGATCATTCATAGCCTCTGCCATCAATTGTGGATCTATCCATTCTGCAGCGTAAAGCTGAAAGGGGAGTGTATAACCCACACCTTCAGATATTACACCAAGTTCTCCCATGATTCCCGTTGCCGGATAATAAACAGCTGTTTCTGCATTTGGAATATGTGGAGACGACAAAACCCATTCAAGTCCGGTGTCTTGAAATTTCATTTTTCTTTTCCAGCCTTTCATGCGGATTACAGTTAATTTACAAGTCTTTTCAGTGTTCAGAAGTTTTTCTTCTTTAAAAAGTTTTGCCAGCTCTCCACATGTTAATCCATAAATATATGGTACAGGATAAGCACTTACCATTGAAAAAAAGCCTTCTTCTACAAGGGGGCCCTCGATTTTTTTCCCTCCCAGTGGATTAGGCCTGTCCAAAACAACAAATTCAATATCATTTTCAGCAGCAGCCTCCATTGCATATCCCATGGTGCTGATATAGGTATAAGAGCGTACTCCAATATCCTGGATATCATAAACCAATACATCAATGCCCTTTAGCATTTCATCAGTTGGTTTCCTTGTTTTTCCATACAGAGAATATACAGGGATTCCTGTTTCTTCATCAATATAAAAGGTCACATGTTCCCCGGCAGTATGATCTCCCCGAACTCCATGCTCAGGACCATAAAGTGCTACCAGGTCCACCTCCGGAGAGTTGTTTAAAATGTCGATAGTAGATCGAATCTTTGAATCAACACCTGTCTGGTTGGTTATCAAACCGACTTTTTTGTTATGCAGAATTTTAAAATTGTCTGCCTTCAGAACTTCAATTCCTGTTTTTACCTTTGCTTGTGAATATATTGTGGATGGAGTAAGGCAAGCAAATAATAGAAGTAGAAAACTAATCTTTCTCATGAAATTTGTTTTTTGATTAAATTATAAACATAATCCCCTACGGGGAATTAAATCATATTACCCAATTAAATCTACAATATTGTAACCGCTACGCGGTAACCGGACAATAGTGATTCATTTTATTGTTTCCCGGCTTTTTTTATTCCAAATCCGGGGTCTACCTTGATAAACCAGAGTGCAATAAAACTGGGAATAGTACAAATGATCACGTAGATAAAAAAGTGTTGATACCCAAGGAATTCCTGTATCGTACCACTGATCATTCCGGGGATCATCATTCCTAATGCCATAAAGCCTGTAGTAATGGCAAAATGAGCTGTTTTATATTGTCCCTGACCTGCAATATATAGCATATAAAGCATATATGCCGTAAAGCCAAAGCCATATCCAAATTGTTCTACAGCAATGCAGGCATTTACGACATAAAGATTTCCAGGTTGCACATATGACAAAAAGATATAAACAATATTTGGAAGGTTGATGCTGATAGCCATCCACCATATCCATTTTTTTAAACCATGACGGGAAGCTAAAATTCCTCCCAATATTCCACCCACCACGAGTGCAATCAAACCAACGGTTCCATAGGCAATCCCTTTTTCAGTAAGCGATAGAGCCAAACCTCCATTCTCCCTGGTATCGAGAAGGAATGGAGAGGCCATCTTTGTGAGTTGAGATTCAGCGAAGCGATAAAACAATAAAAAGGCAATGGAGGGAACGATACCCTCTTTTTGAAAGAATGTTTTAAAAACATGAAGGTATGAACCACCTGCACTTTCTTTTTCTCCATTAGCCGATTCCGGGTATGGGAGCACATATTTATGGTAAATACTGAATAGTAGAAACAAAAAAGCCAAAAACCCTATGGATACCGCCCAACTGAAAGGAACATTCCCTGCTTTTGCATCAAAACTGGCCCTGGCAGATACTTTCAGGTTGGGTCTGACTTTTATGACTGCTTCCTGTGGGATATTCCAGTTATCCTTGTCAAAAAGGAATAATCCATCACTGGCGAGGTAAATATCCTGGCTTCCTTTTTTATGACCAAAGTTCATCTTTATTACTTTGTCATCCTCAGGAGGTGAGGATAATACAAAATAAATAATTGTTGAATCACAGCTTTCAGGTTGGCTCCCTTTACAGAGAAGTACCTGCACCTTCTCCGGGTAAAATAGAATTTCAGGTTTTCCTTCCCCGGCTATTACCTGAAAGTCTGCTATATTAAGAGCTTCTGTGCTTTGAACCTGGTCAGTTGCTTCAATTTCAATTCTAATAGTTTCCAACCCGGTTCTGTCCAGGATCAATCCTGTAATAATAACAAGCAGTCCCAGTCCGGCAATCATAGCAAGGCGGTAGAATGTACTACGTATTCCGCTAAAAAATGCCTGATTATGCTCATCCAGGGCAAGCATATAAAACCCGTCAGCAGCAATATCATGTGTGGACGATGCGAAGGCCATAAGCCATAAAAACACCAGGCTGAGGGAAAACCACCATGGGGTTTGAAGCACCAGTGAAACACCAAAAAATGAAAGAGCCAGTACCAGTTGCATCCATACAATCCATTTCCTTTTGGTAGAATAGATGTCTACAAAAGGACTCCAGAGTGGTTTGATTACCCATGGTAAATATAAGAGGCTTGTCCAGAAAGCAAGTTTTGCATTTGATACACCAAGTGTTTTATACATATCACTGGCTACAAACATTACAATGATGTAGGGGATTCCTTCCGCAAAGTAAAGGGAGGGGATCCATGACCATGGTGACCTGGAAGTTTTTTTTGTAGGATTCATATATTATTTAATCGGAGTTCGAAATAATGAACATGCTAATATAAAAACAATTGCCCATAAGTTTAACAAGTCTGTTGGTTGAATATGTATTTTACAGTCCCATCGGGACTTAATATTTATAGAACAAATAATCGCAATAGAATACAAGTCCCGTAGGGACGGTATATTATTGAATATCTTATAGATTGAATACACATTTGTGTATATGTATTAACCATGATATTTATATATTTCGTCCCTACGGGACTTTGTTATCAGGCTATTTCAATTTCTACAAATATATAGACCCTAAAGGGACAATCTTGAGATCATACCACATTACTTTTAGGGGGCTTTTTAGTCTCGGCATTTTATTTACAGAGCTTTTCATATTCCTCTTTAATTTCTTTTATATTTGGTTGAAAGTGTGGTGTCTCGAACTTGAGAATAAAGCATAGCAGAAAAAAAAATCCATAAGAAAGTAAAGAGTAGTTTTTTCATAATGAGTTTCAGCTGAGGGATTAATAAATCTTCACCAATTCTGACCCCGGGTAATAGTGGGAAACAATTTCTTTCACTCCAAAACCATTCAAAGCCATTCCCAGTGCACCAATCTGACATAAGCCTGCTCCATGTCCCCAACCGGCTCCTCTAAAAATAAAAGCCTCCGGTATAAGGGATTGTTCATTTTTTATTTCCTCAATAATGATCGCTGAGCTAAAAAGAAAATCCTTGTGCAGGACACGGCGAACTTCATAATCTTTTTCTATCACAGCAGACATGAATTCATTTCTCTTGTTCTTGTATTTAATTCCAAGTTTCAGTAACCTTCCACTTCCACCACGTTTCAATGGGATTATAGAAATCACAGATGCTGCATTCAGACCAAGCTTATCATTCAGGTTGGTAATCAATTCCTTTTGGGAAACCTTAATAGTCCATCTGAAATAATGCCCAGACTCATCCACATTTCCAAGATACTTTTTTAAATGCTTTTCAGGTATGTAATGGGGACTGCAAAAAGTTTTGGGGGTTTCCTTCACCCATTTTTCCATTTCTTCCTCCCGGCTCAAATCTACTTCAAAGGGAATCTCTGCATCAGGAAGGTTTTGCATATAGGGCAGGGGTTTATTTTCCCATAAGTTTTCAAACTTCTCCATGACCCCTCCGCATGATTTAGAGTACCTGGCATCACAGATCTTGTCCTCGTACATCAACACAAGGCCCGAAGACTTAAATGCTCCTTCCCTGGCCTTGTCTGTCAGGTTGTTTACACCCTGGTACCTCTGGCAGCAGTCATCATTACATACATCAAATCCCAGCTGTACATGTTTCTGTTCAACATTTGCAAGCATCCACGACCGGGCTACGATTGTTTGTGCTTCTATATAGTTTTCAGGACATTCTGCCCCCATTTCTGAGGTAGCCACACAAGCAAGGTAGGTTTCCAGAGGCAATTCATTAATCAGCATCAGGAAATTATCTTTAAGGCTGATTTCTATTGTATGAGGGAGTTTTACAGGAATTTCTTTCAACCAGTGAAAGCCCCTGCCCGCAATAACTTTTTCAACAAGAATGAAGTCATCCTGGTTTTGTTGTACCAGTTTGATATTTTGAATTTCCAGAGAATTTTCAACACTGGAAATCTTCAAGCCATTGCCCGAAACTATAATATTCAGCACTCCACCTAAAGGCAAGGCCGTTTCCTTATCATCAATATAAAATAAGCAGGTTTTTTGATTCCTTATCTTAAGTGATACAGATTTCTTATTATCACCGGGAAGAATAATTCCTACGCGTAATACAGGTTCTTTTTCTGGAATGATACCCGGTATTAACATATCTCAATATTTATTATGACTGATATAAGCATCAATTCCCGCACCAAGTGCCGGAGCTTCTCTCAAGTTTGATATTTGAATTATTTCTTCATGGAATTTTCCATTCCTGAGGTAATGTTCCTGCAACTTTTCATTACCAGTAGTGTGAATCATTTCACACAAGCCCTCCATAATTTGAGGCCACAATAATTCTGTTCCCCGGGACTGAAGAAGAAGATCTCCAAGCCGTTGTCCTATAATAATCCGCTCAAGGAGAATTCCTCTGTATTCATGTTCCATTGCAAGCATCTCCCTGTTGGGATTCAGAAAGGAGAATATCCCTGACCAGCCCGAATAAATTGTCGTAATTCTTTCAAAAATTAATTCAGCTATGTATTTTCCCACTTCATTTATTGTGGTGCATGCAGCCTTATCATTTTTCAGCGCCTTTTCGAGGATTTGCATTGGGAAGATTTGATTTCTGTTTAAATCCTGTATGCTGGTCTTGCTGTAATGGCTGTAAATTTTCTGAATTCCGGAAGCAGAGGCATATTGTTCCAGCGAATTTCCGTTATCACATTTCATTTCCCATGCTTTAGCAATCCAATGTTTGGCCTGATCAAATCTCACCAATTTCCCATTAAGTTTCAAAGAATCTGCAACACCGGTTCCTCCACCCAGGTAATAAGCATTATCAATATTCCTGAATAAACCATTCTCTGAGTATTCTTCCCCCAACCCGCAATAATCAGCATCACTTCCCAAATGAGCGATAGGGGAAAGTAATTCCAGCCTTTGTTCATATATTTTATCTTCGAGGAAATCACAATAAGCCGGCATTCTTGGTCCATTGGCAATTGCAGAAATTCCTCGTAAATCTTTTGTCTTGAGTCCCGGCATTCCTATTCCAATAAGTGCCTTCTTATTTTTATTGGCTTGTAGTAGTTTAACAGTGACATCTGCAGCCGCCTTCATGTAAATCTCAGCCTGAACTTTTTCTTCCCTGGCGATAAGGATCTGAGCATTCATTTCTTTTAGCTGAGTCTTAATATCAACAGGCTTGAAATTCTCATTGTATCCATGGTAATCGGAATACTTTTTTTGAATATTCAGGTTTCCCAATCGAAATAGCTGTGTGTCCTGATTAAATTCTACTGCCCAGCCACTAAGCTTGGTGGCACCACCATCAATACCTATCAGGATAACATTTTTCAAACTGGAGATTGTATTCATCTTGCTGCTTTTTGTAGATAAATTCTATGCTTTACCGGAATTAAAAGCAATTCTTCTCAGCAGAGCATGTTTTCTCATATCATCTTTGGCTTCATCATTTCTATCAATGAGGTCCTGACTAATTGCATGATCCGTTCCTCCTGAATGACGAATGACATCATAGATGGGATCATAGATCCTTCCAATTTTGTAGCACTCAGCAATTTTATTTACCATTTCATAATCTTCTCCATAATTTCTGGCAAAAGCATCATCATTGATACCAAAATATCCCATTTCCTTGATTATATGAATTGGAATTGCCCTTGGAGCGCCGGCACCATTAATACGTAATAAATTATTCCGGCCATTGTCGTCAGTCCATTCTTCATGCTTTACCACAGGGATTTCTTCCATTTTTCGCATTTCCCCTTCATCATTTTTCTCCCATACCTCATAAGAGCCTATAACCATTCCAATGTCTTTTGAAGACTCAAAACAATCAAGGATCTTTTCTATAGCATCTGGTTTCAACCTGTCATCTGAATCGAGTTGAACATAGTATTTTCCGCGGGCCATATTAGCACCCATGTTCAAACAGAGGCCGATGCTGTTAATATCTATGATAACCAGGCGAATTTCAGGTTTTTCAGGGTTAAATAAAGCACCCCCCTTCATATATTTTCTTACTTCTGCTGCAGTGGGGTCCTTATCTCCGCCATTGACCATAATAATTGCTTCGATATTCTGAATGCTTTGTGCCTTTATGCTTTCAATAGCTGTTCCAATAAATTCAGGCCTGAACCCCACTGGGATAATTACCGATGCGGCTATCGAGGAAAGGTCTTTAAAACTCAATTTTGAAGACATAAAATCTCCAGGTTTCAGAAATGCATTTATACGCTTCAGGTGCTTGCTAAGGATTTCTTCTGCTTCAAGTTGAACTTGTTTTCCGGCAAGGAGGTAGTCAAAGACATTTGTCTTTTCCCCTTTCGACAGGACTGAATAGAGAGACCCGTTAAATTTGTTTGAAATTCTGGTCAGATCAAAATGTTCAGAGATTTTTAGCTGTATATCATAAAGAGAATTATATTCTACAGATTCATCAAAAAATGAAACTTTTTCAAGAGTAATTTTCCTGAAAAACAGCACTTTGCCATAATCCTGGTTGTCCCTGAGCCTTCCGGCATGGTGAAAAAGAAGCTTTACCTCCTGGCTTGTTTCTTCATCTTCCAGTTCATAATCAGCATAGAAAAAACCGGATCGTGCATTTCTGACAGCAGAGACCAGGAAGGCATCTAATGCAGCTTTTTTAAGTACCACAGTTTTCTCCCTGTTGTCAATATACAATATATAATCAGAATTCGATAAGTGAATTGCTTCATTCATTAATTTCGAATGACTCTTATTGGCAGACTCAATCTGCTGTAATTTAATTGAGTTATTTCTCAATGAATCCCTTTCCTCAAATGTTCCAAGAGAGATTATATCAAAATTCCTGTTGAATTGACCAAGAGCCGATTCCAGGGTTAAATTAAAAGATTCCAGGGATTGAGTTCCTGATTGGGGGCTGTGTAAAATAATGCTTGTTGAAGATGTCATTTTTATCTTTTTTGAGCTGAGATGTTTTATTGAAAATTAATTTGTTTATTAAGCAAAATGAAAAACCAAAAATACATAATCATTTTGTACAAATTCTAATAATTCTATGGCAATCATGTTTTTTTGAGGCTCTGTTCTAATTTGTGGAGATAGTCAAAGCAACATTTGAACTTTTAGCTAACTTTGTCACCTTCGTTACAAACTAAAATTATTATTTTAAATAGAAATTGAAACTATTATGAAAAGCACAATAATTCTTTTTGCTCTAATTGCCATGGTATTTCCATCAAATGCACAGGAATTGTCAGATTCACAATTTAGTATTGATAATTATGAAACATTTGCATTTGTGGGTTTTGAGGAATATCTAAAAGAACATCCGGATGCAAGAACGAATGCTGAACGGATTGAAGCTGCTATTGTTCAGGAACTAAAATTGAAGGGGATTCAACTGTCAGATAAGCCTGAATTATTATTGAATATTGCTGTAAGTGTGGTAGAGAAAGTGCAAACCAGGGAGACAACAATACATGATATGCATTATATGGGCCAGAGAAATTATCATTGGCAGGTGGAAGAAGTGCCGGTTGGAACATACAGGGAAGGTTCCCTGATTATTGATTTTATTGATACAGCTGCAAATGAGCTTGTACATTAGCTGGAGATCACTGAAGTTCTTACAAAGAATGATAAGAAAATGGAAAAACGAATTAATAAGCAAATCAGGAAGGCTTTCTCCAGGCTTAAATAATTTAAACTAATTTGTTATACATCTCAGGTAATTTGCGGAGCATAGCCATTTCTCTCCATTTTTTAGATGCTAATACCGCCGGGGTCCCAAAGTATGTTTGATTTGCCTCCAAGGATTTATCTACAGCTGAAACAGCAAGCACTACAGCTCCTTTATGGATCACAATATCTTTGTTCACAACTACCTGGCCCCAGAGTATAACATCATCTTCAATTCTTGTAACTCCGGCAATGAGTACAGCTGAGGCGAAGAGGCATCTTTTTCCAATATATGTGTCATGGCCTATCTGTATATGGTTGTCCAGCTTGGTATACTCATCAATAACAGTGTCTCCTGAAACGCCTTTATCTATAGTGCAAAGTGCCCCAATCTCAACATGGTTTTTAATGATTACCCTTCCGCAGGATTCAAATTTCAAGGTTTTATCCTTTCTTTTCTGGAAGTAAAAGCCATCGGCACCAATCACTGTTCCGGAATGAATTATAACATCATCTCCAATTTTACAGTGATCATAAATGCTAACATTAGCATGGATCAGGCAGTTTTTACCAATAACAACATTTTCTCCAATAAAAACCCCGGGCTGAATGATAGTTTCTTTTCCGATCGTGGCTGTCTTGCTAATCATTTTATCAGCCTTTTTGAAAGGCCTGAATTTTTTCACCAGGGTCATGTATGCAGCAAAAGGGTCTTCAGAATAGATCAAAGCCTTCCCTTCGGGAGAATCCATTTTTTTGTTGATAATGATAGTGGTAGCCTTAGAGTTTAAGGCTTTTTCATAATATTTCTCATGATCCACAAAGGTCAGGTCTCCGGGTTCTACCATATGTATCTCATTTAATCCGGTGACAATATGCTCAGGATTACCTTGAAAATCTGATTTAATAAGGGATGCAATATTTTTTAAAAATTCAGGACTTTCAAATTTCATAATGTAATTATTAGGGCTGGGTGAAGTAGGGAAACAGGTTATGCTTACTGCTTTGTATAAAGCACTTTTCTTTTTTTATTCTCTATCTTTTCCAGTTCATGGTCCAGCTTCTCGCTTTCGTCACTCAACTTCTTCAGTTCCCTCCTGGCTTCCATCATGTCATGGAACGGATTTAGAAATTTAAGCATTTTCTTTCCCATCTCCCCCAGTTTCATAATAAACCATTATCAATCACAAGGTTAACAAACTTTTACTATATTTCCAAATACATATGTAACTTACAAAGATACCATCTGTTTATACCCAATTGACAATTTAATCAAACTTTTTGACTTTTCTAAGAAGGAAATTGATATTTCAACATGAATAAGGGCTAACTGCATTTAGGATGGTTTTGGTAAGGTAATTCTTACAGGAGCTTGAGCAGAAGATATAAGCTTGAGGTATATTACTGAAACATAGATGAATATATTGCTTCCTGGATGGATGTGCGGATATTCATATCGTATAGTTTAGAATTTTCCCTGGTAGGATAAACCCTGTTTGAAAAAAAAATATATAAAATATTTTCTTCAGGGTCCACCCAGGTAAATGTACCTGTATATCCTGAATGACCAAAACTGGAGGGACTTGCACTTTTTGCAGGATAAGCCTCGTTTTCGGGGAGTTCCTGATTTCCTATTATGGGCTTGTCAAAGCCCAGGCCACGTCTGTTATCATTTTCAGGGTACTGGTAGCTCGAAAATTCTTTCAATGTGTTATGGCTTATGTATTGTTTCCCTCCGTAATATCCCATGTTCAAATACATTTGCATCAGTTTTGCCAGGTCCATTGCTTTACCAAACAAACCTGCATTTCCCGAAACACCACCCATCATGGCTGCGCCTTCATCATGTACATATCCATGTATTTGCTTCATTCTGAAGAAAGTGTCATTTTCTGTGGGAACAATTTGCTCCAGGGGAAAGTAAAGGTGTGAATTATAGCTGAGGCTATATGCTCCCAGTGGTTGATAAATCTTTTTCTTTAAATAAGTTTCATAGTCCTGTTGGGTCAGGTTCTCAATGATCTGGGGATAGAGATAGAAGCTAAGTCCGGAATAAAGGTATTTTTTCTCATCAGAAACAGGAGATTTCTTAATTGCTTTATAAATTTTTCTCCGGTAGTTTTTATGCAAATACAAGTCTGTAATGACCGGTTCGTTGTATTTTGCTGACGAATCTGTTTTAAAAGTGTGAGCCTTAAACTTGCCATTTTTCTTTACGGTATTTCTCCAATATGGGATCCAGGCCTTCATTCCGGATTGATGTGCAAGAATTTCACGAAATTTAAGATCTGCTTTATTGGAATGGCTTAAATCGGGCCAATACAAACTGAATTTTTCATCAAGATTAATCTTTCCTTCATCCACCAGCTTCATAAGGGCTGGTAGTGGTCCCGTAATTTTTGTCACAGATGCGAAGTCATAGATATCGTTTCTACAAACTTCATTTCTGTTCTCGTAGGTATGATATCCGTATGTTTCATGAAACACCACAGAGCCATTTTTTGCAATGAGAACCTGGCAACCAGGATATGCTCCTGACTCAATGCCTGCAAGGGCAATAGAATCAATTTTTTTGTGCAATATTTTAGAATCCAGGCCAACTTCTTCGGGTAAAGCAAAACCCAGCCTGGAAATACCTGCTGTCTGCAATCCATCTCCCACCTTAAAGTAGGAATTCACACTTACAGGCAAGATCCCTTTTGCCCCCAAAGCCCCAAAAATTAATTGTGCAGACATTTCATGTACAAGTGCGTTATCCTGGTAGCTCATGATAAGGCCTTCAGCATTCTCTATTCCAGGCAATTTGCTCAGCGCAAAAGGGTTTCCGAATACACTGATAATGGTATTCCCTGATGTTATGATTTCCCTGATCCCTTCTTTAAGTCTTGTACTAACTCCAAAATTCTTATTGGGCCTTTGATCCAGGCTTGTTATTCCTGCGATAACCAGGTCATAGCCTTTTAATGCTTCCAGGATTACAGATAAGTTTTCATTTTCAGGATTCCAGGAAAAATGATCAATTTTTGTGTACTGATCCAGAACACTTTGAAAATTTATGTTCTTTTGGGAGCCAATAGCCAGGCTTGCAATCTTATGCACCTCCAGTTTTTGGATCGGAATAATTTCATTCTTGTTTCTTAAAAGAGTAATAGATTCCCGTACCAGCTTTCGCTTTAATACCTGGGCGTCGCTAGTGTTCAGGTTTTCAAGCAAACCTTCTGTTTTGATCTCCTTTTGATTATTGGCTCCGGTCCACACTTTAGCAGCCAAAACTTTTCTGCATCGGTATTCTATCTCTTCCTTAGAGATCTGACCCTGGTCTATTGCTTTTTTAATCTCCTCAATTGCGCCTGGTACATTCTCTGAATTAAGCAAAATATCATTTCCGGCAATAAGGGACTTAGCATCTACCACTCCAGATGGATAAAGCTCCAGGCTATCCAGTCGTGCCATGTCATGTTGCAATACAGGTAAAGCAAAGTGAGAATCAATATTAGTATCTCCATGTCCCGGGAAATGCCTGGCGCAGGCAATAACATGCTTGCTTTGTATTCCTTGCATAAACATGATGACTTTTTCTGCCACCCGGGACTTATCCATTCCAAAAGACCTGTAATTTATAACCGGGTTATCAGGCTTGTTGTTAATGTCAAGAACCGGTGCCAGGCATAAATGCACACCTAAACTTTTCAGTTCCCTGCCTATTTCTTCTCCTGTTTCATAGATGAGTTCATTCCTGGAAATCGCTCCCAGGGCCAGAGGAAATGGAAATTTAATTGTCTTTTTCAAACGCATTCCCGGTCCCCAGTCTGCATCAATTGCAATCATCAGGGGTACCTGAGACTGTGATTGATAAAAGTTGGTAAGGCT
>JAUVKW010000090.1 GCA_030596025.1 Bacteroidota bacterium | reverse complement strand
TTACAATATTTTGGAGTGAAGAGTATAAGTTCGCCAGTGGGAGGTGGTTTTGATTCAAACTACTCCAAACTAATCTGGATTACTTGTGTTTAAAATATTTTTTATCTGATTGATTATTTCTTCCGGATTTTCAAAAACTATCTTATTCTCAAATCGTAAGATTTTGATTCCGCAATCACTCAAAGAACTATCTCTTTTTTCATCCCTGATGATATCTTGATAGGAAGCGTGGAATTCTCCATCTAATTCAATTGCCAGATTTAATTGGGGACAATAGAAATCAACCACATAATTCGCAATACTGTGTTGTCTGCGGAATTTCAAACCCTCAATCTGTTTATTTTTTATTATAGTCCATAAAACTGCTTCAGCAGAGGTAGAATAATTCCTCAAAGACTTGCGTATCGGCTTTAAGCTTTTTCTGTTATGTAAATAATCTTTTTCCAATAGTATATTGGTTTAGTATATTAGAAACTTACAAAAAAATCTTCTTATTAGCAAAGATGGACAAGTTGTTGAGATATGAATATGGGCCATACCACCCCGTCTCTCGGGTACTCGAGCCACCCCTCCTAAAAAATAGGAGGGGAATTTTGGACTAGGTTTAATAGCATCTAAAATTCTCCTCCTTTTTTTAAGGAGGAGTACGCTGGCGAATTAGTTAAGCATTTTGAGAGAGCAGATCTGCTATTTTATCTATTACAATATTTAGGAGTGAAGAGTATAAGTTCGCCAGTGGGAGGTGGTATTGATTCATACCTCAAACCCACATCCTGTACAGGTACTTCCCTTTTTATAATTCCGGTGTTCTCTGAGTTCTTCGTGTTTGGGACAGGAAATTCCTTTTTTCTTTAAATGCATATTCCCACCAACTGTGGTTACAGGAAATCTTCCGTTCTTAATCACAATCAATTTGATTGCCATGCCTATTATGCTAAGGCCGATAAGAAAAACCGATAAGATTAACACTTTTAAAAACATAGTCTTATATTGTTTCTCAAAGTTAATGTTCTTTTCGTAATTCCAGAAAACCTTTCATGTTTTTTACCATCAGAACCCGGAAAATGCATACATTTTCTACGATTAAGACTATACCAACAAATTTGGATCATTTCATTACCCCAAATTTGGGTATGTCTAAATCGGGATTTACTTCGTGAGCTCCCGTTGGTCGGTTCCCGCTTTGCTTCCCCCTATCCTTCGCGCATTCATACAATGCACTTCGTTTTTGTATGAATAAAGCGGGTTAAGCCTGGGGTTACTGAATTCATGCTGGCACCGGGATTCCAGCCTGCCGGTAGGCATGGTAGCCTAAATATAGTTTTCATAACCGAAGCCAGAGATCAGAATGTGATAAATAGAAGGCTTAGTCTTTCTTATTTAGAATAAATCTTATTAAATTTGCAATTCAAAAATAAATCTAAAGAAATGAGTGTAAACACCGATGAACTGAGAAAGGATATGTCTCTTGAGGAGTTCAAGAAGGAAGTTCTTGCAGATTATAAGTTAGCTAATTTGAGCAGAAACGTTAGTATTGCCGGAAGGAGGGAGGTCTTAACAGGAAAAGCAAAGTTTGGAATCTTTGGCGATGGAAAGGAGCTGCCACAGATAGCTCTTGCCAAGCAATTTAAAGATGGAGACTGGCGTTCAGGGTATTACCGCGACCAAACATGGATGATGGCTGCAGGATTGTTTTCTACTGAGGAGTTTTTTCACCAACTATATGGGAATACAGATGGTAAATTAAACCCCGGGAATGGAGGCAGATCTTTTAATAATCATTTTTCTACTGCAAATATTAATCCGGATGGTAGCTGGAGAGAATTGTCAAAGCAGAAGAATTCCTCCGCTGACATTTCACCTACGGCCGGACAGATGCCCCGCTTGCTTGGTCTCGCATATGCTTCTAAGTTATTTCGTCAGAACAAGGACTTGCATCAATTTGAAAATTTCTCGGTAAGAGGTAATGAGGTGGCATTTGGTTCGATTGGGGATGCCAGTACATCGGAAGGCCATTTTTGGGAGACTGTAAATGCGGCCGGAGTACTTCAGGTACCTATGGCACTTTCTATATGGGATGATGGTTATGGCATTTCTGTTCCAAAGAGGTATCAGACTACTAAAGAAAATATCTCAGATCTCCTGAAAGGATTCGAGGCAGAGGAAGGGAAGCCCGGTTTCTTGATATATAAGGCAAAGGGCTGGGATTATCCCGGATTATGTAAGGTGTATGAAGAAGGGATACGAAGGTGTCGTGAAGAACATGTTCCCGTAATCTTCCATATTGAGGAGGTTACTCAGCCCTTAGGACATTCCACTTCGGGTTCTCATGAGCGTTATAAATCACCAGAAAGACTTCAGTGGGAAATAGATACTGATGGTATTTCAAGGATGAGGAACTGGATTCTGGAATCTGAAATTGCCACAGAAAAAGAACTTGATGAGATTGAGATGACGTCTTCAAATGAAGCAAAAGAAGCAAGGAAGAGTGGATGGAATGCTTTCATGGATCCGATAAAGGTAGAAAGAGATGCTCTTGTAAAAATCATTGATAACAGATCTTGTCTTTGTAAACGCGAACATATTGATAAAGTTGGAATGATCACGAATGATCTTAAAAAGATAATCAATCCCAACAGGAAAGATGTGGTAAGCTCAGCGAAGAAGATTTTAAGGAGTGTTTGCAGTGACTGTACTATTCGGGGGAATTTACAGAAAGATTTGGGAGTATGGTTGCGCAGGAATCATGAGGCCAATACTGAAAGGTATAATACCTTCATTTATAATGACACACAGTTTTCGGCTTTAAAGGTAAAGCCTGAACCTCCGGTCTACAAAGAAGATAGTGAGGAAGTTGCCGGACGCCAGATATTAAGGGAAAACTTTGATTATATTTTTGCAAATAATCCACTGGTGGTGACTTTTGGAGAGGATGCCGGTTATATTGGTGGAGTGAATCAAAGCCTGGAAGGCTTACAGGAAAAATATGGGGAATTGAGGATTACAGACACTGGAATCAGGGAGAACACTATCCTTGGTCAGGGGATTGGCCTGGCACTTCGTGGATTGAGGCCGATTGCCGAGATCCAGTATTTTGATTACCTGCTGTATGCATTACAGACCATGAGTGACGACCTGGCCACAACCATGTATCGTACCCGTGGCAATATGAACGCACCCGTCATTATTCGTACCCGCGGGCACCGGCTGGAGGGTATCTGGCATTCGGGTTCACCTCTTAGTATGGTAATCAATTCAATCCGCGGCATTTATGTTTGTGTTCCAAGAAATATGAGTCAGGCAGCTGGCTTTTACAATACATTACTTGCAGCAAATGATACTGCCCTTGTTATTGAGCCACTGAATGGATACAGGCTGAAGGAAAGAATGCCTGAAAATATAGGGACATATAAAATTCCTTTGGGACAGCCTGAGATTATCCAGGAAGGAACTGACCTTACCCTGGTCACCTATGGTTCATGTGTAAGAATAGCCCAGGATGCTGTAGCTCAATTGCAAGAATTTGGTGTATCAGTAGAATTGATAGATGTGCAGACCTTATTGCCTTTTGATCTGAATCAGAGCATTCTGGAATCGGTTAAGAAAACCAATAAAGTATTATTCTTTGATGAAGATGTTCCCGGAGGTGCTACAGCCTATATGATGCAAAAGGTGGTTGAGGAGCAGAAGGCATTTTATCATCTTGATGCAGAACCAAGAACACTCTCAGCAAGGGAGCACAGGCCGGCCTATGCAACAGATGGAGATTATTTTTCTAATCCAAATGCTGAAGATGTTTTTGAGATTGTGTATCAGATGATGCATGAGGCGGATGCAAATAAGTTTCCGCAACTTTATTAGAAGATAAAAGATTAAAGTTTACCCCGTGAAATCCTGCAAAGCAGGAGCAACAAAGTTGCTATTTCACAGGGGGACAAAGATAAAAGTTTTAAATGGAAAAGAAGGATTTGAGTGAGCGATTGTTTCAATTTGCCGTCCGGATAATTAAATTTTTAAGAAAACTACCGGATGCCCCGGAATATAAAATTATTCGGTATCAATTAGCAAAAAGCAGTTCCAGTTCTGGAGCAAATTACGAAGAAGCTCAGGCCGGTTCCTCACGGGCAGATTTTGCAAATAAAGTAAGAATTGCTTTACGTGAAATGCGAGAGTCAAACTACTTCTTGAGAATCTTAAATGCAACCTTACCTGATAAGTATATAGATGATGAATTTAATTTCCTGTTGCAGGAATCAAAAGAACTAATGAATATTTTGGGCTCTATCATGACAAAAACCCAAACTCGCTAGTACTTTAATCTTTTTACTTTAATCTTTTATCTTTATTAATCCTCCTGATCTTAATATTAAAGGCGGCCATAAAGATACTCATGAAAGGACTAATGATATTGAAGAAAGCAAAAGGAGCATAAGCGAAGGTGGAGACCCCGAGTACCCCGGCCTGGGTGGCCCCACAGGTATTCCACGGAACAAGCACAGAAGTAACAGTCCCTGAATCTTCTAAAGCCCGGCTTAATACTTCAGGCTTCAGATTATGATCTTTATAGGCTTTGGCATACATTCTTCCAGGAACAACGATGGCAATATACTGATCTGAAGCAGTGATATTGAAAAACAAACAGGTGGCAACGGTAGAAGAGACCAGTCCGACAGTTGATTTCACATATTTGATGACACTATTGGTAATTTTAAACAACATTCCTGAAGATTCCATGACTCCACCAAATACCATGGCTGCAATAATAAGCCATATGGTGTTTAGCATGCCGGCCATTCCCCTGGTAGCCAATAGTTCATTCACCGAAGCCATACTGGTTTCCACACTTACCGGACCATACATAGATTTAATAACCGCAATGTAAGAGGCTTTAAGATAATTATCGGAGATCCCTGAAACAGACCGAACAATCTCCGGCTGAAAGATAATTGCAAATATCCCCCCCAGCACAGCTGCCGCTAAAAGGGCGGGAACGGGTGAAACCTTTTTGATTATGATGAAAATCAGAAATGCCGGAACCAGGAACAGAAGAGGGTTGATGTTGAAATTTTGTTCCAGTACAAGTAAAACCTCTTCAACTTTAGAGGAACCGCCATCTATATCAAGAGTGAATCCCATAATCAGGAATATGACCAGAGTGATTATTATGGATGGGAGGGTAGTATAAACCATATATCGGATATGGGTAAACAGGTCGGTGCCGGCCATTGCAGGCGCCAGGTTAGTAGTGTCGGACATAGGTGACATCTTATCACCAAAATATGCCCCGGAAATAATTGCACCGGCAACAATTCCTTCGCTAATGCCAAGAGCTTTTCCAATACCCAGCAATGCAATACCAATAGTTGCAACAGTTGACCAGGAACTCCCTGTGGCAATAGATACCAGAGCACTGATAATGACGGAGGCAAATAAAAAGATGGTGGGGTTTAAGAGTTTCAAGCCATAATAGATGAGACTGGGAACAACTCCGCTTATCATCCATGTACCAGCCAGGGATCCTATTAAAAATAAGATCAGTATAGAGGGCATGGCAGAACCTATACTTTTCACAACCCCATCCCTGAGTTTCACCCATTTAAAGCCATAAAAACTTGCAATGATAGCAGCAATAGCAGCGGCAAAGATAAGGGCCATCTGGTTTGAACCTGCAAGGGTGTCATCGCCAAAAAACTTAACATTAAAAGAAAGCAGAATGATAAGGAATACAAGTGGAATGAGTGATGGAATGAGTCCGGGTTCTTTGCTTTTCATCAATCTGTTTGTTTTCAGTCGTCAGGGTTCTTTGTTTTGCCAATATCAGGCTTTGCGCTTGCCGAAAAGCTTTGAAACCACTTTGCGTGGAAGGTTTTTATCCTCATCCTCTCCGTAATAACCCTGGCCGTAACCATAACCATAGCCATAACCATATCCGTAGCCGTATCCATAACCATATCCGTAGCCATAATACCTGCTCATTTTGATATCGTTTACCAGAATTCCCAGTTTCTTCATCTTAAGTTTCTGGTGTAAGTCATCCAGCAATTGTCCGACATTTTTATTTGTATAGTTCTGGCGAACCACAAAAATATTGCTGTCGGCGTGTTTACTTATGAGGATAGGATCAGTAACAATTGCAACAGGAGGAGAATCCAGCACAATAAAATCAAAATCTTGTCTTGCCTGTTTAATAAAGTCTTCCATTTTACTGCTATCCAGGAGTTCTGCAGGATTAGGAGGAACAGGACCGGATGTGGCAATGGAAAGATTTTCAACGTGGGTAGGCTGGATTATTTCCTCAAATGAATTCCGGGAGATCAGGAATGTGCTGACACCAATGTCATTCTTCATGCCAAAATCTTTATGAATTTTAGGTTTTCTCAAATCCATTCCCACAAGAAGTGTTTTCTTGCCTGACATTGCTGTAATTGCAGCAAGGTTAGTGGCACAAAAGGTTTTTCCTTCACCACTTATGGTTGAAGACACCAGGACCACCTTGGTGTCCTCATCCGGAAGAACATACTGAATGTTCGTCCTGAGCGACCGGAATGATTCTGCAATGGAAGACTTGGGATTAGAATATACCGGTGTGTCATTTTCGGTATTGTTATGTCCAATACCCCCTAAAACCGGGACTTTTGTCAGATCCTCAATGTCTTTCTTATCAATGATCTTGTTATTGAAAAAATCCAGAAGCAGGATAATAATGATAGGGATCATTCCACCAAGAACCAGGGCCACCATATAATTCAGGGAGTTTTTCGGACTTACTTTAGCGGCATTTTCCGGTCTGGCCAGATCCAGCAACCTGTTGTCAGGGATATTGGCAGCCCTGGCAATACCTGATTCAGCCCTTTTCTCAAGCAAGTAGTTGTAAATCTGGTTGTTCAGATTAAATAATCTCTGTATTTGGATCAGTTCTCTTTCTGTTGCAGGCAGGACTTTGAGTTGCTCCTCAACCAGTTTGATATTGATATTTATTTCATCGAGGGTAATATTTGTGGATTTTATCAGACTATTGATATTTTCTATAAGTTCGTTTTTAGCAGCATTGATTTGAGTGTTAATAAGTTCAATTGAGGGACTTGATTCAGTCACTGTAAACTCCAGGTTTGTTTTATCTGTATTTAGCTGACCCAGCTTAACAAGGGTTGCAGTAAGTATAGGATCATTAACACCCATTATTGAAGGAGCGACAATGTCGGAGAAATTACTCTTTCCCTTTATATATTTTAGCAGGTAGTCATAATACTTTAGACTAATATCCAGGGTGTTCTTTTGCGACTGATAGGCTTCAAATTTCTCAAAGATCATCTGACCTTCCTTACTTATGTCTATTACCTGGTTCTCGGTTCTGAATTCCTGTAAGTTGTTTTCTGCAATCCATAATTCATGGGCAATATCCTGCAGCTGTGAGTCAATGAACTCAATGGTATTTTCCGCTGTCCTGTTTTTTTGTTCCAATCCTGATAATATATAGATCTCACCAAGTTTATTAAGGAAATCTGCCTCCTGCTGGGCAACATAACCCTGGGTTGTAAGGATGAGAATGGAGCCTTTTTTATCATTTACGGTAATGCCAAGTTTTCCTTTATAAGCGTTTGTCAGGGAATTAAAATCGTTAATAATAAAATAATACTTGTTTGAGGCTTTTTCCCTGGTTTCAAAACTTTCAGGATCTCTTAATTCTATATTAAAATTAAATGCTTCATGAATAAATTGTTCGCCATATCTCATTTCCCTGCGAATATCCATCTCTTCATCAATTTCAAGAAGATATTTTTCATTTGAAAGGAGGGTGACATTTATCGGATAAGCTCTCCTCTGCGTAAAGGAAGTATCAATATTTACCACAAATGGAGAACGATTGTAGAGTTTTGATTCTTTGATTCCCCTTCTCCCCACATTGATATAGGTGATTTCAAAATTCTCAAGGTCCTTTAAGGTCCGGTTAGTAAGTTCATAGGATTGGAGAATTCCCATTTCATTGTAAATATTCTTACGACTTCTGAACATTTCCATTCCCTCTATCATTTGCTCAGCTCCGGAAAGGCCTTTTCCCTTTTCATCATCCCTTACGATAATTGTGGAGGTAACACTATAAACAGGTTCAGAATACCGGTTTACAAGGTAGGCAACGGTAATGGTAATGAATAGGGAAATGGCAAACCAGTGCCAGTTTCCCAGGATACGCATCAGGAACTTCTTTATATCGATATTCTCTTCCTGAAAATATATATTTTCGCTGTTTTCCATCAAATCTTATTTTATAAAACTAAGTACCAGTATCAGGGTGGAAATTGTTGTTAATGCAAGGGTCATGGTAGGAATATTTATCCTGAAAGACTTAGATTTAATAGGTTGAATATAAACTACATCATTGGGCAACAGGAAAAAAGCTTCTGAACTCAAAAGACTTTTATCTGTAAGGTCAACACGATAAGTTTTTGTGTCATCTTTGGTTGGCCTTACTACAAGTACTTCAAAGCGGTTGCCATAGTCTGTTATGTCTCCTGCCATACTTAAGGCTTCAAGAATAGTAAGCTGGTTGTTGTAATTCTTATACACACCTGGCCTTTGAACTTCTCCTAATACAGAAAACTTAAAACTTACAAGTTTTACAATAACCGTTGCATTTCTAACGGACTTGTCTACCTTATCTTTAATGACCTGTTTGGCTTCCTCCAGAGTCAAACCCAATACGTTAACGTTTCCGATATAAGGAACATCTACATATCCGGAGTCATTCACAGAATAACCATAAAGATACAGGCTGATCTCATTCTGGAACTGGTTCATATTAGTCTGGCTTGAAAAGGTATTGATCATTGTATTGATCTCATCATTCAGGCTGATAACCCTTATATACAATATATCTTCATTTTGAATGCGATATTCAACAGGTTGTTTGTAATAAACTGTGCCTGAAGGCAAGGAATCTACATTTTGAAGATATGTTAGCTGTTTGTTTGTTGTGCAGGACGAAAATGCTACGAGGAGAGCAAAACTTAATATAGCAATTACTTGTCTGGTCATATTTGAATAATTTGTGCAAATGTACGAATTTATTGGAAGATTGGAATGATGTCCCGAAAATCTTCCGGCTAGCCGGATTAGATTTTCGAGGATCCTCGAAAAATTACAAAAATCAAAGATTTTTTATTTTTCGGGAGAAGAATTGGAATGTTGGAATAATGATAATTTAATGGTTATATGATGCAATCCGCCTAAGGCTGAGAGCAAATGACAAAGTATGACTATTGAATGACCATGGTATGACTACTGATTTATTTCTATTCCTTTTTCTGTATATCAAAATATATGTCATTTGATTATCGTTATACAATCATAAGTAATTGGATTTTTTTCCATTCTATTGTTTACCTTTAGTTTATAATCAGATATAATTTTCAATGAGCCTGGATTTTGATTTTTTTTCGATAGACGCAAAGTTCTCAAAGCCAAAAAAAGGAAGGATACTGATATCTGAGCCATTTCTTGGGGATCAGTATTTTAAACGATCGGTTGTGTTTCTCACGGAGCATAATAAGGAGGGTTCGGTTGGTTTTGTTCTCAACAAACCGGTAAATGTGGAGATGAAAGAGGTAGTAAAGGGTTTTCCTGATGTTGATTCACCTGTTTCAATTGGAGGGCCGGTAGGTACCGATTCGGTTCATTACATTCATACCCTTGGAGAGATGATCCCGGAGAGTGTTCAGGTGTATAAGAATATCTATTGGGGTGGAGATTTTACTACAGTCAAGGATCTTCTGGCCTCAGGACTGATCAGCAATGATAAGATAAGGTTTTTTGTGGGTTATTCAGGCTGGGCTCCAAAGCAACTGGCAAATGAGATTTCTGCGAATTCCTGGGTGATTGCGGATATGGACACAAGCAGGATTATGGGAACGCGGGCGGAAAGTATCTGGCAGGAGGCTCTGACAAAGCTGGGGAGCAAATATAAGTTGTGGACCAGTTTTCCCGAAAATCCGGATATGAATTAATACCACCCCGTCTCTCGGGTACTCGAGCCACCCCTCCTAAAAATCAGGAGGGGAATTTTGGACCAGGTTTTAAACCTTATTTAAATTCTCCTCCTTTTTTCAAGGAGGAGTACGCTGGCGAATTAGTTAAGCAATTTGAGAGAGCAAATCTGCTACTTTTTCTTATTACAGTAATAGGGAACGAAAAGTATTTATTTGCCAGTGGGAGGTGGTTGAGAATAATACCACCCCGTCTCTCGGGTACTCGAGCCACCCCTCCTAAAAATCAGGAGGGGAATTTAAAAAATATTCAACTGGTTAAGGAAGACCTTTATAAGCGATGGGTCAATAATAAGAGGGTAAAGAAATCCAAAAACAGCTCCGGTAATATGAGCCTCATGATTGATGTTGTCACGGTTTCTTTTTGACATATAATGCGAATATGCAAGGTATAAAACACCAAATACAATACCTGGAATGGGAATAAAATAAAGGTAGAGAATATGAAGTGGAGCAAAGAAAATACTCGCGAAAACAATAGCTGACACACCACCGGATGCTCCAACGGAGTTATACCATTCATGGTTTTTTTGTTTCAGGATAGAAGGGATAGAGGGAAAAATAATCCCCCCAAAGTAAAGTAGCAGAAAATGAAGGATGGGGATGGATAAATATCCGGCTACTTTTAATTCACTGAAATAATACTCTACAGATCTTCCAAAGGAGTAAAGCACAAACATATTAACAAGCAGGTGCACCCAGTCAGCATGGATTAAGCCATGACTTAAAATGCGTGTCCATTCTTTTTTATAATAGAACTTATAGGGATTCAGCTTTAGTTTATCGAACCAGGTCTGATTCTGGAACGAAAAAGCACTTACCAGTACTGTAAGAATGATGATTGGAATAGTCATACCACTCAATGAAGAATTATATAGATTAGTTCTTTTAACAATTCGCAATCTGACATGCTTGCATTTCTAACTCCTTTTGACCTAAGATCATATTCTCTTAAAAGGCTGATAATATTTGCCAGTTTTCCAGTGGAATAATTTCTTGCCGCCAGTTGGTATTCCTGGACAAAAAACGGATTGACCTTTAGGATGGATGCAACATGGGTTTTTGTTTTATCTTTTGTGAAATGATAAACCAACACCTTGCTGAAAAATATATACAATGAGGCCAGTGTGAGGGTTAATGGGTTATTTTTTGGATTTTTACAGAAATACAGAATGATCCGGTTGGCTTTCAGTGAGTTTTTCCTGGTAAGGGCCCTTTGAAGCTCAAAATTGTTAAAATCTTTACTTATACCGATATTTTTTTCTACCAGAGCTGCCGTTACCTTCCTGCTTCCCTCAGGCAATACAATTATGAGCTTCTCAAGTTCATTGACAATTTTGCTTAAATCGTTTCCAAGAAAATCTGTCAGTGTTTGCCCGACACCATATTCCAACTCATAATTTCTATTTTTGAGATAATCATGTATCCAGGCAGGAATTTTATCATCATAAAGCTTCGCGGATTCAAAAAGAACTGTTTTTTTTTGAAGTGCTTTATACAGTTTAGTCCTCTTGTCCAGTTTCTTGTACTTGTAATTAATTACCAGTAAGGTAGATTTCAGTGGATTTTCAACATAATGAACCAGCTTCTCTATCTCCTTGATATTTTGCGCTTCCTTGAGCAGGACAACCTGGTGATTTGCCATCATTGGGTAACGGCGGGCAGTATTTATAAGTGTGGTAATATCTGTGTCTTTCCCATAAAAAACCATTTGATTAAATGTCATTTCAGACTCTGAAAGAATATTTTTTTCAATGAAATCTGAGACTTTATCAATATAATATGCTTCTTCACCATATAGAAAATATACAGGATGATAGATCTTGTTTTTCAGATCTGTGATTATTTGATCAAACCTCATTGGGGTTCTAAAATTTAAGGTGCTTTACAGATAGTCCTAATTTTTTTAGTTCAATCAAGGACTTGATGCCGATTCGTATATGGTCTTCAACAAATTGATCTGTCACTTTCCTGTCACTCTCTTCGGTTTTTATTCCTGCTGAGATCATAGGCTGATCAGAAACCAGCAAAAGGGCTCCGGTAGGAATTCCATTTGCAAACCCAACTGTAAAAATAGTTGCGGTTTCCATATCTATGGCCATGGCACGGGTTTTCTGCAGGTACTTTTTAAAACGACCATCGTACTCCCAAACTCTGCGGTTTGTAGTATAAACCGTTCCGGTCCAGTAGTCTCTGTTTGAGGTTCTGATAGAATCAGAAATGGTTTTCTGCAGGTTAAAGGATGGAAGTGCAGGAACTTCGGGTGGTAAGTAGTCATTTGATGTACCATCGCTTCGAATTGCAGCGATTGGAAGGATCAGATCTCCAAGTTTATTTTTTTTCTTCAGGCCCCCACATTTTCCCAGAAAGAGAACAGCTTTTGGTTTAATTGCGCTTAGCAGGTCCATAATAGTAGCTGCATTCGGACTCCCCATACCAAAATCAATTATGGTAAGGTCTTCATGGGTGGCATTTGGCATATTTGTATCCAAACCATTTATGCTTACATTATTCCATTTGGCAAAGAGTTCAACGTAATGGGAGAAATTTGTCAGTAGAATATATTTCCCGAAGTTTTCAAGGTCGATTCCAGTATATCTTGGTAACCAGTTTCTTGCTATTTCATTTTTTGTCTTCATGTATTGCATAGTTAATATCAATTTTACCTGCATTTGTACAAATAAATTGACTTATTATTACATTTGCGAAGATAATAAATTGTATTGTTTAAAATGGAAAGATTGAATCTTCCTGAGTATTCTTTTAAGATCCGGAACAGGGGGGGGAGGATATTTATATTTGATTCTTTCAGGAAGAAGGAGATTTTGCTCACTCCTGAAGAGTGGGTAAGGCAGAATTTTCTTCAGTATATGGTTAGTGAAAAAGATTTTCCTGCTTCCCTGATAAGTGTGGAAATGAGTTTTCGTTTAAATAAGCTTGTAAAGAGGGGTGACATTGTGGCTTTTGGCAGAGGTGGAAAGCCATTGTTATTGGTGGAATGCAAGGCAAGTTCAGTAAGTATTTCGCAGAATACATTCGATCAGATAGCAAGATATAACATGAGCCTGAAAGTTGATTATTTAATTGTAACAAATGGGCTTCAGCATTTTTGCTGTAAGATGGACTTTAAGAATAAAACATATGGTTTTCTGAAAAGTATTCCTTCTTTTCAGCAGATGGGAGGGTAATTTAAGAAAACCACCCCGCCTCCTGACCTTCCGGTCAGTAACCACGGGGCTGTCTCAAAATGCATTAAATTTTTAGGGAAAGAGAAATATTTCTCAATGATTTTTTGTAATGTTAAACTCCTACGGAGTATGATTTGATCCAGGAAGAATCCTGCTACAA
>JAUVKW010000223.1 GCA_030596025.1 Bacteroidota bacterium | reverse complement strand
AAGTTTTCCTTCCTCATTCTGCCAGCACAATTCTTTCCGGGCAATCTCAAGATTTTTTCTCCACTTCTGATTCTTCACAGTATTATTAAGAATACTTTTTATTTGTTGTCCAATTTTAGAGGGTTGACGAGAATTAAGGATTTCACCAACTTCATAATTGTTCAACAAGTTTTTCATTTCAGGAAAGGGAGAAGCCAAAACGGGTACTCCAGCATGAATATAATCAAAAATCTTATTCGGTAAACCATAATAATAATTGAGACCCATATTTTCTTCAATCGTAACTCCCAGGTCTGCCTGAATTGTAATCCCCTTAAGTTCCTGAGGTGACATTTTCCCCATCAGCATTACCTTATCCTCCACTTTAAAAGTCCTGACTAAACCTGACAGTCTGGAATATTCCGGCCCATCACCAACAATCAAACACAAAGCATTTGGAACAAACTGTATGGCTTCAATTAAATGATCAAGTCCACGGCCTTTATTCAATACACCCTGGTAAATAATTTTTTTCTTTCCTTCAGATCCCGGAATACTCCCGGCAATAATTTCAGAATTGTTTAATTCGGGTAAATTTCTAATTACCGCCATAGAAATAGAATATTTCTTCTCATATATATTTGCTATGGAATGATTAACCGTACAGGAATATTTTAGATGAGGTAAAATTGTTCTTTCAATCTTAAGCCATATCCTCCTTGTTTTTTCTCTGCCAATTAGTTCAGGAACTTCAGTAAAGTATTCATGTGAATCATATAGTAATGGAACAGACTTTATTTTTGAGACAAGATAATTTGCAGGCAATGTATCAAGGTCATTAGAATATAGCAAAACGAACTTTCTCACAAGCAAGAAAAAAAACAAACGGATATTGAAAAAAGCATACGAAAGCGGGCCACTATGAAAAAGCATCCTGAATCGATGAACTTTGAAATTATCATCAGGTTTCAATCCTGTATCTTTGAGCCAACGGCCAACAATCTGAATCTCATAACCCTTCCTCGAGAGTGTCCCGGCAGTTCTGAAAACCCTCTGGTCATTTACTACATCATTATTGACTGAAATAATTATTTTTTTCAAAATATCGAAACCTGTAAATTAAAACACGGAGAAACAAAAGCTCCAAATTGTTTACGAATTTAGGAAAAAGCCTTTAGAAAACACTCTAAAATCGCATCATGCAATTTTTCGAAAACTATTCGCTAACTGGAAAGGGAGGTTAATGTTGTATAAAAATTGTATCTTTAACTGAGCTCTTGAAGAATTCAGCATTACATATAACTTTAACAAACATTATATGGAAAAGTTTAAAACTCTGATTCTCATTATTTCACTTATCCTGCTCACCTATCATGCTAAATCGCAAAAGCATGATCCATCCCTTATCATCATTGGGACTGACACAATAGAAGTTGAGGCAGCAGCTTCTGAAAATCCACTGGAAACCAACCTGAATATGATAACCTTTATCCCCTATTCAGATAAAACCCAGAGAATTAAATTAACTGCAGGAGATTTTGACAAGGCCATATTTAACGGAAAAGAATATGCAAACCATACTGTTTCTTATGATTCAGAAAAAAAGAATCAGATATTAAGGTTGATTGCCAGTGACAGCTTAATATTGTATGAAGGAATTTCTCCCACCGGAAAAAATCTCTTCTTCATACAAGAAAGTAACGGAGATGAGATTCATTTTATTGATCCTGATGGGATTCCATTATTCCTCCTAACTTATTTTGATAAGAAATGTCTTACTTCAAAAAATTTAAAGTATAATGCCAAATCCCTTTCCAGTCTGATCCATACCTATAGTGCCTGCACAGGTTCTAAGGATTATATTTACCTTATCGCTAAAACTAAGCCCAAAATAATACTTGGTTTTATTGGTGGTTTAGATTACCTTAAAACGAAATACAAGGGAGAAACTGATTTTAATACGTATACTCAAAGCTTTATAGGAAACATTGCCTATCATGGAGGATTGACTTTAAACTTAGATATAAATGGAAATTACCAGGTGGAAAGTGGATTGATCTTTTCAAGGATCAATTCAAAAACTGAAGCAAAGGATGATATTATCTACGATTTCACACGTTTGGACCTTGCAATTCCACTCTTATTCCGTTACCAGTTTAGAAGTCAGTATGGTATTTCTCCTTATTTTAACCTGGGACCTGAAATACGAGTTCCCATAAGCAACCAATTGAAAACTATTTTAATTCAGGAGGAAACTGAGTCAGAAGTAGATGCATCTTTGTCAATAGGTTTCCTTATAGGATTTGGTGTCTCAATTCCATTTAAGCAGACTCATAATCTTCTGATCGATTTGAGATACTCTGAAAACTTTTCTGATTACAAAACAGATTCTGCCAATCAGACAAAGATCCAAAATCAAATTATTGGACTTTCTGTAGGTTTTCAATGGTAGTAGATTTTAGCTTTCTTGGGTTATATAATTATTACAGTCACCGAACTTCAGCCCCAAATATTTTCACAACATGTAAATAGATTCGAAATTCTAATTTGATACCAGCTTTGAACTGACTTTATATAATAGATTCAAGTACGCTGAAGCGTACTGAAGATAGTTGTTTGCTAACCTTTAACACCATGCTAAAGCATGGTGCTTTTTTTGAATTCTACTTCAATTAATGCCAGGGTTTCTGTTTCAATTGCTAATATTATTTAAAACCTTGAAATGTTTTACGAAGTGGTCAGGGCAATTCTAGAAACAATTAAACTTGCATAAGAGTTTCATAGCCTTTGCTGAGCAGTTCCTGTACTTTTTCCTCATTCTCAGCCTCCGCATAGGTGCGGAGTAAAGGTTCAGTACCGGAAGGTCTGATCATAAACCACTCCGAATCGTTAAAGAAATACTTCCAACCATCGAGTGTTTCAACTTTTGACACTTTATACTCTCCAAAATGAGTAAATCCTCCTTCTTTACACTTTCGAATTACCCTGGCTTTTAATTCCCTGTCAATTTTCAGATCCTGGCGGGCATAAGCAAAACTTCCGGTAATCTTATTAATCTCTTCCAGCAGTTCGCGGATTGATTTTCCCGATTCTGCCATAAACTGCCATATTGTAA
>JAUVKW010000065.1 GCA_030596025.1 Bacteroidota bacterium | reverse complement strand
GTCTGTTTGATTTCATAACTGTAAAGTTTTAGTTCCAGCGAAAAACATCTATCTAGCGTCAAGTCAAGGTTATTGCTTCCTAACAGGGAAACTTGACTTGATACTAGAACCAGTACCCCAATTGGAAATATCCCAATAAATCTTTCTTTTCTCCAGCTCGCATTAAACTTAATCTTATGGGGCCCACCGGAGTGTCAATGCTATATTCTATACCAAACCCGGAAATCAATGTGTTTTTTTGAAAAAGATCTTCAGCCAATTCAGTCTGGGAACCGGCATTTGCCATTAGGGTTAGGTACATTTTATCATAAATATTGAATTGGAGATCTACTCTGGCAAAAAGTACATTATTGTTTCCTATCTCATAATACTTATAACCTATAAAGGGCATGTGACCAAATCTGTGCAATTCATTCAGGCCTCCGATAGAGGTTTTGTATTGTAAAGGTATTGAATCACCGACTGCAATACCGCTATAGATAGATGGCATGAGTGTTACTGAACGTCCCATTTTAATTGCAGTCTCATAAAACAAATTTACATAGCTTATGGGTTCCAGATAAGCACTTGTGAGAAATTTTGCTTCAACAAAACCTCTTACACCTCTTGTTGGGAAATAGGCATGATCATAGGTGTCTGAATAAATACTTCCAAATAAACCCCAAAAATTGTCTTTTAAGCTTCCAAATTGTATGAGGGAAATATCAGGACTAAGGTAAGCATGAGTCCATTCTGCTCCGAACCGGATGGACAGGTAGCTGGAAAAATTTGATTTAAGAAAGATTTTTGCATTGCTTATTGAATAATTGAAACTGGCAAGTTTTTCTCTGGAGGAATCAGAATAGGCATATAGACTTGTCCAGTAGCTTGATAATTCAACTCCGGGAGCCGGTCTTGCTCCCTTATCAAAGAAGTATGAAAATTCTATGCCGGGGCTTCTGCCTAATCCCACAGACAGGGATAATTTAGTATCCTTAAACAGCTGGTTATAAAAAGTAGTATTTAGGAATACTGTTGCCTTTTGATCAATGTCATAATAAAAACCAAACCTGAAAAGGCCATTTGTTTTTTCTTGGATATCTAGTATCAGTATGGCACCATTGTCCCCGGGTTTGAGCTCAAAGGTCACTTTATCAAAGTAATTGGAGGCATAAATATCATTAACAGATTGAAGTATCTCATCAATCTTCACCCAATTTAGCACTGAAAATGGCATTTCTGAAATGGCTAGATCTTCAGATGTATTCTCCAATCCAACTATTTGAATAGTTTTTAAATATACTGAATCTATTTTCTTTAGAACTGGTCTTTCATACTTAGGCCCATCAAGGGCATTCAAAGAATCTGCGAGTGATTTCAGGTGGTCATATGCTAATATTGCGGCATTTGCTCCATATTTCACAAGAGAATCAGGGGAAAAAAAGCTGGCAGTTCCAAGTCCTTTTAAATCAGGCTGGATGAATATGTCTACGTCTTTGAGGCTTTTTTCCATAACAGAAGCCGAGTAAATAAACATGGCATCTTCCATGATTGAGAATAAATTCCGATCTTCATCATCTTTTTTCCGCTGGTACCCTACATCCACACCAATTATGATATCTGCACCCATGGCTATCACCTCTTCAACCGGGAAATTATCAATGATTCCGCCATCCACCATTCTGACATCATCAATTACCAGGGGGACAAAAACTGAAGGTATAGACATACTGGCTCTCATTGCCCTGGCCAGAGAACCTCCTCTTATTATTGCTTTTTTCCCGTTATCAATGTCTGTTGTAATACATAAGAAAGGAATAGGAAGATCATTAAAGTCTTCTATGTCATAAACAGGAACACACAATTCTGCAAATTTGTTTTCAATATGTTGTCCCCGGATGACTCCTTCAGGTATTTTGATTCCTTTTTCTCCTATGGGAAATGAAAGCAGATATCTGTCTTTATCTCTTTTCTCAGTAATGGATAGATCTCTGCGGTTTATCTCATCAGTGAAAAGATACTCCCAGTCCAGTTCTGTTACTATTTTTTCAAGTTCATCTGCCGAATAACCTGCTGCATAAAGGCCTCCAACTATGCTACCCATGCTTGTTCCACCAATATAATCTATGGGCATTCCTACTTCTTCCAGTATTTTTAGTACCCCAATATGCGCTATACCCTTGGCTCCACCTCCGGATAATACAAGGCCGATTTTCGGCCTTGTATTATTTTCCTGGGCTTGTGCTTCCAGGGAATCAATGTTAAATAAATACAATATCAGGCACAGTGATAGTAAGGTGACACTAAATTTCATAGAAAAAGTGTTTCTAATTAGCTTTCGGCAGCATCGAAATTTTCTGCTCCTGGTAATAAACCTTCCAGTTTCCCGGGATCATGAATAAGCATGGGGATATGTTGTGGACATATCCAGTAATGTCTTTCTTTATAATCGAGTTGGATCAATGGAATTTCGTTTTCATTTTGCTTACATACAAAGCAGCTTTTTTCTTCGTTTGGATTCATCAATGTTTGTTTAAAAGGTTAATATTCAAATCAGCTTAAAGATATAAAAAAGAGTGTTTTAGTATTGGCTGATATTAAGAAAAATCGGCACACACATTAAAACTATCTCATGAAGCATTTTATTATTATTTTTAGGAATAATTTTACCTGTTTATGAAGCTTATATCAACTGCCTGTCCAAGAAATTGTTACAGCACTTGCTCGTTTAAGGTGGCTGTGGATAAGGGAAAGATCATAAACTTCGAACCACACCCTGACAACCGGGCTACACCTGAAGGAATATGCCTCAAAGGATTGAGCTACAAAGAAAGAGTTTATTCCAAAGATAGGATACTATATCCAATGGAAAAAAACAGGGCGGGTATTTTTAAAAGAATTTCCTGGAACTCTGCACTGAAGCAGATAACTGAAAAGCTTGAATATTACAGGAAAACTGCAGGACCACAATCAGTACTGTTCTATGAGTCCAGTGGCATGTCGGGACTATTGAATGAAATATCTCTGAAATTCTGGGAGCTATATGGCGGTGCCACAACAAGTTATGGGAATTTGTGCTGGCCAGCAGGATTGGAAGCAAGCAGATTAAGCCTGGGAGCAAATAGGCACAATGTACCCTGGGATCTTGAGAATGCCAGATTGATAATAATGTGGGGTAAGAACTCGGTTGAAACCAATATACAGGAATCTATTCCATTGGAAAAGGCCCTGGAGAAGGGTGCCAGACTGGTTGTTATTGATCCAAGACGTACCCCAACAGCTGATAAATCCCATCTGTTAATTCAACCACGGCCGGGGACGGATGGAGCCCTGGCTCTTGGAATTGCCAAAATATTAATTGATACAGGGCATATTGACAATGAATTTATTTCAAATCATGTCTATGGGTTCGAAGAGTTTAGAAATAGTTTATCCTCCTGGTCAGTTTCAAAAGTTGAGAAAATTACCGGAATCCCCAGCCCCTATATCCAAAAATTAGCTTCCTGGATTGGAGAAATACAACCAATGACTATTCTTCCGGGATATGGAATGCAGAGATACACCAATGGAGGTCAAACTATTCGTTGTCTTTTGAGCCTGCAGGTAATTACCGGAAACATTGGTAAACCAGGAGCTTGTTGGCATTATGCAAATTTACAGTCCTATGTATTTGATAAGCTATTAGAACCCTTATCATATTATCCATCATTAAGTAAGAACACTCCTTTTAGAAGAAGCATTTCCAAAGCCAAACTTGGAATAGATATGTTAGCTCAAAGAGATCCGGAGCTTAAGATGGCCTGGGTAGAAAGAGGTAATCCTCTCAGTCAAAATCCAGATACAAACACCATAATAAAAGCCTTCAGAAAGCTTGAATTCATTGTAGTTGTTGATCAGTTTATGACAGACACTGCCAGGGAGGCTAGTATTATTTTACCTGCCAAAACAATGTTTGAGCAGTCAGATTTAATTGGTTCGTATTGGAATCCGTATGTCCAGTTACGTCAAAAGCTCATTGAACCTCCCGGAGAAGTAAAACCTGAAACAGAGATATACAGGCTATTGGCAAAGGGACTTAATTTCTCAGAAAGTATTATTGATACACATTTCCCTGATAGTAATGACAAGGCTATAGAATTGTGGTTGAAAACTAAATTGAAGGTTTACCCAGATCTGAATTATGATAAATTAAAGGAAGGTCCGCAAATGGCTCCAAATTTACAGGAAATTGCTTTTGAAGATTATAAATTTGACACTCCCTCTGGTAAAATAGAGTTATATTCCAGTCATGCTGTTGAGCTGTGGAAAGTAGATCCACTTCCAGACTACATTGAAACAGAAGAAAATATCCAGGAGAATGATAGCAAGGAATTGTTTTATTTTCTGACTCCGAACACAAAGAATCGAATACATTCTCAGTTTGGTAACCTGGATGTAATTAAGCAATTTGACCCTGACCCTGTACTTGATATTCATCCCGAAGAAGCGCAGAAAAGAAATATCAAAAATGGAGAAGTGGTAAGGGTGTTTAACAGCAGAGGGGAACTAAGAATAAAAGTTCGTTATCAATTGGGGCTTCGGAGAAGATGTGTTTTTACAGCAAACGGATGGTGGATATCTGAAGGAGGAGGAACAAATTTACTATCCGCTCCGAGGGAGACAGATATGGGTTATGGAACTGCATTCCATGATAACCTGGTAAAAATTGAAAAGATAGTTTAAAGAATTCTAAAAAAATAGCCCCGGGCTTTAGCCTGGGGTAATAGGACACAGAGAGGAAGGTTCGGTGCGAAATGATTACTAGAGATAAATCTAATACCGAACCGCATGGAAATTGTTTAATAGAAGCATTAGTAAATCAAGAAAAATGAGGGGATTTATTTTTGATACAAACAAATGTGTTGCATGCCATGCCTGTGTGGTTGCTTGCTCTGTTGAAAATGACCTTCAGGCACCTTATCATTGGAGAGATATTGATGTTTATAATGAATTCAGCCATCCCGATCTTGCAGTTTTTAATCTTTCACTTGCCTGTAATCATTGTGAAGAGGCAGAATGTATGCTTGTATGTCCGGCTAATGCTTTTTACAGGGACCAGGATTCGGGTGCTGTTTTGGTAAATCAGAATCTTTGCATTGGCTGTAAATACTGCACATGGGCTTGTGCCTATGATGCTCCTGAATTTAATCAGGAGTTGAGGATCATCAATAAATGTAATTTATGTTATTCCAGGGTAAATGGGGGAGATGTGCCGGCATGTGCTAATAATTGTCCAACAGGTGCTCTGGCATTTGGTGAATTTAATTCGCTTACTCAAAAAGATATTGCTAAAGGATTTCCGGAAACCAGTTTTAAACCAGCAATCAGGTTTGTAGAGAATAGATCTGCCAGAAAACCTGAAACACATCTTTCCCCTATATCTAATAGTATTCAGCATATTAATTTTTTAAATGAACCAAACAGAAAAGTTCATCTGAAGAATGAGTGGACCTTGTTGTTGTTTTCTTTGATGCTGCCGCTTCTTACGGCTGGACTGACAGGGATTTTAGCAGGATATTTATTTGTCAACCCGTTTCTTTTCGGTCTTATTGCCACTGCCAGCCTTTTAGTGAGTGCCTTGCACCTGGGAAAACCATTCAGAGCAGTTTATGCTATGCGAAATATTAGAACATCCTGGTTAAGCCGGGAGATTTTTAGCTATGGCCTGTTTTATAGCAGTGCATTGACTTACTTAATTATCTTTCCTCGATTTCAATACCTGGGTATTTTAGCAATAGTTTTTGGATTGATTTGCCTTTTTGTAGTAGATAGGGTATATAAATATTTTGAGGATGGTTCAGGAATCAGAATTAATAGTTCCTGGGTGTTCTTTACAGGTCTTCTATGGATCTCATTGATTCTTCAGGAACCATTACCCTTGTTTTTTGTAATTTTTTTGAAGCTGAGCCTGTATCTATTTCGAAAAATAAAATTGTGGTCAGGATTAAAAATTCAGCAGAAGATTTATTCTTTTTTCAGGATTATTGCACTTCTTACTGCGCCATTATTATACGCTTTGGATGTTGCTTTAATTGAGCTATTTTACCCGCTATTTATTGGTGAAGTAATTGACAGGTTAGAATTTTATTCTGAAAACTATATTAAAAGTCCCTCAAGGCAGGTGTATGAAGAGGTAATAGCAGACCTTGGTTTAGCTTCAAACCAATACGAGAGTTAAAGAATATGAATAAAGATAAAAGATAAAAGTATAAAGATAAAAGTGAAGAGGAGAAGTAAGCAGTAAAGATAAAGAAACGGAATCTATATCCGGACCGCATGATGAATGATTACTAAATAGGCGGGTTAAACAAGTTTCATTAAATTTATTGCAAAATCAATGTCTTTTAAAATGAAAAAGAAAGTAAATACAGGAAGAACACCTATTTATAGGGATGCTGGCTTTTATCTGGGAGATGCCGGTACAACCCGGCAAGCTTTTGAGAATGAAAAAGATCATCCATGGGAACCAACTGAATATATTTATACAAGATATCGAAACCCAAGTGTGGTTTCTGCAGAGCAGGAATTAGCAAAGATTGAAGAATCTGGCTGGGCACTCCTTACACAATCCGGAATGTCATCTGTAGATCTTGCATTATCAATATTTCAGAGGGCAGGTGAAAATCAAACATGGTTGATGTTCAGTGAGATTTATGGGGGAACAAATTCATTTATTGATAAGGTTTTAATTGAAAGAAGAGGCATAAATGTTCAAAGGTTTGTTCCTGAAAAGGGAGCTTATAATTTGGAGGTACTGGAGAAAACTTTCAGGGAAACGAAACCTGAATTGATTTACTTTGAAATTATTTCCAATCCTATGCTTATGGTTTCTGATGCACTGGCAATAATTATAATTGCAAAAAAGTATGGAGCAAGGGTAGTAATTGACAATACTTTTTCAAGTTCTTACTTATGGAAACCCCTGGATTTTGGAGCTGACCTGGTAATTTACAGTGCTACAAAATACCTGTCAGGTCATGGAGACCTGACTGCAGGGGCAGTATGTGGAAATGATCCCCAATTGCTCGCGAATGCTCTCGAATACAGGAAACTGGTTGGTCATATCTTATCACCTGATGATGCTAACAGGCTGGAAAGTCAAATGAAAACTTTTCGTTTGAGATTTGAAAAGCAATGTGCAAATGCTTATGCTCTGGCCAGGATTCTGGAAGAAAATGAGATGGTTGAAGAGGTTTTGTATCCAGGTTTGGAATCACATACAAGTCATGCCAATGCGAAGAAACTATTTGATTCAAAGGGCTTTGGAGCAATGATCACTTTTGACCTGAAAGGAAAAGACGCAAAAGAGAAAGAGAAAGTGAGGGATGCTTTTATATCCCTTCTTCAGGATCATATTCCCCTGATTCCTTCTTTAGGGGATGTGCGGACTACACTACTGCCGGTAGAACCGGTTTGGGGTGACAAATACCCCATGCCTGGAATGATACGTCTTTCAGTGGGGATTGAAGATATTTCCTTTCTTGAAACTCTTTTAATAGATACACTTGACAGATTGAGTGTTGAATTTTGAGTTGTAAAAGTTGGAGAACCTGCCAGAGTTCGAACGAAGTGAGATCGTGGCAGAGTTGAGAGAAGATGGTTGACCAGTTGAAAAGTTGAACCTATATTCACAGGGAGTGTGGGAGCGAAGTAATATGCAAATCGCTAAGGTAACTTTGTAAAAATAGTTAGTATAGTTTAAACCGGAGAAAGATTTTGCGAGGAGCGAAGCGACGTGGCAATCTTTCTATTGTTTCATATATGCTCAATAGATTTTTTTCTATTAAATTTGTTTCATATCTATTTAGATAAAAATTATAAACCTATGAAAACAAAGATCTATCAATTAGTATTCCTGCTTTCTGCTTTTTTATTTTCCCCGGGGCTTCAGGCTCAGGATCTTCCAGACTGGGAAGGAGGATTTCCTGATGGATGTACAAGTATTACTGTTGGTAAGAAAGCTTCTGCTGATGGTTCTGTTTTTACCTCTCATACTGATGATTCACACCGCACCCGTTCGTGGATGGACATAGTTCCCGCCAAAGATCACAAACCCGGAAGTATGACTACTATGTACAAGCGGATGGTGGATGATTCTAAAGCAATGACAGCCTATAAACATGATCCAATTGGGGAGATTCCACAGGTTGATCATACTTATGCTTTTGTAAATACTGCCTATCCATGTATGAATGAGCATCAATTAGGAGTTGGTGAATCTACTTTTGGTGGGAGAGCCGAGCTTCAGTCTGACGAAGGTTTGATAGATTG
Source organism: Bacteroidota bacterium (assembly GCA_030596025.1). Classification (GTDB taxonomy): domain Bacteria; phylum Bacteroidota; class Bacteroidia; order Bacteroidales; family VadinHA17; genus JAYEGO01. Next base: position 8,957 of record JAUVKW010000065.1, on the reverse strand, counting down.
TCAGAGACTTTGTCAGCTTATGGTGGAAAGGTGCACTACTGCCAGGGAGGCAATTAAGATGGCTGGTGAACTTACCGGGAAATATGGCTGGAATGATTCCGGGGAGGTTCTGACAATAGCCGATAAGAACGAGGTATGGCATTTTGAAATTGTTGGTCCCGGAAAAGGCAAAACTGGTTCTGTATGGGTCGCTCAGCGTGTGCCCGACGATCATGTAGCAGTGAATGGAAATGCGAGTACAATAAAGGAAATTGATCTTAGCCAGGAGGATTATTTCATGGCTTCAGAAAATATATATTCTATAGCTGAAGAGAATGGATGGTGGAATAAGGATGATGGCCCATTCAGTTTTTGTTATGCCTATGCACCTGACAGCAGGAAATCATTGGCAGGCAGAAGAAGGGAGTGGAGGGTTTTTGATCTTCTGGCCCCTTCCCTAAAGCTCGACCCATGGTCAGAGAACTATCCTTTCTCAGTTAAACCCGATGAGCCGGTTACCAAAGCTAAACTAGTAACTGTTTTCCAGGATTATTACGAAGGAACAGATTTTAATATGATAAAGGATTTAACCGTAAGCAATGAAGAAGGAAAAACTGTGATATCTCCACTTGCAAATCCACATATGCCCTATGATGAGAATAAGTTGTTTAAAATAAACGGTGGTTGGGGCTGGAGAGGAGAGAGAACTATTGCCAGGTGGTATACCATGTATGCTACAATAATTCAATGCAGGGACTGGCTGCCGGATGAAATTGGTGGTGTGGTGTGGCTTGCTCAGGATAATGTGGCTACTTCAATTTATATCCCGGTTTATTGTAGTGTAACAGATTTACCGGAATCCTACAAGACACCAGGAAGAGTGAAGGGCTATACAAACCAGTCGGCATGGTGGGCATTTAATCGCCTGGGAACTTTAACCGCTCAGCGTTGGGGTGAAATGAGATATGATGTAACAGAGGTCTGGTCAGCCTGGCAACAGGAACTTTTCACTAATCAGGAGAAGATTGAAAAAGCTGCCATGGAGGTATACAATCCCAAAAAACCTGAAAAAGCTGTTAGTCTTCTTACAAATTACACAATGAGCTGGGGTGAAAAAGTTGTAAGCAAAGCATGGGAACTCGGAGATTTCCTGTGGACTAAATATGATGAGAAATTTTAAAAGATAAAAACCTGACAGTGTCTGAACGGAGGGAAGACCTGTCAGTGTTTGACTTAGCAAAATATAATTTATTGATAATATTCCTTCGTCCTTTGACTTATCATAAGTGTTAAAAAGAAGCATTTATATTAGAATAGAAATGAAAAACATTTATTGTTTATGAAGAACTTGAGAGGTTTTGCAAGTGACAATAATTCGGGAGTGCATCCGGATATTCTTAATGCTATGAACAGGGTAAATATCGGTCATACCATTGGTTATGGTGATGATATTTATACAAACTCGGCTCTTGACAAAATGAAAGAGATCTTTGGAGAGGACTCTGATATTTATTTTGTGTTTACAGGAACTGCTGCTAATGTTCTTGGGCTCGATACAATAACACAATCCTATAATTCTATCATTTGTGCAGAAACCTCACATATACATGAAGATGAATGTGGCGCTCCTGAGAAATTTACAGGATGTAAGCTTCTGGCTCTGTTTACTGAGGATGGGAAATTGACTCCCGAAATAGTAAGCAAGGAGTTATATGGTTTTGATTTTGAACACCATTCGCAACCAAAAGTAATATCCATTACCCAGTCTACGGAAATGGGGACTGTTTATACGCCACAGGAAATCCGTGATTTATCCGTAATTGCCCATAAATACGGGATGCTACTCCACATGGATGGGGCACGTATTGCCAATGCCGCTGCATATCTTGGACTCTCTTTTGAGAAATTTTCACAGGATGTTGGTGTTGATGTTCTTTCTTTTGGGGGTACAAAAAACGGAATGATTTATGGCGAAGCACTTGTGTTTTTTGATAAGAAGCATTCTGTAAATTTTAAGTACATAAGGAAGCAAGGAATGCAACTGGCATCAAAGATGAGATTTATTTCAGCCCAGTTTGAGGAATATCTGAATAATGATCTTTGGCTCAGGAATGCTCAGCATTCGAATAAAATGGCCAAACTTCTGGCCTCAAAACTCAAAGATGTCCCGGAGATACAAATAACACAGAAAGTTGAGTCTAATGGTGTATTTGCAATAATCCCTAAGGAAATTATTCCCATTTTGCAGGATGCTTACTTTTTCTATGTTTGGGATGAGAAAACATCAGAAGTGAGATGGATGTGCTCATTTGATACAAGTGAAGAAGATGTGATAAATTTCACAGATTTAATAAAAAAAATCTTGAAATAGAATTCAAAACCCGGGGGCTATCTCAAACGATTTACATAATAGATAAAACATATAGCATAAATAAAAAATAGCACCATGCTTTAGCTTGGTGTTGATAGAAAATGAAATCAGTATGTTAGTCAGCTTTGAGCTGACTTTATATTATAATTTCAAGTACGCTGAAGCGTACTGAAGACAATTTGTTGTCAATTTTTACACCAAGCTAAAGCATGGTGCTGTTTTTTGAAACCTATGCAAGGTTTTGCTAATTAGGCATAAAGCTACATTTGCCTGGGACAAACGCAATTATTAACCTGCTGCTAAATTCTATGGAATAAGCAATGAACTATCTCCATAACTTAAAAAGCGATAGTTATTCTCAAGAGCATGCTTGTACACCATTTCCCAGTTTTCGCCTATAAATGCAGATATCAGTAACAGGAGTGTGCTTTTTGGAAGGTGATAGTTAGTGACCATAGCCTGCACAATACGGAACTTATAACCCGGAACAATAATGATTTTTGTATAGCCTTCTATCCTTTCATTTTTTTTTCTATCCATATAATCAAGAACAGCCTGGATTGCAACAGGGGGTGGTATTTCAATATCGGATGAATATGCTTCCCATTGATCTATGAATAATTCCCGAACATCTATGTCTTTACTTTCCATAATCTTAACCCCCAGCCAGTAAATACTTTCCAGGGTTCTTACTGAGGTGGTTCCCACAGCGACAATTCTGCCAGCTGCTTTTGCAATTTCATTAACTTGTTTCCTGTTTATCATAAAATGTTCGGTGTGCATTTCATGATTCTCAAGATCGCCCTGAATAGGTTTAAATGTTCCTGCTCCAACATGCAGTGTGAGTTCTATTGCCTGAATGCCCTTATCCTGCAATTTAGTTAATACTGCATCTGTGAAATGCAGTCCCGCAGTAGGAGCTGCCACCGATCCAATAGTTTTAGAATATACAGTTTGATACCATAACTCATCACCCGTTTCGCTTTCCCTGTTTAAATATGGCGGAATAGGAATGTCCCCGGCAGTATCAATGATGTCTGAAAAAGTAAGGTTTGGATTATCCCATTCAAATTGAACAAGGTTCTCTTGCTTGTCTACCAGAATAGCCTTCAAGCTGATTTTTTCAGCCCCAAAACCAATAACTTTTTTCAGAGATCCATCTTTCCATTTCTTCTGGTTCCCTATCAGGCATTTCCAGACACATTTTTGCCTGGTAAGAAATGCTTCCTCATAGTTTCCCGGATGTTGCGGTTCCAGACAAAATATTTCAATTTTTGCTCCTGTTGGTTTTCTGAAAACCAGCCGGGCATGCATCACACGGGTATTATTGAAAACGAGCAGGCTGTTACTGGGAATTAGTTCAGGGAGTTCATGAAATTTATGGTCAGAAATTTCCCCTTTATTATATACAAGGAGCTTTGATTCATCTCTTGCTAATAAGGGATATTTTGCAATCTTTTTATCAGGAAGAGAATATTGCAACTTCTTAAGGTCAATATCTGCGAGACTAATATTCATATCATGCTGACTATTAATAAACTTATGGAGATGTTTTATTTTTTTTCCTGGAGTATATCACCAATAGTGCACCTGTTACCACAACAAAAGCACCCAATAAGGCAAGTGTGGAAAATTTTTCAGTCTGAATCCAGGAAACAGCTAAAGATTCCAGCAAAATCATTGCTCCAAAGGTAATAATGGGATTGAGTGTAAGTATGACACTGATTTTATTTGCATCAATGTATTTTAAAGCCAGGGCAAGAGATCCGTAGGCAATTAAGGTGTTAATACCCAGAGCAATTATCAGTATCCACTGTCCCGGGCTCATTATAGCAAAAGGACTAAAGTCAACCAGGGGCAGGAAAAGAATTGCATTTAGACCAAAAATAACCAGGTTTAACTGTCCGGCCTTATAATTCTTGACCAGTATTTTCTGTAGACTGGCAAAAATAGCCCAGGATATACCTCCAATTATGATCCATGTTACGCCTTTATTGTAGCCCGGCATACTTCCTATTGCGGTTCGAATTTGTTCGGAGTAAAATAGTCCGAAGCCTAGGCTTACTATTATAAATCCTGAAATTTTACGTAAGCCTATTTTTTCTTTAAACAAAAGAATCCCTATAATGGCAAGCAGCAAAGGTCCGGTTTGGATAAAGATTTGTGCACTTCCGGGGGATGTGAAACTCAGGCCATATATAAAACCAAAATAATTCAGTCCTAAAAACAGGGCAGCCACAAGAGAAAGAAGAGGTGGTTTTATTAATATTTTAAGACCTTTCCTTTGGAAAATTAAATAATATAAACCCAATATAATAAAGGCAACAAAAAATCTAAACCATGCAAGGGTTTCTGGAGGGAGATAGTTTAGTGCAACTTTTAATGCTATCGCAAGAACACCCCACATCAATGCGGCTATAGAAGCAAATAATATTCCCTTTGTGCGTGTTTGCATACTTTATTTTTTCGACACGCAAAGTAAAACAAAAAAACAGACAAGAATCAATAACTCCTGTTTATTCAACCTTAACCTAATTGAATATGAAAAACCTGTCAGGGTCCGCAGGACCTGACAGTGTTTGCTTATTTTTTAGTGGATTCAACCACAGTGAAATTTGCTCCTTTGTCGCATTTTACATGGCAAGCCTTCGACTTTTTGTTTAACTTTATATCGGTAATACTTGAATTGAAAACAATTTATTATGAGATTTAATGTAGGGGATAAGGTAAAGTTTCTGGATGAAATTGGGGGTGGAATCATAGTTGAGATTGTGGATGCAAATATGGTAATGGTAGAAGGCGGAGATGGCTTTCCGGTACCTTGTATGATAACTCAGCTAATTCCTGCCGGAGGATTTGAAGATAGCTTCCGAAAAGAAGAAGAGGCTGAACCAAAGATAGAAGTTGAAAAGGAACAGGAAACGACTGAACCAAAGATGGAAGCTGAAGATGAACCGGAAACTATTGAACGTGATATGCAAGCTGGGAAAGAGAGAAAAAAAATTGAGGAGCAGCCCGGAGTATATTTTGCTCTTGTGCCACAGGAAAACGAGATGGGCTTGATTACGAATATGTATCTAATCAATATTAGTGCTTACCATATATTATTTCAGTTGGGGAAGGAGATGCCGGATGGAATGAAAAATCTGGATAAAGATGATCTGGCTCCCGGTGAAAAAGTACATTTGGGATATTTACCTGACTGGATGGAAGATGAAAATATGAATCTGAAGTACCAGATTCTATTTTTCAGGGAAGGTACTTATACTTACAAAGACCCGGATGTAGGAATACTTTCCCTGGTTCAGGAAAAACTGGATAATCCAGCTTCCTATGTTGAAAATTCATTTTTCACTGAAAATGCCTTACTGTTAATTATTTCACAGGAGAAAAAGAAGAAAGGCTCCATGGAAAAATTTCCTGTTCATAGCTACCTTGAGAAACCCGGAAATAGTTCTTTGGACTTAAAGAAAAAAACACATCCTAAATCAGAAAAACAAAATGCCGAAGAAGTAGATCTGCACATCGAAAATATCGTTGATGACCATAAGGACCTTTCAGCCCGTGAGATACTTAAAATCCAGATGGACAGGTTTGAAGTTTCCCTGGAAGGAGCCATTCGTAACAGGCAGAAAAGAATAATTTACATTCATGGCACCGGCGCCGGTAAGCTAAAGTACCAGTTACGAAAAGCACTTGATGATAAATACAAAAGACTCAGGTATCAGGACGCATCATTTATGGAATATGGATACGGCGCCACCCTTGTGCTTTTGTAGTAAAGTTCTATAGTATACTGCAAATAGTTATTGCCTGACAGTATAATATCTTGTATTTTAGCTATAGTGGGAATAAATGCAATTGCATTTACACACCATTAAGGACGAAAATTTAATCAATTATAAGAAAGGATAATAAAATGAGGAAAGTTGCAATTTTAGGAGCAGGATATGTAGTTAAACCTATGGTCGATTATTTTATTGATATTTGTAAATATGAAGTTACTATTGCAACACGTACCGTTTCAAAAGCAGAGAAAGTAATTGCAGAAAGATCTCTTGGAACATCAGTTAGTTGGACAATTGACCAGGTTGATATTTTAGAAAAAATAATAAAGGATGTTGAGATTGTTGTTGCTATGACACCCCGGTCAACTCATGTAATTGTTGCCGAATTATGTCTGAAACATAAAACACCAATGATAACAACCGACTTTAAACATCCTGGGATTGAATGTTTCGATGAAGAAGCAAAAAAACAAAAAACTCTTATTCTAACCGAACTTGGTGAGGATCCTGGCCTTGACAACATGGGCTTAAAACAAATGATTGATGAGGTTCATTCTGAGGCAGGCAAAATTACCAAAATTGATTCCTATGGAGCAGGCATTCCTTCATTTGAGTATAATCGTAATCCATGGGGCTATAAATTTTCATGGGATCCAAACGGGCTTATGCGTTCAGCGGTATCGCCGGCAACATATCAAGTTGATGGAAAGGTAATTGAAGTATCCAAAAAATTTGAGCATAACAGATTGGTAGACCTACACGGAATTGGAGCATTTGAAACATATCCTAGCAGCGACAGCACACGCTATATAAAAGAGTTTGGATTGGATGAAAATATTTCTATTTACAAAGGACTGTTACGATTTATCGGTTATTGTAACACGATGACAAATCTTCTAAAAATAAAATTGATTGAGAATACCGAAGAAAAGGATTTTGATAATACAACTTATAGCCAATTTATTGCCAACCTTATTAACTCACCAACCACGGAAAATATTAAGATGAAATTTGCCAAATCATTAAATATGGAGACTAATGATGATTTTATTAATAAATTAGATTGGCTCGGATTATTTGATAATGTCCAGATATCAATAAATAGAGGTACAAATTCAAATCTCCTTGTAGATTTAATGTTGAAAAGAATGACATATGAACCCTATGAAAAAGATATGATTATCGTCCACAACGAAATGATTGTTGAATTTTCTGACAGGAAAGAAAAACGAATTTCAAGCATGTTGAATGAAGGTATTCCATATGGTGATTCTGCGATGTCAAGAGCAGTTTCATTACCACCTGCTATTGCTGCAAAACTAATTTTAGAAAGAAAAATTACAAGTACAGGAGTATGTATACCATCTACAAAAGAAATGTACAAACCTATTTTAGACGAAATGAAAACTTTTGGCTTTTCTTTTAAAAAGGAAACAATTATGCTAGATGATAATAATAAGGTTCTATAACATGCAATATATTAAATAAGCAGAAAGCACTAAATATGAAGGAATTAACATTAAATAAACAGCATAATAAATTGAAAGTTTGGTGTTTCAAAATGACTAATCAATTAAAAATATTCAGAGCAAAACATAACTTAACACAAGCAGAACTCGCTAAAAAGGTAAATGTAAGAAGAGAGACTATTGTTTTTTTAGAGAAAAACAAATACAATCCTTCATTAAGACTTGCTTATGACTTAGCTCATGTATTTTCAGTGACTATTGAAGAATTATTTATCTTTGAAAATAAATAGGTCAGCACGCACAAGCTAATTAATGTTTTACAGGAATTTGCTACATTCAGCAAATGTATTTCCATTCTGTAAATGTATTATATACCCGGAATAATATTTATTCTAAATATGCTATATTTACTGTGATGACAATATTGATATTCGAATATATGTTATCTGTCTGAATTATTAAGGAACTCTTTGTCTAGAATGCTTATGTACTATGATGAGCAAGATAGATTATAGCAAAGAGATTATATGACTGAATCAGAGAAAATAACCAGAAAAAGTAGAATTGATAAGAGACTAAAGTCTTCTTTATTGAATTGGCAAATAATACCATACAAAGAAGGTTTAGATATATCAAACCTCAATGGTTTTGCTGTAGAGGAATACTCCACAGAAACAGGCCCGGCAGATTATGCTTTGTTTGTCAATGGACAGCTACTAGGAATAATTGAAGCTAAAAAAATCGCTGTTGGTGCAGAAAATGTTCTTGAGCAAGCTAAACGTTATTCCAAAGGTGTGCCTAATACTATAGGTGAATGGCGGGAATATAAAGTTCCATTTCTATATTCAACAAATGGTGAGCTGATATTTCATCTTGATGTAAGGAAAAAGGAAAATACCTCTCACCAATTGAGTGACTTTCATTCTCCACAGGCCTTGCTGGATAAATTCAATAGAGATAAGGAGTCTGCTGAAAGTTGGTTTACAGCCAATCAGGTTAATGCAATTACCCGCTTAAGGCCTTATCAGGTAAAAGCAATTGAAGCCATTGAACAGGCACTGATTGATGGCAAAAAGAGAATGCTTCTGGCAATGGCTACCGGTACAGGTAAAACATTTACTGTTGTTTCATCTTTCTATCGGTTGTTAAAATCAGGTTATGCAAAGAGAATTCTTTTTCTTGTTGATAGAAGGGCTTTGGCTGCTCAGGCCATTTCTACAATTTCTGCTTTTGAAACATCCGAAGGATTAAAGCTGGACAAAGTCTATGAAGTATTTAGTCAGAAATTTAAACGGGAAGACCTTGACGGAGAAAGTAATTTTAATCCGCAGGTTTTACCGGAAGACTATC